>NZ_CADCWT010000176.1 GCF_902806485.1 Candidatus Frankia alpina | reverse complement strand
GACCGCCCTCCGCAGAAAGCGATGGAATTCCACCACCTCACGGCACGGTCAACGACATGGCCAACGGCACGGTCTGACGTCGCCCGGCGATCTGACCTGTTCTGCTCCGACTTCCGGCAAGGAGACACCACGCGTGGCCACCAGCCCCCAGAGAACGACGGTCTTCGATTTCGCCCCCCAGGACCGGGCCCTGCTCGACGCCGAGATCCGCGCGTTGGAGAACCTGGACCGCGGTGATTTCCGGGAGCTTCCGTCGGCGACCGCCGGCAAGTTCCAGCAGTTGCAGGGATCGGGGACGTTCGCGTCCGTTCGGATTCCCGGCGCGGACCCGGACGTCCAGCTCGACGCGGGTGTGTTCGTCCCGCAAGGCGCCGGGCCGCATCCGGTGGTCGTCCTGCCGGCACCGCTGGCGCCGACCGGCTGGCGTTCCTACCCTGGTATGCTGGCGAACTTCGCGATCCGGGGCTATCTCGCCGTTGCATACAGCGAGCGGGGCCTGGCCGAATCGACCGGGAAGATCGACGTCGCCGGGCCGCGGGACCGGGCGGACGGCTCCGCCGTCATCGACTGGATCCTGGAGAATCATGCCGACCGGGCGAACCCGGACCAGATCGCGTTCGCCGGATCGTCCTACGGCGCCGGCCAGAGCCTGATCATCGCCGCGCACGACGACCGGGTGAAGGCCATCGCCGCGCAGAGTGCCTGGGCAGATCTTGCCCGCTCGCTGTACGAGAACGAGACCCGGCACCTCGCGGCCTTCGAGGCCCTCGCGGCACTGTTCGGCGAGGACCGCCTCTCCGACGAGGCGCGGCAGATCTTCGAGGAGTTCCGCGCCAACAAGAACATCAAGAACCTGCTGGACTTCGGGGCTATCCGCTCGCCGATCAGCTACGTCGAGCGGCTCAACGCCCGCCGGGTACCGATCTTCCTCGGCACGTACTGGCACGAGACGATCTTCTCGGTGCCGGCCGTCGTCGAGTTCTTCAACCGGCTCACCGGCCCGCGCCGGCTGCTGGTGCAGATCGGCGACCATGGCGGCGACGAGATCCTGGGTTTCCTCGGCGGCTGGAGCCGGCCGACCGCGACGACCTTCCGCTGGCTGGACCATCACCTGCAGGGCAAGGACAACGGCATCGGCCAGGACGGCAACGTCCACACCGAGTACATGCACAACCTGTTCGACCTGCGTAAGTCCAACGACTGGCAGTCGTACGTCCAGCCGACCCGGCGGTTCTACCTCGACCAGCCGCGCAACGGCTCCACCGACGGTGCGCTGGCGTCCCGGCCGGCCACCGGGTGGACGACGACCATCCAGGCGGGCGTGGACACCCCCGCGCACGTCGCCGAGCAGCTCGTCCAGACCGGCGTCCTGGAGCGGCTCGGCGCCCCCGCCATCTACGACACGGCGTCGATCTCGCGGCGGGACGCGGCGGTCTGGGTGACCGAGCCGCTGGTCCAGCAGAGCCAGCTCACCGGCAACGTCCGGCTGCACCTGACGGTCCGCCCGTCCGTGGCGACGGCGACGATCGTGGCCCACCTGTTCGACGTCGACCCGGGCCGCACCAAGGGAAAGATCATCACCGGCGCGCCGTTCACGCTGCTCAACGACCGCGAGGGCGAGGCCCGCGCGATCGACATCCAGCTCCAGCCGGCGGACTACCGCATCGCCGCCGGCCACCAGCTCGCCCTCGTGATCGACACCAGGGACCGGCTGTTCGGCGACGCCACCGTCGACGGCAGCCAGGTCGAGTTCGCCTCCCCGGACGGGGCCGCCTCCTACCTGGAACTGCCACTCGCCGACCTCCCCGACGCGGAGTAGCGGAGTAGCCCCCACGCTCCGCTCGGCGATTCGCCTGTTGATCGGATGGAACAACGGCTGGGCCCGTGTGGTGGACGCCGCACGGGCCCGGTCCGCGGGGGACGCCGCCGACGGCCGAACGGCATTCGACGGTGGTGCGGCCGTGGCGGGAGGAACCGGTGGGGCAGGCCGGCGCGGACGGCTAGGCTCAGCTGCTGCGAGCACCACCGCCGCCACCGCGATCCGGAGGCGTCCATGAACCCCGACGTTGCGCCCGACGCGCGCTTCACCCGTGCCGTGTACACACGGGCCCAGACGGCCCGGCACGTCGGCCTGGATCCGGACGACCTGCACCGCGCCTCAAGGTGGCTCGTCACCAGGGTGCGGGTGGGCAACCAGATCGGCACGAGCCGCAACCCCCGGCCGCCGATCGTCACCTCGATCCGCCGCCCCTCGCCGCCCGAGCCCCGCATCCCCTTTCGTCGGCCTCGCCGAGGCCGTGGTCTATGCGGCCGTTCGGCAGGGAACCTCGCTTCCGCAGAGCCTTGCCGACGGGGCGCTGCGCACCATCCGGGCGGGCCTGGGCGGTGCGCACCCCCTGGCCGGCAGGGCGTTCGTCACCCACGCGCTCACGGTGCTGCGGAACTACTCCCGGCACGAGGACGCCGCCCCCGGGATCGTCCAGGCCGTGACCGCGCCGGCCCGGCTGCCCCCGTCAGCCCCACCAGCCCCGTACGTCTCACCGAACCTGCCGGCTCTGCCCGCCGACGGGTCGGAGTTCGCGCTGCTCGTCGCCCGGGTCGCCGCCCACATGGACTATGGCGAGGACGGCTACGCCCGCCGGATCCGACTACCCGGCTATGCGACGGCGAACGTGATCGTCGACAGCGGGGTCGCCGGCGGCCGGCCGTTCTTCGCTCGTGGCGGCCCGACGGCGGACGTCGAAACGATCCTGCGGCGGCATCAGGCCGGCAGGCCGATCGGCGAGCTGGCCGACCGGCACGGCATCCCCTCCGCCGAGATCGCCGAACTGGCCGATCTCACCTGGCCGGACCCCGAACCACCCGCCACGCCTCCGCCACCCGCCACGCCTCCGACCGACGATCACCTTTGATAGTCGGCGTTCCGATCGGGGCCGCCGAAATGCCGCCCGACGCAACGCCCGCGACACAGCCTCGGCGTAGTGGCAACCCGATCCCCCAGCCCGTCGGGCCGTCACGGCGGGCGCTGTTGTCTTCTGCGTGACCGTCTCATCGCCGGTTAACGGGCCGTCGGACCCGGCCGGCACAATGGTGGCGATGTCTTCCTCACCGACCTTCGCCACGCACCTGGCGGGACTCGACCCAGCGGACCTGTCCGCCGTGCTGCGAGCCCGGCCCGACGTCCTCGTCGAACCGCTGCCCCGCGGGTTCGAGCAGCTGGCCCAGCGGCTGGCCGACGGACGCTCGCTGAGCCGAGCACTCACCGAGATGGACCAGGACGGTCTGAAGGTGGGCATGGCGGCGGCCATCCTGACGGGTCCGGTGATCGTCGGCCGGCTGGCCGCGCTGCTGGGCGCGCCCCTCGAGGCGGTGGGCGCAGCCGTGGACGGGCTGTACGTCCGCGGGCTGGCCTGGCCCGCACCGTCCGGCGCCGAGGGCGGCAAGGGCGGCGATGGCAGCACGGGCGGCACGAGCCCGTCGGATGAGACCGTCGTCCACCTTCTGCCGCTGCTGGCCAGCCACTGGTCGAGGCCGTTCAACGGCCTGCGCCCGGCCAGCCTGGTCGCCCGCGCTGCGCTCGTCGAGGATCTGCGGACGACGGTGCGCGCGCTCGGCGGCGACCCGCTGGAGCTGCGCAAAGCCGAGCTCGCCGACCTGTGCACCCAGCTGCTCACCGATTTCACCCGGGTGGCGGAGGCCGTCAACCGGCTCCCGGCGGCGGGCCGGGAGCTGCTGACGGACCTGTGGCTCGCCACCGAAAAGGGCCTACCGCTTCCCCTCCTGCTGGCGGCGCAGGACCGCCGCAGCGGGGCGGGCGCGGCCCGGGCCCTGGTCCGAGCCGGCCTGATGCTGCCCGTGAGCGGCCACGTCGAGCTGGCCCGCGAGGTCGCCGTGAGCGTCTGGTTCGCCGACCAGCGCCCCGGGCTGAGCGGCCCGCCGGACATCCCCCGGCCCGCGGTCGACCCGGCCGGGGTGCGCGCAAGCGCACAGGCGGCCGCGCAGGACGCGGTCCGCCACGTGACGGCGCTGCTCGACGAGGCTGCGGCCACGCCGCTGGCGTCACTCAAACGCGGGGGGATCGGCGGGCGGGAACGGCTCCGGCTGGCCAAGCGGCTGTCGATGCCGCCCGCGGACCTCCCACTGTGGATCGACCTGACCGCCACCGCCGGCCTGCTCACCCGCGACGACCCCGGCTACGTCCCCGGGTCGGAGTTCGCCGCCTGGCGGGAGGAGACGCCGAGCCGGCAGTGGGCCGCGCTCGCGCTGGCCTGGTACGTCCTGGAACATGCGCCGACGGCCCGGGAGATCGACGACGAGCGGGACGTCTCCCCGCCGCTGCCCGTGGAGTCCGACGCCGGCCTGCTGCGCCACGCCCTGCTGCGGGGCGCCGCCGGCGGCCGGTCCGCGCGGCTGACCGGCGAGAACATCGACTGGTTCTTCCCCCTGCACGGCTATCCGGACCAGCTGCGGACGGCCATGGCGGCGGCGACGATCCGCGAGGCCGAGCTGCTCGGCGTCATCGCCGTCGACGTCCTGACCGACCTCGGTGACCGGCTGGCCACCGCCGCGCCCGACCTCACCACCCTCACCGGGCCCACCAGCATCTTCCCGTCGCCCCGCGCCCTCGCCACGGCGATCACCGCCGCCGCGGCGGAATTCGGCGACCACTGCGCCCGCCTGCTGCCCGAGTCGCGGGCCAGCCTGATCCTCCAGTCCGACCTCACCGCGGTGGTCTCCGGCCCGCCGACCGCGGCGATGGCCCGGGTGCTGCGCGCCGCCGCCGAACCCGAATCCCGCGGCGCCGCCGGGACCTGGCGCTTCACCCCCGCGAGTGTGCGCACCGCCCTGGACGCCGGCTGGTCCGCCGACGAGCTGCTCGGCGAACTGCGCGCCCGGTCCGATCACGAGCTCCCCCAGGCCCTCGACTACCTCATCGCCGACGTCGCCCGCCGTCACGGCCACGTCCGCGTCCGCGGCCTGCGCAGCGCCATCCTCGGCGACGAGCCGACGACCGCCGAGCTGCTGCACACCCGCGTCCTCGCCAAGCTGAGCCTGGCCCGGCTCGCCCCCACCGTCCTGTCCAGCCCCGAGGAGACCAAGACCGTCCTGGCCGAACTGCGCCGCGCCGGCTTCTACCCCGTCCCCGAGGACGCCACCGGCGTCGTCATCGTCCCGCCGGGCCACACGCCCGATCTTCGGGGCACTTCGCCGGCTTCCGCCAACTCCGGCCGGCCCCGAGCCACCGACGGAGCACCCCGGCGGGTGACCCCGGAGAAACTCGTCACCCGCCTGCTCACCGCCGCCGCCGAGGGCGTGCCCCTGCCGAACCCCCTGGTCCGCGAGCTCGCCAGCCTCAACGACCGTCTGAGCGACAGCGAACTCACCTTGCTCGCCGAGGCTGTCGAGTCCCGCGGCGATGTGATGATCGCCTACCGGGACAACAACGGCAAGCGCACCGTCCGCCGCATCACCATCCGCGCTATGTTCGGCCGCTGGCTCGACGCCTGGTGCCACCTGCGCGACGACGACCGCGAATTCGCCATCGCCAACATCCAGGCCATCTCCCCCGCTGGCTGACCACCGCGGCGACGCCTCACCTCACCGACCACCGCAGCCGCTCCGCCCAGCGGTGATCCCCCAAGGACGATCAGCGATGCCCAGCCAACACCCAATCCATCTCGCCTCCGCGGCGATGCGATCCCTCCAGGGATGATCAGCGACCCCATGGTAAAGGTGCAGGTCAAGGGTGGTGCAAACCGGGTACAAGATGGCGATCTTGCAGCGGTCCGACGGTAATGCAACTGCGCAGGTCAGAACCATGATCAAGAAAGGATGTCCTGGACGCTCGGGATGTGCCCGGCTCGCTTTGATGCGTCATCCCGGTAGGTGGCGGAGGTGCCCGTCCAGCGCCGGCTCGCCGATGACGGCGGAAGCATGGCCCCACCGCGTCCCGGCCCGCGAACTCGCAGGCCTCGACGAGCGCCTGAGCGACATCGAGCTGGCTCTCCTCGCCGGCGCCGTCGAGGCCCACGACGACGATGATCGCCTACCGGGACAAGAACGGCAGTCGCACCGTCCGCCGCGCAACGCCGCGCATAGCCGCTCGCTCGACGCCTGGTGCCACCCACGCAACGACAGTCGCGCCTTCGCCTTCGCCAACCTCCGAACGCCATCTTCCCCGCCAGCTGACCCACGGCAAAACCATCACATCATCGCTCGCTGCGGGGTCTCCGCGTCTGCCTGGGCGTCCGTCTGGACAGACTTCGCGACGGCGGTGGCCGCGCGGACGAAGGCGGCGACGGCCGGTGAGCGGGAGTCCTGCGGCCAGGCCAGGGCGAGCGTGGACGGGGGGAGATCGCTGACGGTCCGGTAGACGATGCCGAACCTGCGATGCCGGGATACGACCGAGGCGGGCAGGAACCAGATGATGCTGCCCAACCCAACCAGGTTGAAGATCTGCGCCAGGTCCAAGGAGACCGGCTGGGTCCCGGCGACCCGCCCGCGAAGCGCGGTCTGCGGCTGCTGGCGGCCGTTGTGGGTGCGCGCGGTCGTAGGCGGCCGGCCGTCCCAGTCGGCGGGTGTGCCGTCGGGTAGCGATCTGCCGGCCAGGTCGGCCAGGCGCAGGCAGGAGCGGGCGGCCAGCGGATCGTCGGCCGCCAACGCGAGCAGGCGGGGCTCGGTCACCAGTGGTTCGACGTCGAGGTCTCGGTCGTCGAAGGGGGCGGGCAGCAGCGCGATGTCCGCCCGGCCGTCGCGCAGGGCGGGCACCTGCTCGCCACGGCCGCCGAGCAGCAGCTCCACCGGGAGCGCCGCGTCCTCGCACTGGAAGGCAGCGAGGATCTGCGGGAGCAGCCCGGCGTCGAAGTCGGCCTTGAGCGCGAGCCGCAGACTCGGCGTCGGCTGCCCGGCGTGCCGGGCAGCCGGGCGGCCGCGGCGGCCGCGGCGGCCGCGGTGACCGCGGTCCGGGCGTCGTACAGGAAGACCTCTCCCACCGGGGTGAGCGCCACCTGACGCGTCGTCCGCTCAAGCAACCGCACGCCCCCCAGGTGACGCTCCAGCTCGCGGATCGCCCGGGACAGCGGCGGCTGCGCCATGCCCAGCCGTTCGGCCGCCCGCCCGAAGTGCAGCTCCTCCGCGACGGCCACGAAGTACCGGAGCTGCCGGACCTCCAGGTCACTCATATCGGCACGGTATCAATGCGGTGCAGATCGGTCCTTCAGCCCCGCGGCCGCGCCGGATTGACTGGGTGGCACCGACGCCGACGCGCGGACTCACATAACCCGCTCACGCCGTCGCCGCACAGATCATCTCGGTCTCACGGGCGCGAGGGCGCCTCCCGGATGTCCGAAAGCAACCACTGGAGATTGCCTTGATCGTCGTCACCGCTCCCACCGGCCAGATCGGCCGACAGCTCCTCGACACCCTCCTGACCAGCGGCAGGCCCATCCGCGTCATCGCACGCGACCCCTCCCGCCTCCCCGCGCACACCCGCAAAAGCGTCGAGATCGTGCAGGGTTCGCACAGCGACGCCGACGTCGTCACCCGGGCCTTTGCGGGCGCCGACGTCGTGTTCTGGCTGGCTCCCCCGAACCCCCACGCCGTGAGCGTCGACGCCGCCTATCTCGACTTCACCCGGCCGGCGTGCGACGCCATCGAGAAGCATGGGGTCAGTCGGGTGGTCGGCATCTCGGCCCTCGGCCGCGGGGTAGCCCTGGGCCGCAACGCCGGACTTGTCACGGCAGCCCTGGCGATGGACGACCTGATCGCGAGCACCGGCGTGCACTACCGTGCGCTGGCGATGCCCGGCTTCATGGACAACATGCTCCTCCAGGTCGAGGCGATCAGGAACCAGGGAACCTTCTTCTCGACGCTGTCCGGCGACCGTAGGCACCCGACCTGCGCCACCCGCGGCATCGCCGCCGTCGCCACCCGCCTGCTGCTCGACGACTCCTGGACGGGGCAGGACGACGTCCCGGTGCTCGGCCCCGAGGACCTGTCCCAGAACGGCATGGCGAAAATCATGTCCGAGGTGCTCGAACGTCCGATCCGCCACCAGCAGATCCCCGGCGAGGCTTTCAAGGCGACGCTGACCGAACACGGCATGTCCGACGCGATAGCCAAGGCCATGCTCGACATAATGACGGCCAAGGACAACGGCCTCGACAACGCCGAGCCCCGCACCCCCTAATTCACCACCCCCACCACCTTCCGCCAGTGGTACACGGAAATCCTCAAGCCAGCCATCCTCGCCTGAGCACCCCGCCCGGCCCCCCACTCCCGAAAGTCGCTGCCCAACACACACCGTGCCGCAATCCTCTCCAGGAATGATCAGCGCACCGTCGCGGAGCACGGTCGGATGGCTCATTGGTGCTCGGTCAGCTTGTTCTCGGTCACGCTCCGGCCGCCGTCGGGCTCCCGAGCAATCGGGCGGATCGGCGCCGTCGCACGCCCCCCACCTCCTAGAAAGCTCCATCCGTGGGGTTCACATTCTGACAACGGACGCTGCGCCACATGCATCTGGCCAGGACAAGTGACCTGCACCACGGCGCGCCGCCGCAGTTCGGCACTGATGATAGATCGATGAACTCCGACCCCCTGATGACCGTCCTCGAGGTGGCGGACCACCTCAGGATCACGCCGTCATCTTGGCGGGCCAACGTGGCGAGCGGTGAGGCTCCGGCCGCCGACGACCCCGACACCGACACCGATCGACCGGCGAACCGCCGCAGGCCGCGCTGGCGGCGCTCGACGGTCGACGAGTGGAACAGAACTCGCCGTCGCGGGCGTCCAAGTCAGGACACCCCAGCGGCCAATCCTGCCTGAGCTGAAGGTCCTGTCGAACCGGTACACCCCGCAACGATCACAAATGCTGGCAACGCCGGCCAGGCCGAGGGCACAATTGGAACCCTCGGGCGTCTGCGGCCCTGGTTGCGATCCTACGAGGGATGATCAGCGACGTGCACCGCGGTCGCGACCGCCACCTCACGGATGCGCCGGTTGCGATCCCTCCAGGGATGATCAGCGAGGCGGCGCGACCCCGGGCGACGCCGCGAACCGACTCGTGTTGCGATCCCTCCAGGGATGATCAGCGAGCCCATCGTAAAGGTGCAGGTCAGGGGCGCCGTAGGGCGGGGGTGGAACGGCGATCTTGCAGCGGTTCGGCGGTAATGCAACTGCGCAGGTCAGAGGCATGATCCAAGATGCGTGATCGAAAAGGGTGGACGGCCTCGAGACGGTGGCCTCCTTGGTCTGTCGCCTGACCTGTCACGCCGCGCGGAATGACGTGGGCCTGCCCGAGGAGTACAGCATCCGGACACATCACGCGTCCGCCCGTGGGCTGGCCGACGGGCGAGAGCGGGGACAGGTAGGACGAGGAGGTCCGCGGAGGGACGAGCAGCCCCGGGCCCCGGCGCCGGGCAGTGCGTGAGCCCAGGTCAGGACATGGGCTTGAACGGGATTCGCGTTGGCTTTAAAGCAAGGCATTCAGCATACGTGCAGATCAGGCTGTACGTCTGTCGAAGGGCCGGAATTGCCGGTCGTCTCGTGGCTGCGAGATCCGGTCGGGGTGTTCCTTGGCCTTGTTGCGTTACTCAGACCCCCGCCAGCAGTGGGTGGTGCGACTGTGCAAGACTTCCTCGCCGTGCGGTTGGCGGCCCGGTCGCCGCCAACCGGACTGAACGGTCCGCGCATGAACGGGGGATGCATGAGATTTCGGGTCGATCTTGCGGCCGACGGATCGGCTCTGCAATGGGATGATGTATTCACGCCTGCGCGGGCGTTGGCTTACGACCTGATCCGCGGGCAGGATCCGGAACTGGCCGAGGAACTGCACGAGCGCGGTTACGCGGGCTCGTCGCTGCGCCCGCTCGGTATCTCGTCGCCGCAGTTCCGCGGAACCCGCAAGAGCCGCGGCACGTACGCAACCTCTGCGGACGGGTCGCTCTGGCTTGGTTCACCGGTGCCCCGCGTCGCCGCCGCGCTGCTGGCCGGCATAGCCGGTCGGCAGACTCTCCGCTGGGCGTCGCTGCGGCTCGCTCTCCGTGGTGTTCAGCTTGAGTCGACTCCCGACCATAAGGCGGGCGAGGCGCTTTTCTCGACGCGCACGCCGATCCTCGTCAAGTGGGAAGACCGCTATATCCATCCGGACCATCCGCATTTCACCGAACGGCTCAGCCACAATCTGCGACACAAGGCGGACCTTCTTGGCCTGCCCGCCGGCAATGACATCGAGGTCATCTCCTCCGGACCACCCCGCAAGTTCCTCGTGCAGCGGGTGCCGCGGCACGGCAGCACGGCCGAAATCCGTATCCGCGCGGATTCCACTCTCCTCGATGCCATCTACGACTGGGGCCTCGGGCTCGGCACCAACCCAGGGCCC
>NZ_CADCWT010000175.1 GCF_902806485.1 Candidatus Frankia alpina | reverse complement strand
AGAGTAACCAGTCAGCACGGAAAGTGACCTTCGCGCGGCCCTGGGCCGGCACCATCTCTTTCCGGGCCGGCACCATCCGCCGCATCACCGGCCCGCGGTGGCCGCGTCGGCGTCAAGCACGACGTCTTGACCGCCGGCGACGAAGGCAATGCGATCGGCCATGACAGCCGCCGAGGTGAGCTGCATGTTGAACGGCAGGCCGGCGACCGGCACGCGCACGGTGAGCAGCGCGGCGGCGGCCTAGCGCAGCGCGGGCGGCAGGATCGCACCGACCGACCCGGACAGCTCACGCAGGGTGAACGTGACCGCGGCGGGCTGGACTCCGACGTCCGCCGTCCCGGACACCGGGTAGGCGGTCCCCAGGATCTCGACCGATCCCGCGACCCGGATCCCCTGCCCGTCCGGGCTGACCGCGGCAGTCGAGCCCTGGCTGCGCAGGTAGGCGTTGACGTCGGCGAACGTCAGCTCCACCCGGGCGGTGAGCCGATCCACCGGAATCCGCCGCACCTCGCCGCGGACGACGTCGGCGAGGGGGAGCCGCACGCCCGCGAGGTTCGCGTGCACCCGGTCCACGCGAACGTTCTGCTCGACGTGACCGCGCACGTCCACCTGCACGTTCCGGTAGTTCCCGGCGACGACCTGGGTGAGGAACGGGAAGCCGCCGAGCGACACTGTGGGACGAGACGGCAGGTGCTCGGTCCGCTGCGCCTGCGTGGCGATCTGGCCAGCGACGACCCGCGCGGCAACCCGGTCCACGGCGACGAGCACGATCAGTCCGACGACCACGACCACGACCGTGATGCGCAGGCCTCGACCGGCCGGACCGCTCATCCGGGGAGGTGCCGCCCGACCAGGTAGACCAGCGGCGCCGCGCACGCCAATGGCAGGATCGCGGCGAGCAGGACCTCCGCCGCCGACCGATCCGCCGCCGCGTCCCTGACCGGCCCCGCCGCACCGGCCCCGCCACCCGGTGTCCCCCCGGCAGCGGGCGATCCGGCCGCACGCGCGCGGGTCAGCACCAGATCCACCAGAGCCGCGACGGCCGCGCCCGAAGCAGCCGTCGCGAGCGCGGCGTTCAGGGTCAGGTCGTCGGGTCCGAGCGCGCCGAAGACCGCACCCGCGGCCACCGCGACGACCACGCCGAGCAGGTCGGCCGGCACCGTCGCCAGGCCGGCCCAGCCAAGTAGCCGGGCGGTCACGACAGCGCTGCCGGCACCCAGCAGGCCGGCGATCACCAGCAGGTCGGCCGGATGATGCGCGCCGTGCCCGGCCCGCAGCGCGAGGTATCCCGCGAACAGAGCGCTGAGGATGATCCCGCTCAGCGCGGTGGCCAGTTCAGCGCTTACCCGGGCGGTGGGATCCGGCGCCGCGGGGGAGTCCGGACGGCCCGCCGGGTCCGCCTCGCCGCCGGCGCGCGGGGGGACCGGGACGCGCAGCGTGAAGGCCCGGCGCAATGCCAGCTGGTAGAACACCACGACCGCGACGGCCGCCCCGACGACACCGGCGACCGAACCGTAGGCGTGCCGGTCCGAGACCAGCAGGACGACATCGGCGAGCACGGCCCACGCCGCGACCAGCGGGATCGTGCCCGAAGAGGCGCGCAGCGCCCGGCTCCACGCCCACGCGAACGTGGCCTGCTCGGCGGCCAGGACGGCCGCCAGCAGCCAGGTGGCAAGGGCGGCCGCGCCGACAGCCAGACCCATGGCGACCAGGGCGGCGAGGGCTGCGAGGGGCTCGCCGAGCCGCACCCACCGGGTCGACGCAACGGCCTGCGGGGCCGGCTCCCCCGACAGCACGCCGCGGGACAGCCCGGGATCGCCAGCGCTCACGCGCGTCATGCTGCCATGCCCGGCTGGCGGACCCGGCGCCGCACCGGCCGCGGGCCAGGTCGAACGGGCGGAAGGCGGAAGGCGGCGTTCTCAGCCGCCGGCGAACGGCGGCAGGGCCTCCACGACCGTGCCGTCGCGCAGGATGACCCCGGCCGGGTCACGCCGACCCACCGGCTGCTCGTCCACCAGGTAGGAGCAGCGCCGCAGCAGCGCGGGCAGGTTCCCCCCGTGGCGGGCCGCGACGGCCGCGAACAGCACCGCGAGCGTGTCCGCCTCGATCGTCTCCTCACGCACCCCCGCGGCGTCGCGGGCGGCGGCCCAGTACCGGACGGTGACCCGGGCGGCCGGCACGGCCGACGCACCCAGCACGGGCGACGCACCCAGCACGGATGGCCTCGGGCCGGTGCCCGCCATCATCTGGCCTCGACCACTGCGCCGCCGCGAGGCGCCGAGGCGACCGCCTCCACCGGGCCGGCGCCGCCGGCGGCGAGGCTCGCCAGGTGCGCACCGATGCGGTCGAGCAGGCCCGGACAGACCCCGGCCTCGGCGTGGCCGAACTCGGGTACCAGCCACATCTGCGCAGACTCCCCGGCGGCCGCGGCAAGAGCGCGCGGATGTTCCAGGGTGAAATACCGGTCACGATGCCCGTAAATGATCAGTAAAGGCATCGACGCAATGGTGCGGACGACTTCGACCGGAGAGGCAGGAATTGACACAAAAGCGCCGGGATCGATACGGACACGTAACGCACCTCGTGCCACCATCCGGCCAGTGGCATGCTCGGCGAGCCAGTGGATCCGCCGCATCGGCGCAGTGTCGCGGACGAACCATCGGCTGGTGGCGCTCACGCTGACAACCGCATCCGGGGGATGGCGCACGCGCAGCTCGTGACTCAGCGTACGATTTTTGGCCAATCCGGCATGACGGAGGACCGCGGCCCCGCCCATCGACCAGCCAATGGTGATAACGCGCTGGTAGCCGAGCCGGCGAGCTTCGCCGACGCCGGCGTCGACGTCGAACACCTCGCGATCTCCGAAGGTGCATGATCCACTAGAGCGACCATGACCCCACAGGTCCATGAGCAGCACTCCTACATATTTCCGTAACATGTCTGCAACATGCCGTAACGCCAAATACCTCATCGAACAGGAGAAGCCATGAGCGATCACGACCGCCAGCTCCCGCGACTCTCCGTGCACGACCCCAAGTTTTTGATCATGGTTCGTGGCCAGAATCTCAGAATCAGCGGTAGGCAGTAGCCCGTAGACGGTAGGAGCCAAGTAGGACACTCCGCTATCCTCCCCACATACCGGCCTTCGTTTCATGCCCATGACGGTCGTGAGACGCCCAGGGCCGGGCATCGAGTTACTCACCGGGTCGACGCTGCCCCACCACACACCACCTGGAGGAGTCGTCTTGAGCGTCGTCCTTTTACTCACCAACGCCCCCGGTCCCTCCGCCGAGTCGTTTCCGTCCCTTGGTCTGCTCACCCACACGGTACGGGTCGCTCCGCTGGAGGCGAGTGCCCTGTTGGATGCTCCGCCCGTGGACGTGATCGTGGTGGACGGACGCCGGGAACTCGTCATCGCTCGCGGCCTGTGTCGACTGCTGCGCACGACCGGACTCACGACGCCGCTACTCACCCTGGTGACCGAAGGCGGCCTCGCCGCGGTGTCGGCGGACTGGGGGGTCGACGACGTCGTCCTCGACTCCGCCGGTCCCGCGGAGGTCGAGGCCCGGTTGCGACTGGCCATCGGTCGGGTCGCTGCCGCCGGTGGCACGGCCGAGGCCGGTGTCATCCGGTCCGGCGATCTGTCGGTCGACGAGACCACCTACTCGGCCAAGCTGCGGGGCCGCCCGCTCGAGCTCACGTTCAAGGAGTTCGAGCTGCTCAAGTACCTGGCCCAGCACCCCGGCCGGGTCTTCACCCGGGCACAGCTGCTCCAGGAGGTGTGGGGCTACGACTACTACGGCGGCACCCGGACCGTGGACGTACACGTCCGCCGGCTGCGGGCGAAGCTCGGCCCCGAGCACGAGGCGATGATCGGCACGGTCCGGCACGTCGGTTACAAGTTCGTGGCACCACCGATCGCGCCCCTGCCGGAAAACGCCACCGGAGCGTCCACTCGCGTCGACCGGGACGACACCCGCACACCCGAGCGGGTCTAGGCGCCCCCGGCAGGCCCGCGGGCGGCGCTGATCGTCGGCGGCGCATCCGACCTGACGATGCCGGGTGGGAGATGTCCACGTCTCCTGCCCTGCATCGTCGCGTCGGGGCGACGGATCGCGGGACAGCCGACACCGAGAGCCCATACGGTCGTTCGGTGACGACCTCCCTGACCTGGCAGTCGACCCTGAGCGCCGCGGACGTGGACGACATTGCGAGTCTGCTTGCCGCCGCCGAGCGGGTGGACGGCACCGGGCCGATGTCCGAGGACGTCCGGCTGACCCTGCGCCCCGACCAGCGGATCGGAGCGGGCCGCCACCTGCTCGCCGTGCCCGCCGTGCCCGCCGCGGATACCGGGGCGTCGGTCACGCGGCCGCCGATCGTCGGCTACGCGCATCTGGGCGGCGCGATCGACAGCCGCCAGGCCGAGATCGTGGTCCACCCTGGGCATCGTGGCCAGGGGATCGGCCGTGCCCTGGCCACCGCGCTGACCGAGGCGCTCGGCGATCCGCCCGCCCGGCTCGACGTGTGGGCGCACGGCGATCTCCCGCCCGCGGCGGCTCTGGCCGGCCGGCTCGGGTTCACCCGAGCCCGGGTGTTGTTGCAGCTTCGCCGGCCGCTGAGCCCCGGCGCGCCGCTGCCGGAGCCGCACCTGCCCGCCGGGGTCACCGTCCGCGCGTTCGCCGCGGGCCGCGACGACAAGGCCTGGCTGGCCGTCAACGCCGCCGCGTTCGCCGATCATCCCGAGCAGGGTCGCTGGACGCTTGATGACCTGGCACTGCGCCGGGCCGAGCCGTGGTTCGACCCCCGCGGTTTCTTCGTCGCCGAACGCGACGGCCAGTTGGTCGGCTTCCACTGGACCAAGGTCCACGAGATGGACGAGACGCCGCCACCGGACACCCGCCCCGGCCCGATCGGCGAGGTGTACGTGGTCGGGGTGCTGCCTGGCGCGGGCGGAGCGGGGCTGGGACGCGCCCTGACTCTCATCGGCCTGCATCATCTACTCGCCGAGGGGCTCCCGGCGGTCCTGCTGTACGTGGACGAGGACAACGAACGAGCCGTACGGATGTACTCCGGCCTCGATTTCACCGTCCACACAAGCGATGTGTCCTACCACTGGCGCGGGCCGGTCACGGACTGAGGCCGGTCATCCGCCGCGGCGGGTCGCCAGGCCGGACGCCACGGTCGCGCCGCCGTGGTCGATTTCGATGACCGAGGTCAGGTGGGTGACGTGCAGCAGCCGGTAAGTATCCTCGTTGAGGTTGCGCAATGCCAGCCGGCCGCCGGCGGAGCGCTGACGCTGGTGGGCGAACAGGATGACCGCCAACCCCTGCGAGTCCAGGAAGCTCACCTGGGCCAAGTCGACGACGATGTCCCGGACTCCGGCGACGCGCGCGTCGAGCAGCGCCTCGCGCAGCGGATCCAGCGATGAGTAGTCGATGTCCCCAACCGGGTGCACGACGATGGCCTCGCGGGCGATCACTTCGACGCTGATGCATGGCTCCATGGCTCCGTTGACGACCGGACGACATGGGCGCCACGAGAAGCCAGCCGGGCTGCCTCCCGCTACGCGCCGCGCCCATGGCAAGCGCGACGATGGTCACCTACCCCCACCGCACCACTCCCACACCCGCCCCATTCACACTGGGAAGCGGTTTTTCTCACACCGGACCGACTCCGTCCCCCGGGGCCCACCGGCGACGGTAGTTGACACCCCCGCCCGCAGCCTGCCCCACGGACGCTCCCTGCCGGCTTCTCCCCGCCGCGCGGGATGGGATGACGAGTCGCCGGATGAGAGCGTCAGGACATGAACATCAACCCGCCACGGACCCCTGGCGGCTCCGCTCCCTCGAACGTCGTCACCTTCCTCAGCCGGCTGGACGGCGCCGCCGTCTCAGTCGGACCGCTGCCCGGCGCTGCGCCGACGTCAGGCGTGGTGCTGACCGCCCAGCGCCCCGACCGTGACCCGACCGTCCTGCGGCTGGCGCCGGACGAGGCGGGCCGCCTCGCGCAGCTGCTGTCCGCGGCCGCCGGGGGGTCGCCCCCCGCCCCGGCCGACCGTCGCGGCGGCAGCGACGGCGGCGGACAGGCCGCGGTTCACTCGCGCCACGTTGTCTGCGTCGCGGAGGGATCGGCGGCCGAGGAGCTGGCCCATGCGCTGGCGCTGCTGCCGGCGCGGGCGCGGCTCGTCGACTTCACCTCGGACACCGACGTCGTCCTCGTGTTTGCCACCGACGATCCGCGCTGGCCCCCGGTCGCGCGGCCGGCTCGATGACCGCGGTGGGCCCAGTCAGCCGCGCACCGCCTCGATCGCCGACACCGCGGCCAGAACCAGAAAGGCAACCGCGGCGATCCGGGTGATCACCGCGATGGGCATCAGGCGAAGCAGCCCGCGTCCACCGGCGATGGCCAGGCCGGCCACCGTCCACAGCGCCAGCACCGCACCGATCCAGACCGCCACCGGCGCGTCGAACCGGGCGGCGAGATTCGCCGGCGAGATCTGCGTCAGGTCGCCGAGCTCCGCGACGAAGACGACCCCGAAGGAGGTGGCCGCCACCCGCCAGAACGTTGTCGCCGTCGCCACCGGCGGCGGTGCTGCGGACCGATCGCCCGCAGTCTCGGCCCGATCCGGGTCGCCCTTGTCCTCGCTGCCGTGCTCACGGCCCTCGCGTAGCACGAGCCCGGCGCCGGCGGTGAAGAGCAGTGCCGTGATCACGTCGACGAGGCGATGCGGCAGCAGCGAGAAGGCGCTGCCGGCCGCCACCGCCACCGTGACGTGCACGACGAAGGCGAGTGCCACCCCGGCCCAGACGTGCAGCGGTCGGAAGCGACTGCCCAGCACGAGGCTCGCGACCATCGTCTTGTCGGGCAACTCGGCCAGAAAGATCACGCCGAAGGTGATAAGCGCTGCGGTGATATCCACGTGCCCGGGGCCTCTCCGTGAGGCCGGGCCGGAAGCGGAGACGCGCCTTCGACCCGGCATACCTGCCGTGTCGAAGGTCTCGCCCACCCGGCCGCATGGGTCGGGCCCGGCCGCCGGGTGCCCGCAGAACGGCCCTGAGGTGGGCCATTGAGCGGGCACCAGTATGTCGACGACCGGGCCGATCGGACGCCGCACCCGGCCGGCCCGGCGACGGACACTTCCATCGCTGCAGGCCGTGCGCACCGGAGACAGGCCGCTCGGCGGGGCTACTCCCCTTCGTGGGGAAAGAGTACAGGCCGCATGGCCCGCCGGCATTTGCCGAGATGCTCCCCTGACGTGGAGCGAGACAAGAGAACACAAAAGGACACCATCCATCGGTGGGGGCCTCCGTGAAAATCCCAAAAAGAAGCACTAACTTCACGTGGAGTGATGGACGACGCGGTTCCCCTCGCGTACCGCGCCGAGGACGGTCCGGTGCCGGCGACGCTCGCTCGTACAGCGACCGGCCTACGCCCGGTGATCAACGCCACCGGAGTGATCCTGCATGGCGCGCTCGGCCGGGCCCCGCTGTCGGCGGCCGCGCGGGCCGCGGTGGATCTGGCGGCCGGCACCACCGATCTCGAGCTGGACCTGCGCACCGGCCGCCGCGACCCCCGGGGGCGCACCGCCCTGGCCGCCCTGGCCGCGGCGGTACCGGCGGCGGCGGGCGTACACGTCGTCAACAACAACGCGGCGGGCCTCGCCCTCGCGGTGGCCGCGCTCGCCGGCCGGCGCGAGGTGGTGATCAGCCGGGGGGAGCTCATCGAGACCACCGACGGTTTCCGGCTGCCGGAGCTGCTGGTGGCCGCCGGCGCGCGGATGCGCGAGGTCGGCACCACCAACCGCACCACCCTCGGCGACTACGCGGACGCCATCGGCCCCGACATCGGCCTGGTGCTGCGCGTGCATACGACCAGTTACCAGGTGGTCGGGTTTACCGACAGCCCCGCCATCAGCGATCTCGCCGCCCTCTGCACCGACTTCGGCGTGCCGCTCGTCGGCGACTGCGGCTCAGGCCTGCTCCATCCCGAGCCGCTGCTCGACGCCGAACCCGACGTCACGAGCTGGCTCGGCTGGGGGGTCGGCGTGGTCACGACCAGCGGCGACAAACTGCTCGGCGGCCCGCAGTGCGGGCTGCTTCTCGGCCGGGCCGACCTGATCGACCGGATGCGCCGCCATCCGATGTCCCGAGCACTGCGCGCCGGCAAGCTCACCCTGGCCGCGCTCGAGGCGACCCTGCGCCATCCCGACTCGCCGGTCCGGCAGGCCCTGCGCGCCCGACCGGAGCGCCTGGCCGTCCGCGCCGAAACACTCGCGGCCTGGTTTCGTCACGCCGGGATCGCGGCGTCCGCCGTGGCCAGCCGGGCGCTCGTCGACGGCGGCACCGGCGCGACGGCGGACGGCGGCGCCTGCGGATGCCGGCGTGGGTGGGCCACGGGCGCGGACCAGACCGTCGGACGAGCGGCGTTCGGGGCGCGGGGGTGTGGATGCGTCGGGACCGAACTGCCCAGCGCCGCCGTCGCACTGGACGCGATGATCGCCGCGCCGCTGCGCCGCGGTGAACCATCCGTCCTCGGACGCGTCGAGCAGGGCTGCTGCCTGCTCGACCTGAGGACCGTGCCGGCGGAGATCGATCCGGTGCTCGCCGCCGCCGTGCTTGCGGCCGCGGCCGAAGTCAGCGTGAGCACCCTCACCGACGCCCCCACCGAGCCGCACGGCACAGCGGCGGGCGACACCGTCATCACGGCGGGCGGGTCGGCGGTGGGCGGTGTGCCCGCGGTGGGCCGTGTCCCGGCGGCGGGCGGCGCCATCGCGGCGGCGGACATGGTGACCGTCGAGTCCATGACCATCCCGCCCACCGCCGTACCGAATCGGCGGGCGCCGTGAGCCGCATCCGGTTGCGCGACATTCCCGCCGTGGCCGATACCGGACGTCGGCTCGCCGGCGCGGCCGGAGGATCGGTCCTGTTCTGCTACGGGCTGGTCCACCTACTGGTCTGGCCCGGGGCTCCGACCGGCACGCCGGGCGAACGCTACGGCTGGGACGGGGAGACGGAGCTACTCGGGTGGCTGCCCGCCTGGGCGGTCTGGACAGTCGGCGGGATCCTGCTGGCCGCGGCCGTGCTGGGGCACGCCGTCGGCGGGGCCGGGCTTGCCGGGCTGCCCATCGCACGCCGGTATCGGCTGGCCGCGACCGGCACGGGGGCAGCCGGTTCCCTCGCGCTGTTCGCGGTGGCCTGGCCGGGGCTCGCGCCCACCCCCACCGAGTTCAGCGCCGGGCCGCTTGTCAGTGGGTTACTGCTGGCGAGTGTCGTCGCAACGATCTGGGCGCAGCGTCACCCGCCGCCGGCCGGCATATAGGCCGGCTCGAGCAACCCAGGCGGCTCAGCCGAGGACGTGCAGCTCCCGAGCCAGGTTGAGGCGGGCCAGCGGTTCCCAGCTTCGCCGCGCCCAGGCCGTCGCGTAAACCGGACCGTCCAGCAGGCTACGCAGGACCTGCGCCCGCCCCTCGCGCCAGGCCTGCTCGCCGACCCAGCCGTATTCCCGGCGGACCCGGCGCACATAGCGATCGTAAGCGGCCGGAGGTCGAGCCAGAACTCGCAGGTCAGCGTCGTTGACGAGGGCCTCATCGGGGCGAGTCGACCGGTGCGAGGCCGTGGCGAGGACCAGCCGGGCGACCGCCGCGCCGATCGCCGCGGGACAGCCCAGGCGAGCGAGCACGTCGATCGCCAGCTCCGCGGACCGCTGCTCGTTGTCCGCCAGCCGCGGCTCGTAGACGGCGTCGTGAAAGTACACGGCGAGCACGCAGGCGTGCGCGGCACGCTCCGCGGGTGGCCGGTACTCGGCGGCTAGCAGCACCCGCAGCGCCGCAGACATCTCCGCAACGTGCCGCAGGGTGTGGAAGTGCCGACCCGGCTCTTGATAGCGCCGGGCCACATCGACGAAGGCCGCGACCCGATCACCCACATCGGCGCGGGCGCCGGCCGTGACCAGTGCATCGTCGAAGACCCGGGCCAGCGGCGATCGGGGAACGGCCGCGGCAGCCTCGCCGCCGTGGCTCAGATTCCCACGCCTCCACGTCTCAGCGGGCCTCCACGCTTCAGCGGGCCTCCACGCTTCAGCACGCCCTCTCACATCCGCGCTCTCCCTCCCGGACCGTCGCGTCGCCGCCGGCCGGCGCGCGCCGGCGTAGATCATGATGTCGATCGTGCTCGCGGCGCGCGCCGTCGGCCGGACGAATGCCTCCATCTGATACCAGAATGGTTCTTCCCTACTGGTCACCGGCCCGGCCCTGGGCACCCCATGCCAGCCGAGCTCCCCTCGAACCCGATGCGGGGCGGACACATTCCCCCGATGCGGGCTGGCATAAGGGGCGCGTGACATGGAAGCTATTCCGAAACCGCCAGGTTGATCCTTTCGAAACTCGGGTGACGGTCAGCGAA
>NZ_CADCWT010000174.1 GCF_902806485.1 Candidatus Frankia alpina | reverse complement strand
CAACACACCAACACAACATTGATGTCACGCAAAGCGACGAAACGTTACCGGGAAAGGCTCAATGTCGAACGGCCGATCATGGCAACAGCCGTGACCGTCGAAGATGTCAACGGGGCGGTCATGGAATCCGTTCCCACGCCGCAATCGGCGCACCGCCAGCACCACCCGGTGCACCCCGCTCGCCCGTCGGGGCCGATTACCTACCCGCTGCCGGGCTGGTCATCGCGCCGTGTCACCCGCTCCCGCGAGCCGGCTGGCGCCGTGCTCCGCCATCGCACATCACGGGCACGGGGCAGCGAGATTGCCCAAGTCGCGCCGTTTCGCCACCAGTCGCGACTAGCCCCTGTCAACGTGGAACGCATGCCGCACCCAGATCGACTGACCGCGATCGTCGAGGAGCTGCGCCGGGCCGGATCCGCCGGGCGAACAGCCGCAAGCCTGGCGGCCCGGCTGGACGTCAGCGTGCGGACGATCCGCCGGGACCTGCTCGCCCTCCAGGACGCCGGGGTTCCCGTCGGCGGGATCTCCGGGCCGGGCGGCGGGTACGTACTCGCCCAGCACGCGATGCTGCCGCCCGTCGCGCTCACCCAGGGCCAGGCGTCCGCGGCCGCGGTGTCGCTGGCCGCCGCCGCGACCGGCCCGCTGACCCGCGACGGTGCCGCGGCGCTGGAGAAGCTGCTCGACATCATGCCCCCGCCAGGGCAGCGGCAGGTCGCCCAGCTGGCCTCCCGAGGCTGGGCGGGGCCGCCGGTGGTCGCCCGCACGGCGCTCGCCACCACGATCGAGGAGGCGCTGCGGGCCGGCCGCGTGCTCGCGATCGACTACCAGGACGCCGCCGGCAGCCGAACCCTGGGCCGCCGGGTGGAGCCGCATCTGCTGGCCTTCACCGGCGGCAACTGGTACCTGCTGGCCTGGTGCCTGGACCGGAGCGGTCCGCGCTGGTTCCGTTGGGACCGGATCTCCCGCGCCGTCAACACCGGCCAGCCGGCGGACGGCCGTGACCCGTTCGCGATCTTCACCGCGCCCCCGCCCGGGGTGCGGCGGGTCCGCCGGGCACCGGTGCCCGACCCACGCGGTGAGCCGGCGCGGCCGAGCTGACCCCGGCCGGCGGGTGGCCCGTCGGCGAGGCGGCGATCGCCACGGTCGACGGGCCGGGCGCACCCGGCGGGGTCGCCTAACGCGCGCGCACGCCGCCCGGCGCGGAAACCTCCCGTGGCTCGGCCCCGTCACCCGCCCCCTCGTCCGGCGCAGGCGTCTCGGCTGCCTCCTGCGCGGGCGGTTCGGTGAGCAGTGACCAGCTCACCGAGACGGCCAGCGCGACGGCGATCACGCCGAGCGAGAGTGCGATCGGCATGTGCCACACGTCCGTGAGCAGCATCTTCACGCCGATGAAGGCCAGGATGAACGCCAGCCCCGTCGCCAGGTGGTGGAACCGTTCCATCAGGCCCGCGAGCAGGAAGAACAGCGAACGCAGGCCCAGAATGGCGAGCGCGTTGCTGGTGTAGATGAGGAACGTCCTGTCGGTGACGCCCAGCGCGGCGGGCACCGAGTCGAAGGCGAACAGCACGTCGGCGGTCTCGATCGCGACGAGGACGGCGAGCAGCGGCGTGGCGACGATCTTGCCCGCGCGGCGCAGCATGAAGCGCTGTCCCTCGTACTGGTCGGTGACCGGCATGACCCGTCTCAGCAGCGTCACCGCCCGGCTCTGTCCGGGGTCCAGCTCGACGCCGTTGTCGCGCAGCATCTTCACGGCCGTGAAGATCAGGAACGCACCGAAGACGTAGATGATGAAGCTGAACTGCTCGAGCAGGGCGACCCCGGCGGCGATGAAGATGAACCGCAGCACCAGCGCGCCGAGCACGCCGTAGAACAGCACCCGGTGCTGGTACTCCCGGGGCACCTTGAAGTACGAGAAGATCAGCGCGAAGACGAACAGGTTGTCGACGGACAGACTCTTCTCGAGCAGCCAGGCCGTGGTGTACTCGCCGGCGGCCCCGGGGCCCTGCCAGGCCCAGATGACTCCGGCGAAGCCGATGCCCAGGGACACCCACAGCAGGCTCCACCAGGCGGCCTCGCGGAAGCCGATCACGTGGGCCTTGCGGTGGGCGAGCAGATCGATGGCGAGGAGCACGAGCAGAGCACCGACGAAGGCGGCCCAGGCCCAGAGGGGAACATGCACGGAGATCTCCAGAGGTGTCGGGTCGCGCCCCGGATGCGCCACCCCGGCTCCTCCGGGGCGGAAGATGTCGCTCTGACCGGCCGGGCGCCGTTGCCAGCGGCCGGTCAGAGCACGTTCACGCGTGTCCCGCCGCCAGCGAGATGAACGCAAAGCGACGGTCCTCTAACTCCTAGTAACTTCTAGGCGTATGACAACCTCGCCGTCCGCCCCCGCCGAATCGCACGCAGGAGATCCGGCGGGGGCGCGGACAGGCGCGGACAGGTCGGACGGGCCGGTCGCCGGCGTGGTCAGCGCCAGAGACTGCCGGGCCGCACCGGCCCGGCGCCCCGCCCGCGCAGCGGCGCCGTCTCAATCGCCTGACCGAACTCGACCGGGCCGACGGTGCCCACCATCCGTGGGCTGCCGTCCGCCGCCGGCTCGACCACGACGACGCAGCCGGCGGCGGGCCGTTCGAGCAGCCTCGCGGGCAGGTCGGCCACCGCGTCGTCCGGCGCTGCCGTCGCGACCATGGACAGCGGAACGAGGACGCGGTTGACCCGGGCGAGACCGCGGTCGTCCATGGGGACGGCGGCCAGGTCGCGCAGCAGCGCCACTCCGGCGAGCGAGCCGTCGAAGTCCTCGACCCCGAAGAGGGCTCGACGGGCGGGCAGCACCACGTCGTCAAGCGCATCGTCCACGGTCGACCAGGACGACAGCATCGGCGGGGCGGGGCTCATCACGTCCCGCGCCACCAGGCCCGCCAGCGCGGCGTAGGTCCGCTGCTGGGACTGGGCCAGCCTGGATGCACCCAGCGCCAGCCAGCCCAACAGCACCGCCCACAGGCCGACGAAGCCGACTGCGAACACGCTGGCGGCACCGACGGCGATCAGCGACCAGCCGCTGATGACGCCGGCCCGGGCGACGGCCTGCTCGGCGCGCTCCCTGCTGCCGGTCCGACGCAGCACCCGGGCGGCGATCAGCCGCCCGCCGGAGCTGCGCGGGCTGGGCAACGCGTCGATGAAGGTCACCAACAGGGCGAACGTGCCAACCCAGAGGGCCACCTGGCCGGCCAGGGCCAACGTCCCCGCCGGCGCCAGCGCACCGAGGGTGACGAGCAGCGCGCCGGCCAGGGTGGTCACCGTGAGCCCAGCGCGGGCGACCTTCGCTTCGGCGCGGACTTCGGCGCCCGACTCGGCGAATCTCGAGCCGCCGGCCGGGTCCCTCGGACCGGCGGCCGGCGGCCGTATGTCGACGCCGCCGCCTGCACCGAACGTGGCCGGGGAACCGGTGGAGCCGGAGCGGCGATCGGTGGGCGCCGCGGATCCTGCTGCGGGGTGGCCCGCGTGGGTCACGCCCGCCCCCGCCAGGCCGGCGCTCCCCCGGCCTCGGTCACCGAGGGCGACCGTCAGGCGGCTGCCGAAGGCGCCGACGGTGATGCCGACGACGGTCAGCCCGGCCCGGCGGGCGGCGCGGGCTCGCCTCAGGTCCGCACCCAGCAGGATGCCGATGAGCAGGCCGGCACCGATCAGCCCACCGCTGAGGTAGGCGAACCCGGGTCGGTCCGGCACGGTGGCGGGCAGCGTGATCGCGGCGAGCAGGACGGTGACGACCGCCACCGACACGGCGAGTCCCGGACGCACCGTGATCGGCGGAATCCCTCCTCGTCTGGTGGCGTCGTGGGTGGTCATGTCCGCTCAGACTCCTTTCGGCGTTCCCTGGCTTTCCCGGCCGACGTCGACGACCGGGTGCTACACATGCTCAACGTCTAGCCTGCCCTTCGACGTCCCGGCAGACACCGCACGGACTCCGCGACTTCGCCTATCATTTCGTTGCCGAGGATCGGCAATAAGGAACGGGAGACAGGCAGATGAACGAAGGGGATGGATCGGCCGGGACGACCGCGGTCGACGACGACGTACCGGCCGGTCTGCCCGAGACGAGCCTGACCCGGCTACCCCGCGCGGCCGTGCTCGCGGCTGCCGACTCCCGGCTGCACGCCGGCCTGCTCGGCGACTACCTCGACGTCCTCGCCTCGGCCGCGGACAGCGGGCGGCGGCTGACCCGAGCGGAGCTACAGGCGTTTCGCGATCTCGGCCAGGCGGCAGCGGAGTCCGGGGCGTCGCTGCGCGCCCTGGTCGACCTCTACCTCTCGGCGACCTGGCGAGTGTGGCCGTCGCTGCCCGCAGTGCGGGAGGCCGACCGCACCGCCCGCGAGCTGACCCGGGCGTCGAGCGAACCGGTGGCACCGGGGCAGCTCGCCGATGCGCTGCGTTCGGCCGGCGAATCGGTCGGGGCGGTCTCGCGCACCCGTGCCGCCGCCTCCGCGGTGCTGCGGGCCAGCGACGACGCCGTCGCCGCCGTCTGCGAAGGCTACGAGGCCGCCCGCACCGCCCGAGCCCGCTCCGAGGAGGCGCTGCGCCGCGAACTCGTCGACGACCTGCTCACCGGAACGTCGGAGGTGGGTCAGCTGCTGGAGCGGGCCGGGGCGTTCGGCCTGCGGCTGGAGGCGCCCCACATCGTCCTGGTCGTCGCCGGCAACCGGCGCTTCCTCGACGGGCGGGCGCTGACCCGCGCGGCCGAGACGATCCTGCGGGAACACAGCCTCACCGATCCGCTCGTCGCGACCCGCGACGGCCTGCTCGTCTGCGTGGTGCCCGAGCAGGGCGACCTGGCCCGCGGCCCGGAGCCGCCCGCCCGCGACGTCACCCCGGCCGGCCGGTCGGCCGCCGGCCCGGATGCCGCCAGGGCCAGGGCGGGCGCGAACCGCCCGCCCGGTCGGCGGCGGGCGGACGAATCGACTGCCACGGGCGCGGGCTTCTCCCCACTGCCCGCGTTCGCACCCGCGCAGGAGGCCACGGCCGCGATGTCCGCGCTGACCCGCCGGCTGCGCACCGAGCCCGGCCTGCTCTGGCGGGTGGGGGTCAGCCGCGCGCGCAGCGGCGTCGCCGGAGTCCGGATCGGCTTCGAGGAGGCGCGTCGCGCCGCGGACCTCGCCGGCCGGCTGGGGCTGGAGGGTGCCGTCGTGCACACCGACGACCTGCTCATCTACAAGGTTCTGCTACGCGACCGGGAGGCGCTGGCGGAGCTGGTCGAGGCGGTGCTCTCGCCGTTGCAGGCCGCCCGGGGCGGCGCCGGCCCGCTGCTGGAAACCCTGGACGCCTACTTCACCACCGGCGGGGTGGCGCTCGCCGCGGCGCGCCGGCTGCACCTGTCCGTGCGGGCGCTGACCTACCGGCTCGACCGCATCCGTGCCCTGACCCGACACGACCCGACCTCCCCGACCGACCGGTACGTCCTGCAGACGGCAGTGCTCGGCGCCCGGCTGATCGGCTGAGACCCTGCCGGCGGGTGGGCCGGCGGCGGCTGGTCGGAAACTGTCGGAGGGCTGTGGTGTTCTAGAGGACGTGAGCACAACGTTCGAACGGCCCAGCCTCGACATCGAGCGGACGCGCGCCCCGTTCGAGGTCGTGTCCGACTTCTCCCCGTCGGGCGACCAGCCCGCCGCGATCGATGAGCTGGCCCGGCGGGTGCAGGCCGGCGATACCAACGTGGTCCTGCTCGGCGCGACCGGCACCGGCAAATCGGCGACGACGGCGTGGCTCGTCGAGCGCCTGCAGCGGCCGACGCTCGTGATGGCCCCGAACAAGACGCTCGCCGCGCAGCTCGCCAACGAGTTCCGCGAGCTGCTGCCGCACAACGCGGTCGAGTACTTCGTCTCGTACTACGACTACTACCAGCCCGAAGCGTACATCGCGCAGACCGACACCTACATCGAGAAGGACTCCTCGATCAACGAGGAGGTCGAGCGGCTGCGGCACTCAGCGACGATGAGCCTGCTCACACGGCGTGACGTCATCGTGGTGGCGAGCGTGAGCTGCATCTACGGCCTGGGCACGCCGCAGGAGTACATCGACCGGATGGTGCGGCTGCGCGTCGGCGACGAGATCGAACGGGACCTGCTGCTGCGCCGCTTCGTCGACGTCCAGTACACCCGCAACGACCTGGCCTTCACCCGAGGGACCTTCCGGGTCCGCGGCGACACGGTGAAGGTGTTCCCGGTCTACGAGGAGCTCGCCGTGCGGGTCGAGATGTTCGGCGACGAGATCGAGCGGCTGACCTACCTGCATCCCCTGACCGGGGAGATCGTCCGCGAGGTGGAGGAGATCTTCGTGTTCCCGGCGACGCACTACGTCGCCGGCCCGGAGCGGATGGAGCGGGCGATCGCAGGGATCGAGACGGAGCTCGACGAGCGCCTCGCGACGATGGAGCGCCAGGGCAAGCTGCTGGAGGCGCAGCGGCTGCGGATGCGCACCACCTACGACATCGAGATGATGCGCCAGGTCGGCTTCTGCTCCGGGATCGAGAACTACTCCCGGCACATCGACGGCCGCGACGCCGGCACCCCGCCGCACACCCTGCTGGACTACTTCCCCGACGACTTCCTGCTGGTGATCGACGAGTCGCACAACACCGTCCCCCAGATCGGCGGGATGTACGAGGGCGACATGTCCCGCAAGCGCAACCTCGTCGAGCACGGCTTCCGGCTGCCCAGCGCGATGGACAACCGGCCGCTGCGCTGGGAGGAGTTCCTGGAGCGCATCGGCCAGACGGTCTACCTGTCGGCGACTCCCGGCCCCTACGAGCTGGGCCGGGCCGACGGCATCGTCGAGCAGATCATCCGGCCGACCGGGCTGCTCGACCCGGAGGTCGTGCTCAAGCCGACGAAGGGGCAGATCGACGATCTCGTCCACGAGATCCGGCTGCGGGCGGAGCGGGACGAGCGAGTCCTCGTCACCACGCTGACCAAGAAGATGTCCGAGGATCTCACCGACTACCTGCTCGAACTCGGCATCCGGGTGCGCTACCTGCACAGCGAGGTCGACACCCTGCGCCGGGTGGAGCTGCTCACCAAGCTGCGCCGCGGGGATTTCGACGTGCTCGTCGGGATCAACCTGCTGCGCGAGGGCCTCGACCTGCCCGAGGTGTCGCTGGTGAGCATCCTCGACGCCGACAAGGAGGGCTTCCTGCGCTCCGACAAGTCGCTGATCCAGACCATCGGCCGCGCCGCCCGCAACGTGTCCGGCCAGGTGCACATGTACGCGGACTCGATCACCCCGTCGATGCACCGTGCCATCGACGAGACGAACCGGCGCCGCGAGAAGCAGATGGCCTACAACGCCGAACGCGGCCTCGATCCGCAGCCGCTGCGCAAGAAGGTCGTCGACATCCTCGACGACATGTTTCGCGAGTCCGCCGACGGCGAGCTGATCGGCGGGGGCGGCCGGTCGCAGTCTCGGGGCAAGGCGCCGGTGCCGGGAATGAAGTCCCGGGGCGGGGCGCAGGGCACGGTCGGCCGATACGCCGCCGAGCTCGCCGGGATGCCCTCGCACGAGCTGGCGCAGCTCATCCGCCAGCTCGACGACCAGATGCACGAGGCGGCCAAGGAGCTCCAGTTCGAGCTGGCCGCCCGGCTGCGCGACGAGGTCGCCGAGCTGAAGAAGGAGCTGCGCGGCATGGGAGCCGCCGGGGTGCAGTAGGGCTGCGGGGCAGTAGGGCTACAGGGTGGCGGCCGGGGAGCTACTCGGCGGCGGCGCGGGCGTCGCGGCGGGCAAGCAGCTCCCGCCAGACCTCGTCGAGGCGCACGTCGAGCTCGTCGAGGTTGCCGCTGTTGTCGATGACAATGTCGGCGGCCTCACGGCGCTGCTCGTCGGTGGCCTGCGTGGCCATCCGGGCCAGCGCCTGGTCGCGGGGCAGACCGCGGCCCTCCAACCGCACCAACCGCAGCTCGCGCGGCGCCTCGACGACCAGCACCAGGTCGTAGCTGCCCTCCGCGTGCACCTCGACGAGCAGCGGAACGTCGTGCAGGACGATCCCGTCCGGGGGCAGCTGCGCGATCCGCCGACGGGTCTCGGCTCGGATGAGCGGATGGACTATCGCCTCCAGCCGCCCGCGGGCCGCGGCATCGGCGAAGACGATCCGGCCGAGTGCCAGGCGGTCGAGGCTACCGTCGGGCGCGGCCAGCTCGGCTCCGAACTCCGCCAGCACCGCGGCCAGGCCCGGGGTTCCCGTCCCGACCACGTCCCGGGCGATCTGGTCGGCGTCGATCAGCAGCGAACCACGGGTTGCGAGACGCGAGGCGACCGCGCTCTTGCCCGACCCGATTCCACCCGTCAGACCCACTGTGAGCACAGGCCGAGTCTGCCAGCCCAGGCAGGCACATGCGCCGCCCTTCCGCTGGTGTCCGGGTTCCATGCCGGCAGCCGCGCAGGGCAAGGCGCAGCCGGGGCTCTGCACGCCACCAACTCCCGGCACCTATCTGTGATCGGCTGCACACATAGTCGTGCCGAGGGGTAACTACGGTTTCAGACCGCAAAACCGTGCTTACCCCTCGGCACGATCTGTCCGCAATGTGGCCAGGTGACGAAGTTGAGGCGCCGCGATGCTCCGACACCTGGCCAGCACGGCTGCCAGCGGGAGACACCAGCCGGCCATCGCGGCTGACCGCTTTCGCGGCACGCAGAGCGGTTGGCAGACTGGGCCGCGTGAGGGCAGCCGAACAGGGGCGGGCGCAGTCCCTTCCCATGCCCGCCAGTTCCGACCCGATCGGTCCCGCCCCTGTCGCCGGCCTGCCCGCCAGCGAGTTGGCCGAGGTGGCGCAGGGCGAAGGCTTCGCGCAGGCGGGGTCAAGCGGGCTGTGGCCGGCGCTGCTTACCGGCTCACTGCTCGGTCTCGGCGCCATCGGGCTGGCCCTGGTGCCCGCGCTCGCCGGCCGCGCACCGCTGCTGCTCATCGCGCTACGGCCCACCTGGGCGATCCTGCTACTTGTCGGCGGGTCGGTGCCGTTCGTGCCGGCCCTGCTGATCGCCGCGTTCTTTCGAGCCCTGGTTGACGTCGGTTACTTCGGGCTGGCCCGCAACAACATCCGATCGGTCCTGCTGCGGCGCCTCGGCGGCAGCCGGCTGGTCACGGCCCTGGCCCGCCCGAGGACCCAGACTCCCCTGCTGTGGTTCTGCCTGTTCAACACCAACGCGGCGGTTGACGCGGCGCTCGGCGCGGGCGACGTGCCGATGCACCGCTTCCTGCGGTTCCTGATTCCCGGCTCCCTGCTGTCGGCCGCGCTGTACCTGACCGCGGCACGGGCGGTGGCCCCGTGGATGCGCGGCGCCGTGAACTGGCTGGACGCGCACCTGACCTACCTCGTGCTCGGCGGTCTGGCGCTGGTGCTGGCCCAGGCGGCCGGGCGGGTCGGACTCCGACGGTGGCGCGGCAGGCGGGCCGGATTGCCAATGGAAAGACATCGCGGAAATGGCGATAACACGCCGTAGGCCAATAACCACACCATGCAGACGCATCGGCAGACTCTGGACATTCTGCGCCGCAGGTAGCAGGGTCGGTGGCTGCGGGTCACATCACCCGTCGGATGCACGCCGGACCTCGGCCCGGTCGCCGCCCCCCCGGAGTCGACCATGCCTCGCCCCCACCCCGTCACGCCAAGCCGCCCCAGCGCGCTGGGCCACTGCGCGCCCTGCGCCATCCCGCCGCACATCCTCGAACGCATCGTCCGCAACGGCAGCGACGATCAGCGTTCCTGGGCACTGTCCACCCTCGTCCAGGACAGCTCGCACCGCACGATCCGCGTCCACAACGGCCAGCTGCGCGCGGCGCAGCGCGGCGCGGCACCGCCGCGGCTCAGCCCGGATGACGGCCCGCGCCGCACCGTCGGGGACGCCACCGGCGCAGAAACGCTGCCGGGTCGGACCGTCCGCACCGAGGGCGACGCGGCGGTCGACGACGTGGCGGTCAACGAGGCCTGCGACGGCCTCGGCGCCACATTCACGTTCTACTCCGAGGCGTTCGGCCGCGACTCGATCGATGACGAGGGAATGGCACTACTCGCCACCGTCCACTACGGCGACCATTACGACAACGCCTTCTGAAACGGCCGGCAGATGGTGTTCGGCGACGGCGACGGCGAGCTTTTCCAGCGGTTCACGGTATCGCTGGACATCATCGGGCACGAACTGACCCACGGCGTCACCGAGGACGAGGCGGCGCTGATGTACGTCAATCAGTCCGGGGCGCTCAACGAATCGGTCAGCGATGTCTTCGGCTCCCTGGTGAAGCAGCACGCGCTCGGGCAAACGGCCGAGCAGGCCGACTGGCTGATCGGCAACGGGCTGCTCACCGACGCGGTGCAGGGCGTCGCACTGCGGTCGATGAAGGACCCCGGCACCGCCTACGACGATCCCGTGCTCGGCGACGATATCCAGCCTGGGCATATGTCCAAGTATGTCAAGATGACTGGCGACAATGGCGGCGTCCACATCAACTCGGGGTAACTGGTCAGGTATTTGTTTGATCTTGGGTTAGCTGGTTGCGGGCATCCAGGCGCG
>NZ_CADCWT010000173.1 GCF_902806485.1 Candidatus Frankia alpina | reverse complement strand
GTGGTGGCCGCGGTCATGGTGGTGGCCGCGGTCATGGTGGTGGCCGCGGTCATGGTGGTGATCGCGGTCATGGTGGTGATCGCGGAGTGTGACGGCGGCGGTGGGGTGTTCGGGGTGGATGCATGGGAGCGCGCCTATGTGGTCGCTCTGATGGGTTCGGCGTCCGGTCTGTCCCTACAGAAGGACCCAGGTAGCACCGTTCCCACGCACACCCCCGCTCCCGACCCCTCACCGACCACGGAACGTAATCGCCGACCCCGACCCCGACCCCGACCGGGACTCGGACCCCGACCGGGATAGAACCGTGCGGACGTGGCAGCAGCGACGGTGACGACCGCGACGCGGTTCCACGGAACACCTTGATCACCGGTCGGGGGCCGGTCGGGGGCGGCTCGGAGGCGGGGTTGTGCGCCGGCCGGGAACCGTCCGCAGGCCGGTCCGGCACCGTTCCGATCTGCCCGAGAGGTACTTCGCCATCACCGGACCGGCCGTGGAGCCATCATCATGATCCATCAACCGGCATCGCGCATTAAAGATCAGTAGTTCTCCGCGCCCGGGACCTTTTCGTCTCGGATCTCATCGCGGGGCGCGGCAGATCCAATCAGCGGGGCGCGCCACACATCATCTGGCGTCGCGTAGGTACACACGAGATCTTCGGCCGGCCGTAGTTGCGCACCATGTGGTGACCGCCAGGTCCGCGAAGTGCGGACCTGGCGGCACCTTGGTTACGGGCGACGCCTGACTGCCCCGGCACAGGACGGCCGAGGCCACAGGGTCAGGACAGCGGGTGGTTCAGACGGAGGAGGAGGATCTTGCTTTTGATGCCGGAGTCGATGAGCTGACCATTGGTGTCGAAGGTGCCGAGGCCGAAGTCGTTGTCGTTGGCGACGGCGATGGTGCGGGGGCCGAGGACGGCGATGCCCTCGACCTTGTCGGGCATGCCGGGGACGGCTTCGAGGTCGACGGCGAGGCTCTTCGGCAGCACCTTGACGCCGGCCGCGGCCGGGTCGGCGAGGGATTCCAGCGACGGGGTGGTCGCGGGGTTGTCCCACGCGGTGCCGAGAATGTTCGTGGCCTTGCGCAGGTCGACGGTGTAGAGGCGGGCGACAGGGTCGGTACGCTCGTCGACGAGCAGGGTGTGCGCGTCCACGGCCGCAAGCGAGGAGATCTTCATTTCGGCGGGGTCACCGCCGACGCTCGGGTCGAAGGTCTTGACGTCCTCGAGGCGGTAGACGAACTCGCCGGTCACCTTGTTGGTGGCGGTGTCGAAGCGGAAGATCCGGGTGTTGCGGGACGCCTCGCCGGTGTCCTTGTCCGGCACCAGCAGCGGGCTCTGCACGGACAGGTAGAGGGTGCGGCCGTCCGGTGCGAGGGCGATACCCTCAAAACCGCGGTTGATCTTGCGGTTGGTGAGGATGGCGGGTAGCGACGCAATGACGGGATAGTCCGTTCCGGTCAGCTTCAGACCGGCGGGGACGTACCGGGCCAGCACCTTTCCGCGGGCGCTGATCCGCAGCAGGGACGGGCTGTACTCATCCACCAGCCAGAACTCGCCGCTGCGCGTGCGGACGAGGCCCTCCGTGTCCAGACCGTTCGGGTTGAGCGGAAGCTTCGTCTGGGCGTCCCAGGTGTAGGGAGTCTCGTCGTAGTCGTCGATGTTCGACAGACCGGTGACGGGTGCTCCGTGCGCGGTGGTGATCGGCAGGGCATCCAGGACCTTGATGGTGGAGCCCGCGACGCGCACCTTGAGGATGGCCGGGTCGAATCCGGGGACCGGGAAGGTCCGCCGGTTCTTGCCGTTCACCTTGATCTGCCCGTTGGGGCCGCGGTCGGTGACGGTCCAGAACTCGTTCGGCCGACCGGCCGGGTACAGATCGCTGCCGATGCCACCGAGGTCGACGCCGCGGTCGGCGTCCACCGAGCCGGGAATCAGGCCGTTGGAAAATTCCGCCAGTCCGGTGTTCGGCAGCGTCCCCGTCGCCACCACCGTCGGCACGGTCGAAGCGGCCCGCTCCGGCGCCGCCGACGCCACCCCCTGCCCGGCGACGATGCCCAGCGGCACCGTTAGTGCCAGCCCCGCGACCGCCCATCCGCGAAGTCGTCTCGACGCCACGACACTCCCCCCTGATTCCCGCATCGGAATCTCCCTCATTTTCCCAGGTAACAGCCGTCGACACGACCGAAAGGGGACGCTAGGGGCCGCCGATGGACGGCCGATGAACCGCAGCCGACCAGCAACCCTCCGCATTACGACTAACCGGCGCGATCCCGTCATCGGCGCAGCACAGAGCCCCGAGGCTGGGAACCACGACGGGGGCGCGAAAGGCTCGCCGGCGGCGAAGGGCTCGTCGGCGGGAGGTCAGCGCACCTGGCCGAGGCGGACCAGGCGCGTGGTCCCCGGCAGCACCGGCGCGTGGCAGTGCCCGCACACCATCTCGGGATGCAGCTCGGCGCCGCAGTCGTGCTCCCACCTGGTCGGCCCCGGGCCGTCGGTGACGTAGCGGTCGCCCCACTCCATCAGCCCGAGCATGATCGGCCGTAGCGCGCGGCCGGCTTCGGTGGGGATGTACTCGTAGCGCGGCGGCCGCTCCTGGTACTGCACCTTGGCCAGTACGCCGCGCTCGACGAGGGTGCGCAGCCGGGCCGAGAGAATGTCCCGACTCGCCCCGGTGTTGCGGGCGATCTGGTCGAAGCGGCGCTCACCGAGCAGCACCTCGCGCAACGCGAGCAGGCTCCACCGCTCACCGATGACCCCGAGCGCGTTGGCGATCGAACAGTCCCGCCCGGCACCGGCCATGGTGACCATCCCCTCGACCACACGTCCCGCCGACTCACCCCGGCCCTGCCGCCCGGACTCTGCCTCCCGGACAGTTCGGGCGTGAGATGTCGGTCCAATAATCCAACCTATCACCCATCCCGCCGGCACGACGCGGTAGACAGGAAGCCGAACCCACCGGAGGAGTCCAGCCTTGACCGTTGCAGGAGAGGACCGGCGACCCGTGCGGCGCCGCCAGGGCGGCGAAACGACGCTGAGCTGCCTCGGGCCGTCACCGGACCCGCCGTTCGAGCAGGTGACCAGCGCCGCGGTGGCGACGGTCACCGACGACGGCCGGCTGGTCGTCGCCGAGCTGACGCGCGGGCTGGACATTCCCGGCGGGCACGTGCAGCGCGGCGAGTCGTCGATCGACGAGACCGTGCGGCGGGAGGCGTGGGAGGAGGTCCGGGCCCGGCTCGGCGTCCTGCACCCGGTCGAGGTGATCGAGTCCGACTACTTCGGCGCCGACGACCGGACCTACATGGTGATCCGCACCGCCCGGGTCAGCGAACTCGGCCCCTGGGAGTCCACCCACAAGTCCGCCGGCCGGGTGCTGATCGAACCCGAGGACTTTCTGCGGCGCTACCGCGGCGGGGACCCGGCACTCATGCGCCACCTCGTGACCGCAGCCCTCGCCACCCTCCCTGCCCCCTGACCGATCCGGACGGTGCGAGAGTCGGCGTCAAGGTCCGGACGGCCCCATCTGGTGACTACTCAGGTCTGCCGAGGTCGGGCCGCGGCGATGTGACGCAAGTCTTGTGATATGCACTACAGTGATCGGTAGTGAGGTCACACACCGTCACTCGCGAAGTGGCGACAGTGAGAACCTCGCTACCGATAACTACATCGCGGAGGTGGAGCCATGTTCGGTCTGACGGTGCGCTTCGAGGTTCGCCCGGACACTGCGGACGCGTTCGACGCCCTCGTGGCGAGGACCGTGCCCCTCATCGCGGAACGGGAGCCCGGCACGCTGATCTACACGACGCACCGCGTCGCCGGGGACCCGAACGCCCGGCTGTTCTACGAGCTCTACCGGGACCGCGACGCCTTCGAGGAGCACGAGAACCAGCCGCACATGCACCGCTTCGTCGCCGGTCGGCAGTCGCTGCTCACCGGTCCGCCGCGCATCGAGTTCATCACCTTCACCGCCGGCACCGGCGTCCCCGTGGCAACCGAGGCATAGGACGAACAGGTCCGAACTCCGGACGAGCGCCGGGCGGGTCTGCGGGGCGGGTGCGCGCGGCGGGGGCAGACTGCGGTGGGTAGGCGGCGCCGGCGCGCCTCACCCGCAGCCGGCGGGCGGTGAACCTGCCGGCGCGGGTGAGCGCGGTCAGGAGCGTGACTCATGAGGATCGGATTCATCGGCCTGGGCGGGATGGGCACGGCGATGGCCCGCAACCTGATCGCCGCGGGTCACATGGTGCTGGTCTGGAATCGCTCCCCCGGGCCCGTCAACGAGCTGGCCGCGGCCGGCGCCGTCCCCGCGAGCATCGAGGAGGCGTTCGCGACCGGGACCGTGCTGAGCATGTTGGCCGACGACCGCGCCGTGGCCGAATGCCTGCTCGACCCCGCGGCGCCCGCCGGCGCCCTGCACGTAAACATGGCGACGATCAGCACCACCCTGGCCGAGCGGGCCGCGCGCGAGTACGGCGAACGGGGCCTGCGCTACCTCGCCGCGCCGGTGTTCGGCCGGACGGAGGCCGCCGCCGCGGGCAACCTCACCGTCGTGACCGCCGGCGCCCCGGCGACGATCGCCGAGGTGCAGCCGCTGTTCGACGCCCTCGGCCGGCGTACCTGGACCGTCGGCGAGGCGCCGGCGCACGCCAACCTGGTCAAGATCCTCGGCAACTACCTGATCGCCTGTTCCCTCGAGGCGATGGCCGAGGCGACGACCGTGATCGAGGCGGGCGGGCTGGACCCGGCCCTGTTCATCGAGGTGGTGACCGACAACCTGTTCACCGGCCCGGTCTTCGCCGGCTACGGCGGCATGATCGGGGCGAGGAACTACGAGCCGGTCAACTTCCGCCTGCCGCTCGGGTTCAAGGACGTCCAGCTGGCGTTGACCGCGGGCCAGGAACGCAACGTTCCCCTGCCCTTCGGGGGCGTGCTGCGGGACGCGTTCATCGATGCGCTCGCGCACGACCAGGGAGAACAGGACTGGGCGGCGGTGGCCGAGACCGCCCGCCGCCGCGCCGGACTCGCCTGAGGCGGGCTCGCACAGCCGGTCGCCGCGACAAGCCCAGAAGCCGTCACAGGATGCGGTGTGGCGGCTCGTGGGGTCGCAGGCTGAACGGCGACGAGTCCACCCGGTCGACCTGAGGAAGGCCGGGTGCGCACCCGCCGTCCCGGCCGACTCCACCGGTGCCCGTCGGCGGGCGCGCCGCCCGGTGCGTGCCGCCCGCCGACGAAATCATCGGTGAGCGACCCCGAGCCGTCCGCGGCCCGTCCGGCCCGCCCGGACGCTGGGCGCAGAGCAGGAATTGACGATGAACGCAGCATCGTCCCGCCGTCCCGCCCCGACCTCATGACCAGGGCCGTCACCTTCGCAGCCCTGCTGGTGACCCTGTTCGCGGCACACCAGCTCGCCGATCATGTGTTGGGCCAGACCGATGCCCAGGCCCGGTTGAAGACGACCCCGGGCCCAGCCGGTTGGGCGGCGCTGGGACGACACCTGGCCGCCTACCACGCGGTCGTCGTGGTGATGGTGGCGGTGACGGTGGTCGGGCTCGAGCTGCGGCTGTCCGCGTCAGGAGCCAGCGCCGGGCTGCTGATCTCGGTGCTCACCCACGCGTTGTGGGACCGCCGGACCGCCGTGCGCTGGCTGCTGACCAGGACGGGTGGCGGGAACTTCGCCAAGCTCGCCAGGAACGGGATGAACGGCATGTACCTGGCAGATCAGTCCCTGCACGCGGCGTCGCTGTGGTTGGCGGCGCTGGTCGCGACCCTGCTCTGACCTCCCGAGAGCCCGCGGAGGCGCTCGGTCGTTCCTAACTGCTCGACGCCGCGCCGCCGGATCCGTCCGACGAGCCCGCCACGCTCCAGGACACGTTGTCAACGCTGCCGGGCACGGACCATCGATCGTCATCAGCGCTGTCGCGACCGGCGTAGTCCCACGACGACGACCATTCGTCCGCGGTGGGTTCGGCGGCGAGGTCGGCGCCCGGCCAGTCGAACCCGCCACGGGCGAAGCCGAACGAGCCGCCGGCGGAGTGCGCGGACGCCGACCGCTCGGCGGCCCCGGGCGCCGGGACGAATGCCGAGCCGACAACATGCGGGATCACGAGCCAGGCAGTGATGTTGACCCCCATGACGACGAGGATGATGACAACCGGGACCAGGTAGCTGTAGGCGGGTGGGAGTACGAGCGCCAGGGTGACCAGCCCTCCCGCCAGGAGGGCGACCCCCGCGGCGACTGCGGCGAGGAACCGTGTCATAGGCATGTTCCTATCGCCATCGAGGTTGCGACGACCTCGATCGACGTTAACCCGACAAGCCTGAGGGGCGGTTTGGCGGTGATCATCCCGCTTGCTCCGTCCGTCCTCGGACGACGGTCACACCGCAGCGGTGAGGGGACGGCACCCGGTCAGGGCCGCCGGTGCGTGGTGACGCCTCGGCATCCCCCGCTGGCTTTCGATGACCCGCCCGGTCCACACCGGCGGCAATCACAGCATCTCGTCATCGCAGGGACACGAAGAGAATGAGGAAACCGCTCTCGATCCGAAGACGTGGACGGATCGTGTCCATTCGGCGCAGCGCCGCGGATCGCCTAATGCCTCGCGGGGCAGCCGGGCGAGGGCGCTCCGAGGCCGCTGACCGGACTGCACAGTCGCCGGCCCGACGGTGCCGGTCGGAACATCACCACGGATGCTTCGACCGGACGCCGCCGAGCTCGAGGATGCGACTGGGGCATCGCGGTTCGGGGACGGATGGGAACGACCCGGACACCTCAGCCGCGTCCTCAACCTACCTGCTCGATAGCCTTTAGTCACTGATCGATTACAGGCAGTTCTAGCGTACACCCCGTTTGAGGTCCCTGTACCCGTATGCCGCCGCCAGGCGGGCACCTTTCGTTGCGGAACGCCGATCGGGCCACATTGGATCATTCCCGGCCCGATCGGCCAAAAATCGAAGATTTCCCGGGGCCGCGGGGCCACTCGGGGGGATGTCGACCCCGCCACACATCGTCCGGGCCCGGCGCACTGGGGCCGCCACCTGGGTAGCAGCGACGTATGACACGCGGCGAAGCCACTCGATCCGCCGGACAGATCGCTACGAAGTGCGACTTGTGCATGCTGTCCCGTATTGGACAAAGGTTTCGTGATGACACCCACAGGGTGAGCATCGGGATTCCGGCTTAGTCTGATCGCTCATGAGCGGCGCGCCGGTCGGGGTGTTCGACAGCGGAGTAGGCGGTCTCACGGTGGCCCGCGCCATTCTGGACCAGCTTCCGCATGAGCCGTTGGTCTATCTCGGCGACACCGAACGGGCACCCTACGGACCACGCCCGATCGCCGAGGTACGCCGATACGCCCTCGAGTGTCTTGATCGTCTTGTCGACGAGGGGGTGAAGTTGCTCGTGATCGCCTGCAACACGGGCAGCGCCGCGTGCCTGCGCGACGCCCGGGAACGCTACAGCGTGCCGGTCGTCGAAGTGATCATGCCGGCGACCAGGCGCGCGGTGGCGGCCACCCGTAGCGGCCGGGTGGGCGTCATCGGCACGATCGGCACGATCAGCAGCCGCGCCTACGACGACGCCTTCACCGCTGCCGCGGGCGTCGACCTGACCGGCGTCGCCTGCCCCGCGTTCGTGGATTTCGTCGAACGGGGCATCACCTCCGGGCGCCAGCTACTCGGACTGACCGAGGCATACCTCGCACCGTTGCAGGAAGCTGATGTTGACACGGTAATACTCGGATGCACCCATTACCCACTGCTGACCGGGGTGATCAGCCTCGTGATGGGAGAGGGCGTGACGCTGGTGAGCAGTGCTGAGGAGACGACGAAGGACACCTACCGGGTGCTCGCGCGTGACCGACTGTTCCGGGATCCCGAGCTACCACCACCCAGTCACCGTTTCCTGACCACAGGTGACCCAACGCTGTTCACCCGGGTGGGGCGCAGGTTCCTTGGGCCCGAGCTCGTCCAGGTCTCGGCCGTGGCGTCCGGGGAGTCGTCCCCGTCCGCGCCGTCCGCGCCGTCGGCGCTGCCTGCCGCCAGGACCACGACCACAGCCGTCTGGACCGCCCGAACCGCGGCGGATCAGGATTCCTCCCAGCAGAGCCCGGTGGTGCCACGGTGAAACTGACCATTCTCGGCTGTTCCGGCACGTACCCCGGGCCGAACTCGGCCTGCTCGTCGTACCTGGTGGAGTCGGACGGATTCCGGCTCGTCCTCGACGCGGGCAACGGGTCGATGGGAGAACTGCAGCGGCACTGCGACCTGCGCGACATCGACGCGGTCCTGCTCAGTCACCTGCACGGCGACCACTGCCTGGACCTGGTGGCGAACTCCTACGCGCGGCGCTACCACCCCGAGGGCATGCCGCCCAAGCTCCCCGTCTACGGCCCGATCAACACTCAGGAACGGCTGTGCGGAGCATTCGAGAAGTGGCCGGACGACAGCCTCGCCGACATCTACGACTTCCGCACCATCGGCGCCGGCTGCCTGCACGTGGGGCCGTTCCGCATCGATCTCACCCGAGTGGCTCACCCGGTCGAGGCCTACGGCGTTCGGGTCGCCGCGGAGGATCGGGTACTCACCTACTCGGGCGACACCGGCGCGTGTGACCGGCTCGTTCGGCTCGCCCGCGACAGCGACCTGTTCCTGTGCGAGGCGTCCTTCCTTGACGATGAGGACAACCCGCCCGACCTGCACCTGACCGGCCGGGAGGCCGGCGAGCACGCGCGGAGGGCCGGTGTGGACCAGCTGGTGCTCACCCACCTGGTCCCCTGGGGCAACGCCGCCCGTTCGGAGGAGGAGGCGGCCGGCGCGTTCGGCGGGAACCTGACCATAGCCACACCCGGGGCCACCTTCGAGGTCTGACGCGGCCGGTCCGAGGCGGGCCGATAGTGTCGCGGGCGTGACACGAGTCGATGGCAGGAAACCGGATGAGCTCCGGCAAGTAACGATCCTGCGGGGCTGGCAGGAGCACGCCGAGGGGTCGGCGCTGATCAGCGCCGGCAAGACCAGGGTGTTGTGCGCCGCCTCGGTGACCACCGGCGTGCCGCGCTGGCGCAAGGGCAGCGGCCTGGGCTGGGTGACCGCCGAGTACTCGATGCTGCCGCGGGCCACCAACACCCGCAATGACCGCGAGTCGGTGCGTGGGCGGATCGGGGGGCGCACCCACGAGATCTCCCGCTTGATCGGGCGCAGCCTGCGGGCCTGCATCGACCTCGCTGCCCTCGGCGAGAACACCATCGCGATCGACTGCGACGTGCTGCTCGCCGACGGCGGCACCCGCACCGCCGCGATCACCGGCGCCTACGTCGCGCTGGTCGACGCCACCCGCTGGCTCGGCCGCCCCGCGGCGATCACGACAAGCATCGCCGCGGTAAGCGTCGGGGTGGTGCGGGGCGAGCCGATGCTCGACCTCGCCTACACCGAGGACTCCACCGCGGACACCGACATGAACGTGGTGTGCACCGGGGCGGACGGGTTCGTGGAGGTGCAGGGCACCGCCGAGGGCGCCCCGTTCGACCGGGCGATGCTCGACCGGCTGCTCGACCTCGCCATGTTCGGCTGCGCCCAGCTCACCGAGATCCAGGCCGAGGCACTGCGCGGCCCCGCGCCGGCGGGTCCCGCCCGACCGGAGGGGACCCGATGACCGCGAAGCCGACCGCCGCCGCGGACGCCGCGGCGGCGGAAGCCCCTACCGGCTCGTCGAAGCCGGTGCGGGTGGTGCTCGCCAGCCGCAACGAGGCGAAGCTGACCGAGCTGCGCCGCATCCTGGCGGCCAGTGACCTGGCGGTGGAGTTGGTGGCTCTCCCCGACGGCGAGGAGGTGGCCGAGACCGGGACCACCTTCGCCGAGAACGCCCTGATCAAGGCGCGGGCGGCGGCCGAGCAGACCGGCCTGCCCGCCGTCGCCGACGACTCCGGGCTCGCGGTCGACGAGCTGTCCGGCATGCCCGGTGTGCGCTCGGCCCGCTGGTCCGGACGGCGAGACGGCACCCGTGCCGAACGCGACGAGGCGAACAACAGCCTGCTGCTCGCCCAGCTCGACGACGTGCCGCCCGGGCGGCGCGGCGCGGCGTTCGTCTGCGCGGCGGCCCTGGTCACCCCCGGCGGCGTCGAGCGGGTGACGCACGGGGAGCTACGCGGGACCCTGCTGACCGAGCCCCGCGGCCAGGGCGGCTTCGGCTACGACCCGCTGTTCCTCGCCGACGGCCAGACCCGGACCAATGCCGAGCTGACCGCCGCCGAGAAGGACACGATCAGCCACCGCGGCCGGGCCTTCCGGGAGCTCGCCATCCTCCTCGGCGAGGTCCTGGCCTCCTGAGCCGGCGGATTCCCGTCTCCTCCCCCTGCTTGCCCGAGCCGACCGGGTGCACCCGGGGTCGCCGCTGCGTCGCCGTCCGCCCCATCGTGACCTCATCTGGGGTTGGTGACCAACCTCCAGCAACTCCAGCCCGACCGCCCTACACCCCCCAGCGCATGGACACCCCGGGTCCGGGGCCCCCGCAGATCGCCGAAGGCCCACTACGGCTCCCCCAGGAAGATCGCCGAAGGCGATCTGACGAAAACCCCGAACTGCCC
>NZ_CADCWT010000172.1 GCF_902806485.1 Candidatus Frankia alpina | reverse complement strand
GCAGGTTGCCTTCGTCGGCCTCGGCACCATGGGCTTTCCCATGGCCGGCCATCTCGCCCGCGCCGGCTTCGACACGGTCGTGTTCAACCGCACGGAGGCGACCGCGGCGCGCTGGTCCGCCGAGCATCCGGGTCGGGTCGCGGCCACGCCGGCGCAGGCGGCGTCCGGGTCCGACGTGGTGTGCGTGTGCGTCGGGGCCGACGACGACGTCCGCGCGGTGCTGCTCGGCCCGGACGGCGCGCTCGGTGCGCTGGCGCCGGGGGCGACGATCGTCGACCACACGACGACGTCGGCGGAGCTGGCCGCCGAAATCGCGGCGCAGGCCGCGAAGGTGGGAGTCGGCTTCGTCGACGCGCCGGTGTCCGGCGGGCAGGCCGGCGCGCAGGCGGGGCGCCTGAGCGTGATGTGCGGCGGCGACCCGGACACCGTCGAGCGGGTCCGGCCGGTCCTGGCCGCCTACGGCGCGACGATCACCCGCATCGGCCCGGTCGGCACCGGTCAGCTCACCAAGATGGTCAACCAGATCCTCGTCGCCGGGGCCGTCGAGGGCGCGGCCGAAGCACTGAACTTCGCGATCGCCGCCGGCCTCGACCTGGACCAGGTGCTGCCCGCCGTGTCAGGCGGCGCCGCGAGCTCCTGGTACCTGACCAACCGCACCGCCACCATGATCCGCGACGAGTTCGACTTCGGCTTCGCCGTCGACTGGATGCGCAAGGACCTGCGGATCTGCCTGGCGGAGGCGGCCCGGCGCGGCGTCGGGGTGCCGCTGACCGAGCTCGCCGAGGCCGACCTCGCCGCCTCGCAGGCCCGCGGCGACGGGCAGCTCGACGCCACCGCCATCATCCGGCTACGCCGCCCCGCCCCGACCGCCCCGACCGAAACCGGCACCGCCCCGACCGAAACCGGCACCGCCTCGGCCGAAACCGGCACCGGCGCGGCCGCCGACGTCAGAGGTACTGCTTCGACGGATTGACCATCGCGCGGACGGTCTTGCCGTCGTGGAACTCGCCGATCGCGGTCATCACCCAGCTGGGGCCGCCGCGGTCGCGCTGCACCCGGCACATCACCAGGCCGGTGGACGGCTTGGACTCGGACAGGTCGAAGCGGACGAGCTCCTGGCCGGTGACGTCGTCGTAGAGCCGGCAGTAGGCGTTGCGCACGTCGGTGAACGGCTGCCCCTGGAAGCTGTTCACCGTGAAGATCAGGGTGACGACGTTCGCAGGCAGCGCGGCAAGATCCACCTGGATCGTCTCGTCGTCGCCGTCGCCGCGGCCGGTGAGGTTGTCGCCGGAGTGGCGCACCGCGCCGCGCGCGCCCTTCTTGGACATGAACCAGACCTTGTCCACATCCTTGCCACGATCGTCGAACAGGATGCAGGACGCGTCGAGGTCGATCGACCGGCCGCGCTGCGCCGGGTCCCACCCCAGGCCCATCCGCACCCGGGTGAGCGGCGGGGCGCCGGTCTTCACCAGCGACACGCTCTGACCCTTGGTCAGCGAGACCCGGCCCTTGTCCAGGTTGACCCGGCCGCCTGGCTGGCCGGCTGGCACAGGCGCAGGCGGCGTACCGGGAGGCCCCCACGGCTGACCGGGCGGCGGGCCCCACTGCGGCACCCCGGGAGGCGGGCCCCACTGCTGACCGGGCGGCGGGCCCCACTGCTGACCGGCGGGCGGCCCGGCCGCGGGCCTCGGCGGCGCGGCAGGCGGCGCCCACTGCTGGCCGGCGGGCTGCGACTGCGCCGCGGGCGGGGACCCGCCGGAGGTGCCAGGATCGTCGACAGCGATGCCGAAGTCGGTGGCGATGCCGGCGAGCCCGGCGGCGTAGCCCTGCCCGACCGCGCGGGCCTTCCACGCGCCGGCCCGGCGGTAGAGCTCGACGAGGATCAGCGCGGTCTCAGCGCCGAGCCCGGCGGGGTCGAACCGGACCAGCTCGGCGCCGTCGCGGGTGTCGCGCACCGAGATGCCCAGGCCCCGCACGCCCGCGAACGTCACCGGGCCGCTGCCGTCCAGGCTGCCCGTGATGACGACCTTGTCGATGTCCGGCGGGACGGCGGCGAGGGTGAACTCGAGCGCCGACGGCGGCAGCAGCCGCACCCCCGGGCCGGTCGGCTGGTTGAAGAAGACGAAGTCGTTGTCGGTGCGCACCTTGCCGGCGGCGGTCACCAGGATCGCGGCGATGTCCAGCGAGCTCGACGAGGCGATCTCCACCCGCACGTCGGTGGTGGGCAGCGGCGCATTGCCGCCCTTCGTCAGCACCTGTCCCATAGCCGTAGCCTCTCCGAGGTCGTCGCGCACCATGTTGAACGCGCCCACCGGGTATGACGGTTCCCGGACGCCGGCCGGCGACACGGGCGCTCCCGCCGACCCTACGATCGGTGCCATGCGAACAGCGGCACGGGTCCCATGAGCGACAGCGCCACCCTGCGACGATCGGTCGAGGGGCACGTCGCGGCGCTGTTCGGCCGGGACACCGGCCGCGCCTCGGTGACCTTCCTCGGCACCGAGCAGATGGACGTGCTGCGGTTCGGCCCCGACCGCGACGGCCTCGTCCGCTACCTCACCCTCGGCATGTCCCGGGAGCCGATGACGGCGTCCGACGCCGCCGTGCGCGACCCAGCCGGGCCGCGGGCGGAGCTGGTGCTGTCGCTGCGTGGCCGGCGCGACAGCGTGCTGCGCCGGCTCGCCGTGCTCGCGGCCGTGCCCGCCGTCGAGGGCCGGCCGATCGCCCCCGGCGCCAGCCTGGACCTCGGCGAGCCGCTGTGGGAGGGTGCGCCGTTCACCGCGGTGCTGGTCGGTGAGCCCGGCGGCCTGATCCCCGACCTGCCGCTCGCGGACGCCGTGGACGACCCGGCGTTCGCCGCCGCCGCGCCGGTGCGCTTCCTGCCCGTACTGCCGATGACGATGAACGAGGCCGCCTTCAAGCGGGTGCACGGCCCCGAGGTGCTGCACCAGCGCTGGCTGGCCGCGGGCACCGACCTACGCGACCCGCACCGCCGCGAGGTCGACCTCGGCTGAGGCCGCCCACTCGGACGCGACCACGCGACCACGCGAAGGATGACTACTCTCTGCAGTCAAGAGTGCATGCGGCGCGCCGTCAACGCCGCCGTCAACGCCGCGGAGGGGGTCCGTCATGCAGTTCGGCCGCTGGTTCGAGGAGTTCGAGGTCGGGGACGTGTACCGGCACTGGCCAGGCAAGACCGTCACCGAGTCCGACAACCACCTGTTCTGCCTGCTCACGATGAACCACCATCCCCTGCACCTGGACAGCCACTACGCCGAGCGGAGCACCCAGTTCAAGCGGAACGTGGTGGTCGGCAACTACGTGTACTCCCTGCTGCTGGGCATGTCGGTCCCGGACGTCTCCGGCAGGGCCATCGCCAACCTGGAGGTTGAGTCGCTGCGGCACGTCGCGCCGGTGTTCCACGGCGACACGATCTACGGCGAGTCGACCGTGCTCGACAAGGTCCCCTCCCGCAGCCGCGACGACCGGGGCGTCGTCACCGTGGAGACCCGTGGCCACAACCAGGACGGCGTGCTCGTGTGCGTCTACCGGCGCAAGGTGATGATCCCGACGCGGGCCTTCGGCGAGGCGCACGGCGGTGAGCAGCCCGGCCGCCCCAGGCCCGCTCACATCTGACCCACACCAGCACTTTCGCCGGATCCGGCCCTTCTCCATCGGTCCGGAAGCACTAGTCTCATGACGTTGTGACCGGTAATGCCGCAGGCCCCTCGCGTCCCCTTCGATCCCGTCCCGCCGCCGGCTCCGAGCCTGCACCGGGCGGGCAGCCGCACCGGCGGGCAGTGCTGCTCGGCGGGCTGGGGCTCGGCGGCGCGGCGGCGGCCGCGGTGGGGCTGGCGGCCTGCGGCGGCTCGGGCGATCCGAGGCCGATCCCGGGTCCGACGCTGCGCGCCCCGACCCCCGTCCCCGGGGTGACCGAAGGCGTGTTCGGCGTGGGTGTGGCCAGCGGCGACCCGCTGCCCGACGGCGTCATCCTGTGGACCCGCCTGGCACCGCGCCCCAGCGAGGGCGGCGGAATGCCCTCGCGCGACGTCCCGGTCGACTGGCAGATCGCCACCGACGAGCGCTTCCGCTCGGTGGTACGCGCCGGCACCCAGACCGCGCAGGTGGCGTTCGCCCATTCGGTGCACGTCGACGTCCGCGGCCTGGAGCCGGGACGCGACTACTTCTACCGTTTCCGTGCCGGCACCGTGCTCAGCCCCGTCGGCCGGACCAGGACCGCCGCCGCCCCGCAGGCCGGCGCGGACGGGGCCGGCGGGGCGCTGACCCTCGCGCTGGCCTCCTGCCAGGACTTCCAGAACGGCTACTGGCCGGCCTTCGACGCCATCGCCGCGGACGCGCCGGATCTCGTCCTGCACGTCGGCGACTACATCTACGAGTACGACCCGGACAGCCGGTTCCCGGACCGCGTGCACACCACCCCCCAGCAGCCCGGACTCGACCAGCTCCAGACTCTGGCGGACTACCGCAACCGCTACGGCCAGTACAAGGCGGACCCGGCGCTGCAGGCCGCCCACCTCGCCGCGCCCTGGGTCGTCACCTGGGACGACCACGAGGTCGAGAACAACTACGCGGGCCTCGTCGACGAGGCCGGTGACGCTGGCGAGCGCCACCAGGACCCGGCCGCCTTCGCCCGCCAACGGGCCGCCGCCTACCAGGCGTACTACGAACACATGCCGATCCGGGCCGATCTCAACCCGGGCTCGCCCGACCTGCGCATCTACCGCCGACTCGCCTTCGGCAGCCTGCTGACGCTCAACGTCATGGACACCCGCCAGTACCGGACCCCGGTGCCGGGCAACTCACCGGAGGCCATCGGCCCGGCCGCCCTCGGCGTCGGCAACACCGGTGGCACGATGGTCGGGGCGGCCCAGGAACGCTGGCTGCGCGCGGGGCTCGACGCGTCCCGGACCCGCTGGAACGTGATCGCGCAGCAGACGATGATGAGCCAGCTCGACGGCCAGCTGCCCATCGGGTCGGGGAGCATCCTGACCAACCTCGACGAGAACGACGGCTACCGCCCCTACCGGCGGCGGCTGCTGACCGGGGTGCGCGACAGCGGGGCCCGCAATCCCGTGGTGCTCTCCGGGGATCTCCACTGCGCCTGGGTGAACGACCTGCGGGTCGATTTTGACCGGCCGGAGACGCCCGCGGTCGCGACCGAATTCGTCTGCACCTCGATCAGCTCGGCCTTCTTCCTCATCAACGACGACTTCGTCCAGGAGAACAACGCCCGCCTCAACCCGCACGTCCGCTACTTCCGCGGCGATCGCCGCGGATACACCCGGATTCGGGTGACGCCGACGGAGTGGCGCGCGGACATGCGGGTCGTCGCCGACCTCTCCCGACCGGACTCCCCGGTATCCACCGACGCCACCTGGATCGTCGAGGACGGTGTTCCCGGCGCTCAGCCGGCCTGACCATCGCCACGGATCGGCGGATCGGCGGCACTAAGGCAATTCAATTACCACGAATCCCCCCGATCGCTCGGTGGGGCATCGCGAAACATATCGAAGAAAACTCGACCCGCTTCCGACCGGAATCCCGCCCGGCACGTTAGGCTGCCGCCGCGCGGACGACGAGGAACCAGGAGCCGAGCGTGACGATTCTTCAGGAGCCGCAGGAACCGGCACCATACACCCGGTACAGCCCGGCGAGTACTGGCACAACGCATACCAGGAAGCACCCGAACCTGCTCGGCTACCTGCGGACGACGTCCCACAAGGACATCGCCGTGATGTACTTCGTCACCGCGTTCGGTTTCTTCCTGTTCGCCGGGGTCCTGGCCGTCATGATGCGGGCGGAGCTCGCCCGGCCGGGGCTGCAGTACTTCTCCAACGAGCAGTACAACCAGATGTTCACGATCCACGGCACGATCATGCTGCTGCTGTTCGCGACGCCGTTGGCGTTCGCGTTCGCCAACCTCCTGGTGCCGTTGCAGATCGGCTCGCCCGACGTGGCGTTCCCCCGGCTGAACTCGCTGTCATACTGGTTCTTCCTGTTCGGCGGGCTGACCGTCATCGCCGGGTTCCTCACCCCGAACGGCGCCGCCGACTTCGGCTGGTTCGCCTACGCCCCGCTCAACAGCAAGATCTACTCTCCCACCACCGGCGGCGACCTGTGGATCCTGGGCCTGGTGGTGTCCGGGCTCGGCACCATCCTCGGCGCGGTCAACATGATCACTACGATCCTGACGCTGCGCGCGCCCGGGATGACCATGTTCCGGCTGCCGATCTTCTGCTGGACGTTCCTGGTGACGTCGATCCTGGTGATCGTCGCCTTCCCGGTGCTGGCCGCGCAGCTGCTGTCGCTGGAGGCGGACCGCCGGTTCGGTGCGCACGTGTTCGACGCGGCGAACGGCGGCGCGATCCTGTGGCAGCACCTGTTCTGGTACTTCGGCCATCCCGAGGTCTACATCATCGCCCTGCCGTTCTTCGGCGTCATCAGCGAGATCCTGCCGGTCTTCTCCCGAAAACCCCTGTTCGGCTACAAGGGGCTGGTCTTCGCCACGATCGGGATCGGCGTGCTGTCCATCGCCGTGTGGGCGCACCACATGTTCGTCACCGGCGCGGTGTTGCTGCCGTTCTTCGCGCTGCTGTCGTTCCTCATCGCGGTGCCAACCGGCATCAAGTTCTTCAACTGGATCGGCACGATGTGGCGCGGGCAGCTCACCTTCGAGACGCCGATGCTGTTCGCGCTCGGCTTCCTGGTGACCTTCCTGCTGGGCGGGTTGACCGGGGTGATGCTGGCCAGCCCACCGATCGACTTCCACGTCAGCGACAGCTACTTCGTCGTCGCCCACTTCCACTACGTCGTGTTCGGCACCGTGGTCTTCGCCGCGTTCGGCGGCACCTACTTCTGGTTCCCGAAGATCACCGGACGGATGATGAACGACCGGCTGGGCAAGGTCCATTTCTGGACCATGTTCCTCGGCTTTCACGCCACGTTCCTGGTGCAGCACTGGCTCGGCGTGCGCGGCATGCCACGGCGCTACGCCGACTACGGTCCGACCGACGGGTTCACCACCCTGAACACGGTCTCGACCGCCGGCGCGTTCCTGCTGGCCACGTCCACGCTGCCGCTCATCTACAACCTGTGGCACTCGTACCGGCATGGCGAGCTCGCCACCGTCGACGACCCCTGGGGGTACGGCAACTCGCTGGAATGGGCGACGTCCTGCCCGCCGCCGCGGCACAACTTCCGGTCGCTGCCGCGGATCCGCTCCGAGCGGCCCGCCTTCGACCTGCACTACCCGCAGCTCAGCGGCCTCCTCGACTACCACGCGACGCCGGAGTTCGCCGACGCGCACACACGGCCCGCGCAACACGAGGACTAACCGCGTCCAAACGCCTGACCGCTTGGTCCGGTTGCGGTGCGGCCGGGCGGGCTGGCGGGACGAGTAGGCGCAGTGCGGCCGGGCGGACGACGATCTCCGCGGGCAGGTCGGCCAGCGGATCCCCGTCGGCGTACACCGCGAACGGCCGGTCGGCGCTGATGCGCACCCGTTGCCCGCGCAGCACCCGCACGTGGCGGGTGTGAATGTGCCGGCCGGCGAACACCCGCGGGAACAGCGCCAGAAAAGTCAGCCGGGACGTCCGCGAAATCAGCACGATCTCCAGCAGCCCGTCAGCGAGGTCGGCGTCGGGAGCGAAGCGCATCCCGCCGCCGTAGTAGGCCGCGTTGGCCGCGGCGACCGTCCAGCCATGCAGCGCTCGGGGCGGCTCGTCGTCGACCGTCACCGTGAAGCGCACCGGCCGCCAGGCCGCCGCCGCCCGCAGCGCCGCGTAGGTGTAGACGTGCCGCCCTCGCAGCAGACGGGTTCGGTTGGCGATGACCTGCACGTCGGAGTCGAAGCCGACGCTGGCGATCCCCAGGTACGGCCGGCCGACGACCTCCGCCAGGTCCACCCGCCGTTCCCGGAACCCCGCCAGCTCGGCGGCGACGCGGCGGGGGTCGGCGGGCAGACCCAGGCCGCGGGCGAAGTCGTTGCCGCGGCCCCCGGGCAGCACGGCGAGCAGCCCACCTGTCCGGGCCACCGCGCCGGCGACCGCCCCGGCCAGGCCGTCCCCGCCGAGCGCCACCACGACCCGGCCGTGCGCGGTCGCCTCGGCGGCGAGCTGGCCGGCGTGGGCGAGGTCGCGGGTAGGGGCGACCCGGACGTCGGCGGCCCACCGGTCGAGCTCGGCTCGGACGCCGTCGAGCAGGCGCAGCGCCCGCCCGCGCCCCGCGCTCGGATTGACGATCACGGTGAGCAGGCGCCGATCGACCTCCATCCGGTCAGCCTATGGCCGCGGGACCCCGCTCACCGCCCCGTGGGCGACGCGACGGTCAGATGCTCGCTGACGGCGCCGAAAAACGACCGCTCGCCGATCTCGGGGGCGTCCCGCACGTCGCGCAGCACCAGGTGTTCCAGCAGGATCAGCGCCGCGTCGGCCGGCCAGAGCACCAGCCACAGCCACACCCCGCGGGCCTCGCCGACGAAGGCGGCCCGGTCGGGTCGGACGGCCACCGGCCACATCGCCGTGGGATGCCCGGCGGCCTCGACCTTGGCCTCGGACGCGCCCGGCAGCGCCTCCGGATCGGGGCCGGCGAGGCCCGCGAGCTGGGCGCCTAGGCCCACCCCGGGCGCCTCGGCGACGAGGATCATCTCCGCCGGTCCGCCCAGCGGGCAGGGGCCGGCGAGGGCGAGTGCGTTGGCCCGCGGCCCGGTGCAGTCGTCGCCGGCCCAGCCGATCCCGCTGACATACCAGTGCACCGGCATGGGTTCCGGCAGCCAGACGGGCACGGTCGAGGACGTGGACAGGGATCGCAACGCCTGCTCGCGGGAGGAGACGGCCGTCCGGTACGGGCTCACCTCCCCGTGCTCGTCGCACCGGTACTGGCTACTCCACAAGTCGGGCGGGCGGAGCGGGCCGAGACAACGAGGGCAGGTGCCAGCGATGGTCACCGGGCGCCTCCTGGTGTAGGTAGACGAAAGGCCGCCGGACGTCGGCGGTTCCGATACCGCTGTTCCCGCCCTCTACCGCGAGCAACCGTCCCACCAGCACTGATGTGCCGAACCGCCGGGCACGTCAGCGGCTGGCGGCGCTCTCGGCGAACGCCTCGTCGAGGAGGCCGAGGCCGGCGAGCAGCAGCGGTTCGTCGATCACCAGCGGCGGCAGCAGCCGCAGCACGTTGCCCCAGGTGCCGGCGGTGAGCACGATCAGGCCGCGGCGGTGGCAGGCCGCCGCGACGGCTGCGGTCAGCTCCTTGTCCGGGCCGGTGTCGCCACCGCCGCGGACGAGCTCCAGGGCGAGCATCGCGCCCCGCCCGCGGACGTCCCCGACGGTGTCGTGCCGCGCCGCCAGGGCGCGCAGCCGGGGCAGCGCGAGCTCGCCGATGCGCCGCGCGCGGGCGGCGAGATCCGCGGACTCGATGAGCCCGATCGCGGCGAGCGCCGCCGCGCACGCCGCCGGGTTGCCACCGTAGGTGCCGCCGAGCCCGCCGGCCTGCGGGGCGTCCATGATCTCGGCTCGTCCGGTGACGGCCGCCAGCGGCATGCCGCCGGCGATGCCCTTCGCGGTGGTGATGAGGTCCGGCACGATGCCCTCGTCCTCGCAGGCGAACATCGTGCCGGTGCGGGCGAACCCGGTCTGGATCTCGTCGGCGACGAACAGGATGCCGGTGTCCGCGCAGAACTCGGCGAGGCGGGGCAGGAAGCCACGGCCGGGGACGATGAAGCCGCCTTCCCCCTGGATCGGCTCGATGACCATCGCGGCCACCTCGCCCGCGCCGATCTCGTCCCGGACGAGTTCGATCACCCGCGCCGCCGCCTGCTCGCCGCAGTGTTCCGGGCCGGTCGGCCAGCGGTACGGGTAGGCCAGCGGCACCCGGTAGACCTCGGGCGCGAAGGGTCCGAAGCCGGCCTTGTAGGGCATCGATTTCGCCGTCATCGCCAACGTCAGGTTCGTCCGGCCATGGTAGGCGTGCTCGAAGACGACGACCGCGTCGCGCCCGGTCGCCGAGCGGGCGATCTTGACGGCGTTCTCGACGGCCTCCGCGCCGGAGTTGAACAGCGCGCTGCGCTTGTCGTGGTCGCCGGGGGTCAGCCGGTTGAGTGCCTCGCAGACAGCGACGTACCCCTCGTAGGGAGTGATCATGAAGCAAGTGTGGGTGAACCGGCCGACCTGTTCGCGCACCGCCTCGACCACGCCGTCGGCGGCGTTGCCGACGCTGACCACGGCGATCCCCGAGCCGAAGTCGATCAACGAGTTGCCATCGACGTCGACGACGACCCCGCCACCGGCGGCATGCACGTACACGGGCAGGGTCTCCCCCACCCCGCGGGCCACCGCGCCGGCCCGGCGGGCGGCCAGCGCGCGCGAACGCGGCCCGGGGATCTCGGTGACGAGGCGGCGCACCTGGGGCAGCCCCGGGCCGCCGCGGGCCGGCACGTTCGGAGGGATCATTTCGTCGGCTCCCGCCTGCTCGCTCACCACTGTCTCCACTTGGGCATCCACTTGGGCATCGTCCCCCGACCGCGGGCTCGGGGCCGGGGTGTCCGCCCAGGTCAGCGCTCGCTTCAGACTCGGTAGGCGCCGATGGGCCGGTCGGGCGCGTTGAACCAACCGATGTTCCGAC
>NZ_CADCWT010000171.1 GCF_902806485.1 Candidatus Frankia alpina | reverse complement strand
TCGCCTGCGGGCACGATCTGCTGTTCGCCCCAGTCGACGAGACCGGTCTGCTGGTTCCACACCAGCTCGCGGTCGAACAGGCGCAGGGTCGCGACCGTACCGTGGCGCGCGTCGCGGTACTCCAGCGCCTCGCCGCGCTCGGCGAGCTCGAAGAAGCGGTCGGAGAAATCCTCCTGGGCCTGTGGATCGGTGGCCTCGACGCAGCGCAGGAAGTGTCGCAGCGTCGCCCGGTCGGTCGGGGTCGAGTTTCAGGCCATCCCGAGCAGTTTGCGGCGGGGACCGAGGACGTCCACGGGCGGTGACTGAAAGAAGCAGTCGGGCGACATGACCAGCACATGGGCCTGTTCCGGCACTTCCGCACGCATGAGCCGGGCGAACTCATCCTCGCCACCGCGGAACTCCAGGATGCGGTAGTCCAGGTACTGGGCAGTCCGGACGAGCCGGATGTCGGCCAGCAGGGAGGCGTTCGTGACGAGACAGAAGACGGTGTCGGTCGGATCCCCGAACTGCCGAATCCTGGCGGGATCGACGACGAGCTCGGACTCGGGCATCTTTGTACTCCTCCTGACGCACACGGGCCTGGGCGATGGATGCCGCGGGGCCGGTGGAATCTCGGACGAGGCCGGGCCGGATCGAGCGCCGGAAAAAGGTCCCGAAAGGGCCCAGAGAAGCCTCGTGAGGACGGCGTGCTGGTGCGTTGAGTTCCATGCCAGCGAGGTTTCGCGGTGACCGCGAATGCCTTGGGAGGCGGCGCCCGACGCAAGCCGTGGACCGGACGGACTGCGGCGCCTGCCGATTTGGTCCGTGGACCGGAACGGACCGACAATGTGAAACTATAACGTGCTCGGGGGCGGGCTGTGAGGTCTTTCGGAAAGATTCCCCGGGGGCGGCCGGATTACTCCGGTCACAGGATTGTCCTTGGGCGGATTGAGAAGTACCGGCGGCGGGGACAGGGCCGCGTGATCCGCGCCCGGCGAGGACGGGCGCGGCGTGCGGGTTGACGGTGCAGGTTGCGGGGATGGGTTGCGGGGTTCGGGCTGCGGGTTCAGTGGTCCGAGTTGCGGGTTCGGGGCTCGAGCTGCGGGTCGGACCAGGGCGTGGGGATCGGGACGCAGGTCCGCATCTCGCGCCGGTCGTAGCCGGGCGGCAGGGTCACGCCGGTGACGTGGACGGGGACGCCATAGAGGTCGCTGAGGCTCTCGCCGGTGACGACGTCGTCGGGATGACCGTCGGCGATGACCACCCCGCCGCGCATGAGCACCGCCCGGTTGGAGTAGGTGAGCGCGTGCGACGGCTGGTGAGTGGTCATGATGATGGCGTGCCCCTCCCGGGCGAGCTCGGCGACGACGTGCAGGGTGCGCACCTCGTTGCCGTAGTCCAGCGCGGCGGTCGGCTCGTCCAGGATGAGGATCGCCGCCTGCTGGACGAGCGCGCGGGCGAGCAGCACGAGCTGACGCTCGCCACCCGACAGCGCAGCAAAGGACCGGTCGGCCAGACGGGCGATCCCGAGCCGGTCGAGCTGGGCCAGGGCGCTGCGGCGATCGGCGGCACCGGGCGCCTCGAGCAGGCCGAGATGGGGCGTGCGGCCCATGACGGCGATGTCGAGCGCGGTGAACGGGAACGGCGAGGAGGTGCTCTGTGGAACGTAGGCCACGCTGCGGGCGAGTTCCCGCGGCGTCAGTGTGCCGAGGTCGCGGCCGGCGATGCGCACCGTGCCGCTTTCTGGCTTGAGCAGGCCGAGCAGGCAGCGCAGCAGAGTCGTCTTGCCCGCGCCGTTGGGCCCGAGTAGGCAGCAGACCTCGGTCGCGCGCACGCTCAGCGAGACGTCGGTGATCCGGTGGCCGTTGCGGCCGTAGCCGAACGACAGCCCATTGACCTCGACGTCCGGTGTCTCGGTTATCACAGCCATTGGCGGCCTGCCTTCGCGAGCAGGGCGACGAAGAACGGGGCGCCGATGAGTGCGGTGAGGATGCCCAGAGGGAGGTCGAGTGAAGAGGCGGTGCGGGCGACGTCGTCGACGGCGAGCAGGTAGCCGGCGCCGATGAGGGCGGTGACTGGCATCAGCCGGCTGAACGACGGTCCGACGGCGAACCGGCCCAGGTGCGGGACGACGAGTCCCACCCAGCCGATGATGCCGGCGACGCTGACCGCGGTCGCCGTCATGAGCGTCGAGGCGCCGATCGTCAGTGCCCAGATCCGCGTACGGTTGACACCCAGCGACCGGGCTTCGTCGTCACCGGTGGCGAGGACCGTCAGCTGCCAGCGCACCGCGTACAGGACCACCAGGCAGACCGCGACGATGATCGCGGGCACGATCAGCCCGTGCATGCTCGCCCGGGCCAGGCTGCCGAACAGCCAGAAGGTGATCTCCGGCAGGGTCGTCTCCGGGTTGGCGAAGTACTGCACGCTGGAGATGAGCGCGTTGAACATCGCGCCGATGATGATGCCGCCGAGCACCAGGATGATCAGTGATCCCTTCCCGACGACCCGGGAGATGGTCAGCGACAGCACCGCGGCGAGCAGCCCGCAGCCGAACGAGATGATCTGCAGCAGGGTCGTGTCCAGGCCGATCAGGATCGACGCGGAGGCGCCGAAGCCGGCCCCCGCCGCCACCCCGAGGATCTCGGGGGAGACCAGCGGGTTGCGGAACATCGTCTGGTAGGCGGCGCCGGAGGAGGCCAGCGCCGCCCCGACGAGCAGCGCGGCGAGGATGCGGGGCATCCGGATGTCCATCACCACGGCCCGGTTCTGCCCGGGGACGTCGCCTCCGAGGCCGAACAGTTCGTGGGCGAGGACGCGCACGACACTCACCGGGCCCAGCGTGTACCGGCCCAGCCCGAAGGAGACCACGATCAGGACCAGCAGACCCACGGCGAGCAGCACGACGCGCAGGTGATCGCCGAGTGTCGCGCGGATCCGTGCGCTCGCGGCCGCCCGGCCACCGGGCCTGCGGTCCTGAACCGCCGGGTCACCGCCCTCGGTGACGCTCGGGCCGACACCTTGGCCGACACTCTGGTCGGCGACCTCGCCGACGCCGTTCTGCTCGGTCTCCGTGACCGGGTCCGTGCCGGTCGGGACAGCGGGCCGGGTCAAGAGTTCACCCGCCGAATGGCGGGCTGCGTGAGCAGCGGCGCCACCTTCGCGGCGAACATCCGCACGGTGCTCTGCTGCAGGGCCAGCGACGCGGTTCCACTGAACGACGGGCGCAGGTTCACCCGCGCCACGCCGAGCTCGTCGCGTAGTTCCGCGAATCTGCGGCCGACTGTTGCCGGTCCACCGATCACCGCCGTCTCCTCGTGAAACCGGAAGGGGTCGAGGTCGGCCGTCCCGACCGCGGTGTGGCCGTGCTCGTCGCCGCCGAGTGCGGCCAGCCGCCGGGTCAGGCGCACGACGATCGGGGTGGCGCGTTCCCGGGCGGCGGCATCGGACTCGGCGACGAGGCAGAACCGCTCCACCCGGACATCACCGGCCTTCCCGACGTGGGAGGTGTAGAGCTCCATGCAGGCGGCGAGTGAGGCGACGGTCTGCACGGCCGACAGCAGCAGCCCGTAGCCGCGGCTGGCCGCCCAGACGATGGGCTCGTCGCTGCTGGCGGCCACCTCGATCGGCGGATGGGGATGCTGGGCGGGGGTCGGCTCGACCCGGAACTGCGCGCCGTCGGCCACGCGGGTCCGGCCCCGCCAGTAGCCGACGATCGTGTCGAGGGCATCGGGCAGGTCGACCCGGACCGGGGCGGCGCCCTGGTAGGCCCTGGTGTAGGGGGCGATGGGCCAGCCGGCCCCGAGGGTGACCCGGCCGCCGGAGAGCCGGTCGAGCGTCGCGAGGTCCGCCGCCAGCCGGATGGGGTCGTGCAGCGTCAGGTGCAGGGCGGTGAACCCGATCCGGATCCGGCTGGTCGACGCGGCGACGGCGGCCGACAGCGGGATCGGTGAGGAGCGGGCTTTCATCGTCCGGGAACCGACGGAACTGAGGTGGCCGTCGGTGAACCACAGGCTGTCGTAGCCAAGAGTCTCGGCGACGCGGGCGAGTTCCACTGTCGAGGTGGAACTCGCCCCGTCGAGATCGCCGCGCCCTCCGGGTAGGCCGAATCGCATGGAGATGGTCATCACTGCGCCGGGGCGCGGTCCTTTCCGGGCCGAAAGAGGTGCCGATACCGGGATGAGGTACTTACTTGGCGCCGACCTGCAGGATCTGATCGAGATCCGCCTCGGTGGTGTGGTAGTTGAAAAACTTCGCGTAGAAGCTCTTGGCCTCGGATCGGATGTCGAGGTCGGTGAACACCTCAGGGTGCAGCACCTTCGCCGCCCACTGGATCTGCAGGGCCTCCTCCGGACCGAACCGGTCCCACGGGTAGAGACCCTGCGGGTTGAGGTAGACGCGACCTGCCTTGACCGCCTTCAGGTCGGCCCACCCCGGCGACTTCGCCAGGTTGTCGATGACGGACTGGGCGGAGTTGGCCGCCAGACCCTGGTCACCACCCGGTGTTTCGACGATCAGCACGTCCGGGTTCCACTGCAGGAGCTGCTCCATCGACACCGTGACGTGGGTGCCCTTGACGCCGCTCGCGGAGTCGGTGCCGCCGGCGATGTTGATCCAGCCGTCGATGAGGGACTTCCCGCCGTCGACGACCACGGGCGGATAGCTGGCGATGTGCACGACGCTCGGCTTCTCGGTCGCCGGCAGCTTGGCCAGCCGCGACTGGACCATCGCCAGCTTGGCGGTCACGTAGTCGTTGTATGCCTTGGCCTTGGTGGCGGCGGTGCCGCCATACACCTTTCCGGCGAGCTGAATAGACGGGACCAGTTGCGGGAAGGTGTTGAAATCCATGTTGATCGCGGGCAGGCCGGCCTGCTTGAACGGCGTGAGGGTATCGCCGCCGCTGATGGTGGAGACGACGTCAGGCTTGAGCTTGAGAAGCTCCTCCATGTTCACCTTGCCGCCGTTGCGGAAGAGCTCCGGAAGGCCGTTGATGCCCGGGTAGACCTTCCGCAGGAACGGGATCGTCTTGACGTTCTGGGGGATGTCCACCAGCTTGTCGCCGACGCCGAGCATGATGTCGGTGACAGTGTGGGCGGGGAACTGCTCCGCGATCCGGTTGATCTTCAGGGGGGCCGTCACCTTCTCCCCGGAAAGGCTGGTCACCACCTGGGTGGTGGGCGCCGGCGGGCTGGCATCCGAGGAGGAACTGCCGCAGCCGGCGGCCAGTGCCGCCACCGTGGCGGCCATCCCCAGGGTCAGCCACCGCCGCGACGCAGCGGGCTGAGCCAACCCGCGGGAACGCATTGTCACCGGTCCGGACGCGCTCGTGTGCCCGCTTCCCGGGTGGCGTTCGATGGACGGGAGATGGGACGAGCCGTGAGGACCGTCCCGATGGGTCAACAAACCCACGAGGATGTGTTGCGAAAACAGTGCCGAGCGTGATGCCACGTTCTTCCCCCGCCGGGCGAATAGAGTCAAGGAAACAAATTGTGATTAGCTGCGCACGGACGGTGTGCGTTGGGTGCTAACTGCGAGCGCGCGCGATGCTTCGGCGCATCCGATCTCCGCGGAAGCGGATGGAATGCACCATAGCCTCCGCATCTGCGTCTGTCACGCAGACAGGGGCCCTGATCTGCGGAAGTAGTCGGACTACTGCCGAGCGGAGGGTTGGTTCGGGTGGCCGCAACGCCGGTCGGCACCCGACTCGGCGGCGGAGGCCGGCGGGGCTGATCGCGCAAAACTCTCGCCTAAATCTGGGTGGCAGGGCGATTATCTGCGGCCGTGTCCCTTCGGGACCGGAAGATCTCGCGCTAGATGGCCGGTTGGTGGCCGTTGTGTCGGCGTTACGACCGGATGACGCGTAACAGATTCGTTTTTTCCAGGTGCGCTGAACGTAACGCGCGTGGAGGGATGGTCCGGGATGCGTTCGATCTCGTTCCCGTCCACCAAGGGACAAGACGGTCGCCGATGACGCGGCACCCGGCCGCCCGCAGCGGGTTCGGTGCCCCGGGGTCAGGCGCGAGTGGGGTGGATGCCCCAGGTGCCGCCGACGCTGGCGGCGGGCTCGAGGACGCGCAGGCCGTCCCCGCTGTTGAAGGCGTTCGCCGGGCAGGTCAGCGGCTCGACGGCGATGCGCCGCCGCCGCTCCTGCGGGCCCAGCGTGTCCCCCGTGAAGACCTGCACGTAGCGCCAGGTCTCGTCCATCCAGACCGTCACCGACCCACCGCCCGGCGTCCCGAGCCGCACGCGTGCGCGCCCGTCCGGATCGCGGTCGAGGTCGGTGTAGCAGGTGTCCAGGGCGAGGGAACCGACCAGGCGTGGCCGGCGGAAGTCGAACGGCTCGCCGGCGACCGCCCGCGCGCCGGTCGGGATCGAACGGTCGTCGGTCTCCAGCCTCGTCGCCGCCGGCACGGTGAGTTCGACGTCGTCCGCGCGCACCGTCGCACCGTCCGCCCCGACCGTCGTCAGGTAAGGGTGTGCGCCCATCCCGACGGGAGCCGGCTGACTACCCAGGTTGGTGGCGGTCATCGTGACGGTCAGCCCGTCGTCGGCGAGGTGGTACTCCGCAGCGAAGCCGACGGTGAAGGGGTAGCCGCTCTGGGCACGCAGGATGCACGCAGGATGAACGAGGCGCGGACCGCGACCGGGCCGAGGCGTTCGAGCTCCCAGGCCGACCAACGGGTCAGACCGTGGCTGGAGTTGCCGAGCGCCACCTCGTTCACCGGGAGTTGGTGGGTGGTGCCGCCGAACGGGTAGCGGCCGTCCGCGATCCGGTTGGGCCATGGCAGCAGCAGCTGCCCGCGCCCGCGGCTGGCCATCGTGCCGATGTCATAGCCGTCGAGAACCGGCGCGCCGCCGATGGTGTACTCGCGCAGCCCACCCCCGACCTCGGTGATGGTCACGCTGCTGTCCGCGTGCACGAGCTCCACCTGCCGCCCGGACGGCGCCAACGCCTCCACCACGTCCTCCTTACCCGTCTCATTCGTCCGCCCGCACTCCTGGCCAACTGGTGCTGGCCGCCGGCCACATCGGCAGGGCGTGCTGCGTCCCCAGTATCCCGAGTCGTCGTCGAGATCGGTTATCGCCACGGGCTGCGGGGGCGGGCCACCCGTTCGGGCTCCCCTGCGTCTCCCGTCCCCCGCGTCTCCCGCGTCTCCCGTCCCCCGCGTCGGACGGAGTTCCGTGTTACCGGGTCACAGGGCAGCGACGCGGGCGATTCGTCTAGGGTCGAGGGCGTGGAGACCTGGGACGCGATCCGTGCTCGTCGCAATGTCCGCAGCTACCAGGACCGGCCTGTGCCGGCCGAGGACCTGGAGCGGATCCTGGCGGCCGGGTGGCGTTCGCCCTCGGCGTCGAACCGGCAGCGGTGGGACTTCGTGCTCGTCACCGACCGGGCGGTTCTCGGTGAACTGGCGACGATCTGGCGCGGTGCCGGTCACATCGCGAGTTCGGCGGCGACGATCGTGCTGGTGCTGCCCGAGCCGGAGTCGGAGCGCTACCGGCTCATGGACGAGTACGACCTCGGCCAGGCGACGATGCTGATGCTGCTCACGGCGACCGACCTCGGCGTCGGCAGCGGGCACTCGGCTGTCGGCGACCAGGAGGAGGCCCGCCGGATCCTCGGCGTGCCGGACACCCATCGCGTCGCCTACATGATCGGTCTGGGCTATCCCGACGACGGGCCGCTGCGGCCGGTGGAGCGCCTCGACCGCCGCCCCTTCGGCGAGGTCGTCCACCGCGGCCGCTGGTAGTCGACGAGTCGCTGCGGGGCGCTGCGGGGCGCTGGCCGCAGCAACCGCCTTTGGTGGCGCCGGCCATGTGGGGAAGGGGGGAGAGATTGCGTATTCGACCAGCTCCTAGCCCGGCCGCCGGGCTCTAGCTCACGGAGCCCGGCGGCCGGGCGCCGGCCACCACCGACCCACCCGACCCGACCCGACGTACTGAAGATTAGGTACTCGCCCGCAGTCTAGCCCTCCGGGTATGTGCCTTCGTCGGCGGGCCGGTCCGGATCCTCGGGGTAGGGCTCCAGCATCCTGGATGATCTACTTTTCGGCACGTGGCCTCGGCATGGCGCACCGAGTAGCGATCGTAGCTCGAGAAGATCGTTTATTAGCTCGATTGTTCTCGCGTCGCGGGAAAGTGGCCGCAACTCGTTTAGCATCGCGTCGGTTTCCTCAACGGTAGGAATCTCGTCGACCGAGGCGACTATCGTAGTAATATCGGTCATCAGTACCCGCCACCTTCATGATCCGTTGAATAGATCATTCCCGGCACGTCGTTGAGCGGGACGCCGAACAACAGGACTATACACCGGTACGGAAAAGTTCACCAATCGCTGGGCCGCCCCTTCTGTCGATTCGCTACCGAGCTTGCGCGTACACAGTTGGCGATGGCCGGTGCGTGGGACCAGCACTCCGGTCGGAATCGGATCTGCCGAATCCGCCACCGCCGATGCGGCGATCATCGGGGAGTGTCCCTTCCGCCCATATTGGGAGGGATTGCGATGGGCGCTGGGTGGCTGGCTCGGCGTCAGACCGAGCCGAACGCGGGCCTGTCGAAGGTGTCGACGCGGGTGAAGGCTTCGACCGGGTGGCGGGTCGGCCGGGTCGCGCGCCGCGTGGGGTGCCCGAGGGCGAGCACGGCGGCGATGCCGTGGTCGGGGGTGGTCCCCGCTCGGCGGTCAGTCGCTGCGGCGGCGGCGCAGGGTGAAGCGTTCCAGCAGGGTGTAGGCGGGCAGCGGGTCGCCAGCCTGGACGCGGGGCGCATGGTGGTACCCGACGGTGATGGTCCTGGGGCCACCGGGGCGGCTGCCGGGGTCGAGGTCGAACACGGCGATGCCGTAGGGGTGGCCGGTCGCGTCCGGGCGGGCCGACCATACGGCCTCCTCGACGGCGTCGGCGGGCAACTTGGCATAGGCGCCGGTCGACGGGCTGCGGGCGATCTCCGTCCGCCTCGTGATGACCTTGCCCTGCCGGGCGCCGGTCGAGGTGGTGCTGTAGCTGTCGGTGGGCCCGTTGGTCCCGCCGCCACCGAGCAGCAGGTAGACGGTGCCGGCGTCGGTGTCGAAGGTGTCCGCGGACGGGTCGGTGACCACGGGTCGGGGCCGCAGCGTGTCCACGGTCGCGCCGCCGGCGACCTCGGTCCCGCGGTCGCGGTCGAAACCGCGGACCGGGAACGTCCGCTCGTAGTCGTGGTCGTGCCCGGAGACGACGAGGTCGACGCGGTAGCGGTCGAACAGCGGCAGCCACGCCTGGCGCAGGCCGAGATCCGAGCCGTTGCCGGTGGCGGAGCTCGACAGCGGGCACTGGTGCGTCTGGACGATGATCCAGTCGATGGTCCGGTCGGCCCGCGCGGCGGCGAGGGTGTGCTCCAGCCAGCGGGTCTGCAGATTGCCGCCGGGGGTGAGCGTGCCGTTCGGGCCGGCGGCGAGCGGGCCGGTGTAGAGCCGGTTGTACTGGCTGTGGCCGGCGGGGATCGTCGCCGCGCCGTTCGGCGGGACGATGTCGGTCGCCGCGAAGGCGCCGCCGTCCTGGTAGATGACGTCGTCGGCGTCGAGGGAGATGAACAGCGCAGAGCCGACCCGGTAGCTGTAGAAGGTGCCGGCGAGGCCGCGGATCCCGTTCGACGGCAGGCTGAACCGGGTCAGGTAGGAGTCGTAGCCGTGCGGGCCGTTGCCGAACTCGATTTCGTGGTTGCCCAACGCCGGCATCCATGGCCGGTTCGCCGCGGAGCGGGCCACGTTGACGCCGAAGTCGCGCCACACCGCCGGCTGCTGGGCGAACGTCAGGTTCGCGTAGCACAGGTCGCCGTTGAGCAGGTGGAACAGCGGAGCGAAGCGTTCGACCGCGTCCACGGCGTGAAATGCGTTGGGGAACGAGATCGTCCACGCCTTGTCGGTGGCCAGATCCCCGTAGCTGGTGAAGCGGAACGGGAACCGGCCACGCCGCGCGGTGGTAAACGTCCCGCCGGGCCCACCGGGACCGCCCGCGGACGACCCGGCCGCGACCGGGCCGTCGGCGGTGTCGACCCGGTAGACGTAGGCGGTGCCCGGGTTGAGGCCGCGCAGCTTCGCGTGGTAGGTCACGACGCGCTGGCCGTTCAGCCCGTCGACGTAGGTTCGCTCCTCGGCGTCGACGAACCGGCCGAACCCGCCGGCCGCGGTGCCGAGCCGCACCCGCGGCCGGCGCACGGCGGCCGGTGACACCCAGGACACCGTCACCGCCGTCGCCGGGTCGTCGCCCCAACCCAGGTGCACCTGCTCGGGGGCGGTGTCCGGGCCGGTGCCCGCGAACGCCGGCTGTCGCCAGAGGGTGGGGCCGGCGGCGACGGTCAGCCCACCGCCGATCGCAGCCGTACGTAGCAGGGAGCGGCGGGACGGACCGGCCGACCCGGTCGTGGTGTTCGCGTCCATGGGCGGTCATGCTGTCGCGCCCGGCGGACAATGAGTGGTCGGGCATATGGCGACAACGGGACCATCAGGTGAACCGGCCGTACGGGTCCGCCGCGGCGACGCCGGGGCCGCGTGGACCGACCCTTCCTCGGCGAGTATCCGACGGCCTCCCCGGAGATCCTGCCCGCCTGGTGAAGCTGCTCGGCGCCGCGTAGAGCGCCTGCTTCGGACCGGGTTGCTGGCGTAAAGTCGGCGCTGCGTCGGCCGCGGTCACGCGGTCAGATCCCGCGGCGGGGGCGGGAACGCCGGGGGCCGCCGCGGCCTGGTACCCGTACCCGTGCCCGCCGCCCGCGAGCAAGGAGTGCGCATGCCCGGACTGCTGCACCTGGACTCCTCCGCCGACCTCACCGGCTCGACGACGAGTAG
>NZ_CADCWT010000170.1 GCF_902806485.1 Candidatus Frankia alpina | reverse complement strand
ATGACGGGCGATGGCGACGACAGGGACGGATCTCGATGGCTGACGTCACCTCGTTCTGGTTGGCGGGCAACCGAGCCGAGGGTGCCTCGACGATCGATGTCCACCACCCCTTCGACGACAGCCTCGTGGCCACCGTGGCGCAGCCCGACGCCGAGCAGGTCGCCCGCGCCGTCGCGGCCGCCGTCGAGGTGGCCCCGCGGTTGTCGGCGCTGCCCGCGCACGTGCGGGCCTCGGCGTTGGCGCACGTGTCCAAGCAGATAGCGCAGCGCGGCGACGAGCTCGCCCGGCTCATCACAGCCGAGAGCGGCAAGCCGCTCACCTGGGCTCGGGCCGAGGTGGCCCGGGCAAGCTCGACGTTTCGCTGGGGCGCGGAGGAGGCCCGCCGCTTCACCGGCGAGCTGACCCGCCTCGACACGGACCCGACCGGGGAGGGGCGCCTGGCGTTGAGCCGGCGCTTCCCGCGCGGGCCCGTGCTCGGGATCACCCCCTTCAACTTCCCGCTGAACCTGGTGGCGCACAAGGTCGCGCCGGCGCTGGCGGTCGGCGCCCCGATCATCGTCAAGCCCGCCCCCCGCACGCCGCTGTCCGCGCTGTTCCTCGGTGACCTGCTCGCCGAGACCGACCTGCCCGAGGGGTCCTGGTCGGTCCTGCCGGTCCCGAACAGTGAGGTCACCGGCCTCGTCACAGACCCGCGCCTGCCGGTGGTGTCGTTCACCGGCTCCGGCCCGGTCGGCTGGTCGATCCGCGACGCCGTGCCCCGCAAGCACGTCGTGCTCGAGCTGGGCGGAAACGGCGCCGTGCTGGTCGCGGCCGACTACGCGGCGCCGGGCGACCTCGCGCGGGCGGCCGGGCGCATCGCCCTGTTCGCCAACTACCAGGCCGGCCAGTCCTGCATCGCCGTGCAGCGCGTCTACGCCGACCGGTCCGTCCACGACGAGCTGCTCGGCGAGATCGTCACCGCGGTGCGGGCGCTGCGCAGCGGCGACCCGGCCGACCCGGCCACCGACGTCGGACCGCTCATCGACATCGCCGCGGCTCGCCGCGTCGAGGAGTGGATCACCGAGGCCGTCGCCGCCGGCGGCACCCTCGTCTGCGGCGGCACGCGCACCGGCGCGAGCATCGCCCCGACCGTGCTCACCGACGTCCCCGCCGACGCCCGGGTCGTGCGCGAGGAGGTCTTCGGGCCGGTCCTCGTCGTGTCCGCGGTGGACGGGTTGGCCGAGGGCCTCGCCCGGGTCAACGACAGCGAGTTCGGCCTGCAGACCGGCGTGTTCACCCACGACCTGGCCACCGCGTTCCGCGCCCACCGCGACCTCGCCGTCGGCGGGGTCGTCATCGGCGACGTCCCCTCCTACCGGGCCGATCAGATGCCCTACGGCGGCACGAAGGGCTCCGGCATCGGCCGCGAAGGCGTCCGGGCAGCCATGACCGACCTCACCGAGGAACGAGTCCTGGTCCTCACCGGCCTCGACCTCTGACCACCCGAACCGCCGGCCGTCGACAGGGTACGGCCGGCAACGGTTAGCTGACAGATGACCATCGACCTGCACACCCACTCCACCGCGTCGGACGGCCTGGTCTCACCGGAGGATCTCGTCCGGCTCGCCGCCGAGACGGGGCTGACGGTCATCGCGCTGACCGACCACGACACCACCGCGGGCATCGGGCGCGCCGCCGCGGCGCTGCCCGCCGGTCTCACCCTGGTGCCGGGCGCGGAGATCTCCTGTTCCGTCGACGTGCCCGGCGGGTCGATCTCCCTGCACATGCTGGCCTACCTGTTCGACCCGGCCGAACCCGCCTTCGCCGCGGTTCGGGCGCGGGTCCGCGAGCATCGGGCCGTCCGCGCCCGCAGGATGGCCGACCTGCTGGCCGCCGACGGGCATCCGGTGCGGTGGGAACGGGTGGCGAAGCTCGCCGCCGGGACGGTGGGCCGCCCGCACATCGCCGCGGCGATGGTCGAGGCCGGGCTGGTGCCGACGGTGGCGGCGGCGTTCACCCGCGACTGGATCGGCACCGGCGGGCCATACTGGGTCGGCAAGGAACAGCCCGACGTCTGGCAGACCCTGCGGCTGATCCACGACGCCGGCGGGGTCAGCGTGTTCGCGCACCCGTTCGCCAGCCGGCGCGGGGCGACGGTCGGCCCCGACGTGATCGAGCAGATGGCCCGGGCGGGGCTCGGCGGGGTCGAGGTCGACCATCCCGACCATGACGCCGGCGAACGGCGCCGGCTGCGCGGACTCGCCGCCGAACTCGGCCTAATCCTGACGGGCTCGAGCGACTTCCACGGCAGCAGCAAGCCGCAGGGTCTCGCCGCCGAAACGACCAGCCGTGAGGCATACGAGGAACTCGTCGAGGCCGCCACCGGAGCGGCACCTGTCACCGCGCCGCCCCCGGCCTGACCCACCCGGCGGCGCACCCGCCGCCGACATCAGGCCGCGCTCACCCGCCCGCGCTCACCCACCTGTGGCGTGCCGCCGGGCGCCGTCGTGATCGGCGCACGGTGGGCCGAGCCGCCCGAGCAACTCGGCGAGCTGGTCCTGCTCCGCCCGGCTGAAGTGGAACAGCACGTGCCGGCTGACCCCCTTCAGATGGGTCCCGGAGGCGGCCCGCAGCTGGTCGAGGCCGTGCGGTGTCAGGATGGCGAGCGTGCCGCGGGCGTCGGACAGACAGGTCCGGCGGGCGACCAACCCCTCGCGTTCCATCCGGTCGACCAGCCGGGTCAGCCCGCTGCGGGAGAGCAGCACCGCCTGCGCCAGCTCGCTCATCCGCAGCTCGTGGCCCGGTGCCTCGGACAACTGGACGAGCACGTCATAGGAGGCCAATGGCAGATGGTGGGCCGCTTCCAACTCGGCCTCGAGCACCCGGGTAACGTACGCGTGCGCCTGCAGCAGCCCCCGCCAGGCTCGCATGCCGCGCTCGTCGACCCAGTCCGCGTCGGTCTCGGAGCTGGCGCCGATCACCTCTTCGACTGCCATCGCGTCCTCCCGCTGCCGCCTCGATCAGCCTATGCCGTGACGTGCCCCCGCCGGCTGCTCCGCCCGGCACCGGCGGACGCCGCGCCTCCGGGAAATCCTGGTCACCGCGACGGGTCGATTTCCGAGTCGGATGCCCGACAGGTCCGCCGAACTCACGGGCCACACTGGTCGGCAACCACCGGTACCGACGGATTCATCCGGATCCTGGCACCCGTGGCTCACAGCTGGCCGGCGAGCCAACGCTGACGAGCTTTCCGCGGGCTATCGTGGAGTCAACGGCGGCTTCGAGGGCCGCATCTGATGCCAATCAGTGACTGAGGTTTCCCTTGTCTCCATCCCGGCCTTCCTCCGACGCGATCCAGTCGGCTCTGGCGACGGTGCACGATCCCGAGATCGGCCGCCCCATCACGGAGCTGGACATGGTCTCGTCGGTCCACGTGCTCGACGACGGCTCGGTTGACATCACGGTGCTGCTCACCGTGTCCGGCTGCCCGATGCGAGATGAGATCATCAACCGCGTCAGCCGCGCCGTCAGCGCGGTGGAGAGGGTGCGCGAGGTCCGTGTCGACCTGCAGGTCATGACGGACGAGCAACGCACCGCCCTGCACACGAAGCTGCGCGGCGGCGTCGCCCCCAAGATGATCCCGTTCGCCCAACCGGGCTCCATGACCAGGGTGTACGGCGTCGCCAGCGGCAAGGGCGGCGTCGGCAAGTCCTCGATCACCGTGAACCTGGCGGCGGCGATGGCCCGTTCGGGCCTGTCCGTCGGTGTGCTCGACGCCGACATCTACGGCCACTCCGTGCCGCGGATGCTGGGCATCGAACGCCCGCCCACACAGGTCGAGAAGATGATCATGCCACCCCAGGCGCACGGCGTGCGGGTCATCTCCACCGGCATGTTCACCCGTGGGAACGAGCCGGTGACCTGGCGCGGACCGATGCTGCACCGTGCGCTCGAGCAGTTCCTGTCCGACGTCTTCTGGGGCGACCTCGACGTCCTCCTGCTCGACCTGCCGCCCGGCACCGGCGACATCGCCATCTCCCTGGCCCAGCTCGTGCCCTCCTCCGAGCTGCTGGTGGTCACCACCCCCCAGCTCGCCGCGACCGAAGTCGCCGAGCGCGCCGGCACCATCGCGGTGCAGACCCGGCAGAACGTCGTCGGCGTCGTCGAGAACATGGCCTGGCTGCCCTGCCCGCACTGCGGGGAGCGCGTCGATGTCTTCGGCTCCGGTGGCGGCGCCGCCGTGGCCGAGCGGCTGACCAGAGTCCTCGGCCACGACGTCCCCCTGCTCGCGCAGATCCCGGTGGACGTCCGCCTGCGCGAGGGCGGCGACAACGGCGTCCCCCTCGTCGTCGCCGAGCCGGACAGCGAGGCCAGCAAGGCCCTGCGCGCCGTGGCCAACCGTCTCACCTACCGTTCCCGCGGTCTCGCCGGCCGCAGCCTCAACCTGACCCCCGCCGGTCGCTGAGGCGCCCAGCAAAGCACCGCCTGCGCCGACGGGCGGCCCCGCTCCCCTACCGGGTGGAGTGGGGCCGCCCGTCGGCTCGTGCATCGGCGTCGGCTCGTGCATCGGCGTCGGATGCGCGTGAAAAGCGCCCACCCACGGCGGTCGAAACGCGGTGACGCAACTGCGGCCGCAGGGCCCTTTGGCTCAGGTGGCGTCGGGGTCGAAGGGGGCGACGTCCGGCTGGGCGGTGGGCTGAGGCGGGACGGCGCGGGAGGCGGTCGTCTTGGGGGGCGACGACTTCGACAGCAGCGCGGGCGTCGACGGGGCCGACGGCGCGGGGGTGTCGTGGCGGCCGGCCTCGCGGGCGGCATCCTTCGGCAGGGCGGACTTCGTCAGCGACGGGGTCTCGGGCGCGTCGTCGCCGAGGAGCAGCGCGTCCAGCGCGGTCCGCTTCGTCAGATACGACGGCAGCGGGGGCTCGTCCTCGAACAGGTGCTTGCGGACAAAGGTCTTGGGATGCAGATCCCGGATGTCGAGATCGGCGAATTCTGGACCGAGCTCGGACCGGAGATCATTGCGCATGCCGTTGGCCATCTGCCGGAGTTGGCGCAGCATGCGCCCCGCGTCCCGAGCCGCCTTGGGCAGCCTGTCCGGACCGAAGACGAACAGGCCGATCAGCAGCAGAACTGCGACTTCACCCCACCCGACACCGTTGAACATCGGCCGAGCGTACCTCTCCCGTTGTTGCCGTGCGGAACTCCTGGGCAACGAGAAGATGTCCAATGCTCAGTTCCGTTGTTCCTGGAGCGTCATTTGGGCGGTTGCGGTGACACCGCCGCGCACATAGGTGACGGTGACCTTGTCGCCTACCCGGTGCAGCCGAGCCGCCACGAGCAGATCATTCGTCCCGCGGATCGTGTTCGCGTCGATCCGGGTGATGACGTCGCCGGCCCGCAGTCCGGCACGAGCCACCGCGCCGTCGGGAACGAGGCTCACCAGCCGGGCACCGGGAACCCCACCGGTCGCCGTCGCCTCGCCCGCAGTGACGGTGGCGGCCGAGGCGCCGACGTAGGGATGGGTGGCCCGACCGGTCGCGATGAGCTCCTGGACGACGGACCGCGCGAAGTCCACCGGGATGGCGAAGCCCACGCCGATGCTGCCGCTCTGGGCCTGCTCCTCGTGGCCGGGCACCGCGGCGATCGCCGCGTTGATCCCCACGACCTGCCCGAGCGCATCGAGCAGCGGGCCACCGGAGTTCCCCGGGTTGATCGCCGCGTCGATCTGGATTGCGCCGATGAGGACCGTGGTGGCGGTGCCGTTCTCGGCCGGCACCGTCGGATTGCGGTCCAGGGCGCTGACGACACCTGTCGTCACCGTCCCGGACAGGCCCAGCGGCGCGCCGATGGCGACGATCGGCGCCCCGACCACGAGCGAGCCGGACTGGCCCAGCGTCGCGGCGGGCAGTGGCGTCGGCGCCGGAATGCGCAGCACGGCGAGGTCGGTCTGCGGGTCCCGCCCGACGACTTGGGCCTGGATCTGACCGAACTCCTGGTAGCGGCGCACCGAGATCGGACTGCCGTTGGCGACGGCGGACGCGATGACATGGTTGTTCGTGAGGATGTAGCCATCCGAGCTGATGATCACTCCGGAGCCGGTGCCGCCGCTGCCGTCGTCGCCGGCCCCACCGACGTCGACCGTGACCACCGTGGGCAACGCGGCCGCGGCGACCGCGGCGACCGTGCGGCGGTCCGTGACGGGAGCCGGGCTGCCGACACCAAGCGTCTTCACCGGCTCGACGCTGGTGTCACCTGTGGTGATGGCGACGGCCAGGCCGCTGATCACACCGCCCGCCAGCCCCGCGACGAGCATGCACACGAGCAGCACCCGCCAGCCGAGGACGACCGGGCGCCCCCCCAGCCTCGCGCCGCCACCCGACGCTGACCGCCGCGCCGAGAATGCGGGCGCCGCGGCGCCGCCGTCCTTGTCGTCCTCGTCGTGATAGCCAGCACCGCCGGCACCGCCAGCCCACGGGTCCGGCTTCGCGTCCCCGCCGGGACCGGCGATGCCGACGCGCCGAGCAGGCCGAGCGGGCCGAGCAGGCCGCAGGGCCGTCACCGATCCGATACCCCGGGCGGACTCCCGAGCCGGCGCGACGGTCGCCCCCGACCCGGTACGTCCGCTCGGAGCCGACCTGGATTCGGCGGCCACGGTGACGTTCCCTGCTGCCTGCGCGGTGAGCGCCCGGCTTCCCGAGGCATCCGAGGTCGACATCGAAGGCCGTTCCACCCTGGTCTCAGCCGCCGTGGCATCGGTACTACCAGCGCCACCAGCGCCACGGCCGGAATGCCGCCCGCCCTCACTCGGCGGGGGCACCGGCGGCCGGCGGGCCGACGGGCGCGCCACGGGAGTCGGCGCTGCCTGCTGCGACCCGGCCGTATCCGGCCCCACGGCATCCGGAGGCGGACCCGCGGCGCCGTCGGCGGGCATCTCGTCGAACACCTCGAGTCCGTCCGGTGCGTCGGAGGCGCTCGCTCGCGCCCCGGCGCCGCCCCTGGCGGGCAGCGCGCCGCCGGTCAGCGGCAGCGCGTCGCCGTCGGTCGACGTGACGCCGTTGGACGTCCCGGCCACACGTGTGCGCTCAACATTGCGCACCGGGCCGCCTCGGGCCGCCGGCCCAACTCGACTCGCCGGCGCGGTCCCCTGCGTCGACCCGGTCCCCTGCGCCGGCGCAGTCCCTGTGGTCGACGCAGTCCCCGTGGTCGACGCAGTCCCCGTGGTCGGCAGGGCCGCCTGCACCGGTACTGCCCCCGCGGACGGTGCGGACCGAGCGCCCGGCGCCGGGCCGCGCACGGACGGCTTCGGGACGATGCCCGCGGACGGCTCGGCGGAGGGTGGCCGGCCGGGCGGGACCGCTGCCTTGAAACTGCGAGGCGGCGGGCTGGTCGGCATCGCGGCCGAGGTCGACGGGATCGTCGTCTCGTCGCGGGCGTCGTGTTCGAAGGGCCGCCGGTCGGGGTCCCGCTCGCCCGGAACCACCGAGGGCCCGGCTCCGTCGGCGCGAACGGTCGGAGCGGCAGGAGCGGCAGCAGCCGGCGAGACGACGGCACTGTCAGCAGCAGCCGAGACGACGGGACGGGCGGGAGCGGCAGGATCCGCAGGGCTGCCGACCTCGGCATGACCGGCGGCGGGTCGCCCAGCGGCCCGACCTGCCGGACCCACCCGACCTACCGGACCTGTCCGACCTGCCGGAGCTACCCGACCTGCCGGAGCTGCCGGAGCTGCCGGAGCTGCCGGAGCTGCCGGCTCGGTGGGCACGTGATCGGCGTGGTTCGAACGGCCGGACGGCTCGTCAGCGCCGGAGCGTCGCCCGGCGGCCTCATGATCCTCGACAGGGTCGGTCTCACCGCACCCGGACAGGGCGGACGGGTCGATGACCAGGGGTGATCGTTCGAGGCGCCGCGGCCTGCTCGGCGTGTCGACCGGATCCATGCTGACAATCGCCGCCTTGTTGTCGCTGCCGTCCACCACGACCTCCCGACTCGCTCGTCGCGCGACACGGCGGAACACCGGCAACCGGTTCCATCCTGGGAGGCCCCGCGCAACGACCCCGAGCGGGTTACACGGTAAAGCCTCAGATCAGAGCAGAGGAGACCTCTACCGCTGAACAGCCGAAAAAAGCTTTTTAGGTATCGGTTAGTAGCATCCGCCCGTCGCCCGGACGGGGGTGAAAGCGCGGACGGTCCCTGCTGCTCCGCACGTCGACCTCCACGTGCGGGCACCCCCGGAAGGGAACTCGGGGCAGTACGGATGCGGCCGGCGCATGCTTGGCGGGGGAGCAAATGTTTCGGCGGCGTTCAGTACGCGTCACCGGCAGGTACACGGGAGCGCGACGTCAACGGTGCAACGACACCTTCATCGGCGCGAACATGGGGATCAGTCGCAGGAAACCACCGGTTGAAGAGCCCGGAGCGACCACGGAGGAAACGGTTGGCACCGCGATGGGACCGTTCGGACGCGCACTGCCCCGGCCGTCCGCGACGGCAGCCCCGGTGACGGCGAGCATCAGCAGCGCGGCGGAGCCGAGCAGCGTGCGGCGCATACTCGAACGCTTTTGGACGGGCCGCGGGGGTGGCGGCGGCGGCCAGCGAAGCCGATCACCCGTTCGGCCTGGCCCGGCTCCCGGCCGGCGAGCGGCGCCCCGACGCGGCGCGACCCTGGCGCCGTGCCCAGTCCCGCCGGGCGATTCGGGGGCTCTGCGGCGCGTTCCGCCCCGGGAGGCCACCCGGCCGGCGGCCGTCGAAGCCGCACGGGCGGGCGGAACGGCACCCGCGGGCCGCGCGCCTGCGCCTGCAGCCACGCCACCGAAACCCGGCGGGGAGCGGCGACGCTCCGGCTCGGGGTGGGCCGGGCCTGCCATCCCGGCGCCGATGCGCAGCAGTCGGTCGGCGACGTTCTCGGGCAGCGCCGGATCGCCGAGCGCGACCAACCTGGCCTTTACCTGGCGAAGCGCCGCCACCTCACGCTGGCAGTCCCCGCAGCCGGCGAGATGCGCGAGCGCACGATCCCGCGCGCTGTGATCAAGCTGGTGATCGATGAGGGGCGAGATCCGGTCGCCGAGATGCTCGGTCACGCGGGCCGCTCCGCGGGAGCACCACCCTTGCTTCCGGCGGGCACGCCTCCACGCCGCCGCCCGCCCCTGGCACGGCCATCGTCACGGTTTCGCCGTGAGCCGGGCGGGGCGGCCGACTGACCAGATTCGGCACCGGCGGCACCGGGCGCATCGACCCTGCCGGCCGGGGCCGCGGGACTGGCATACATGTCGTCTGGGTCCTCGGCGGCGGCGATCAGCACGGCGCCGTCGGCGGTGCGGGGCGCGCGGTCCGCCAGCGCGGCCCGCAGCATCGCCCGTCCGCGCGAGATACGGCTGCGGACCGTGCCGAGCTTCACGCCAAGGGTCTGGGCGATCTCCTCGTAGGAGAGCTGTTCGATATCGCACAACACCACGGCGGCCCGAAAGTCGGGTGGCAGCGCCGCGAGCGCCGCCTCAACATCGGCATCGAGATGGGCCTCGGCGTAAACCGCCTCGGGGCTCGCCTCACGCCCGGCCAGGCGCTCGGTGTCCTCGGGCAGCGCGTCGAAGCGAATCTTCTGCTGCCGCCGCATGCGATCGAGGAAGAGATTGGTCGTGATCCGGTGCAGCCAGCCCTCGAAGGTGCCGGGCGTGTAGTCCGCCAGGGACCGGAACACGCGCACGAAGACGTCCTGCGTGAGGTCCTCGGCGTCGTGGGCGTTGCCGGTGAGACGGTAGGCGAGCCGATAGACCCGGTTGCCGTGCTCACGGACCACGTCCTCCCAAGACGGAGGCACCCAACCGGAAGCATCTGTGGTGGTGGCGGCGGCGCCGGCGGCGGAACCCGCCCCGGAGTCCTGTGCAGCCACGGCCGCCTCTCGGTCGGTTCGCGTCGAACGTACCCGACGAGCCGGCCAGGGAGCGGCGAATCCCGCTGCGGACACCGATGTTTCTCCCCTCGTTCCTCGACACGATGCGCGTTGACCAGATGAACGCGCCTCTATGCTCTCCCGTTCCCGTAGGCTGCGGATGTCATGCCGGACACCGAAATCGGCGAGCTCGACTCCGCCGCCGCCTACGCCGAGGGCTTCCTGTTGGAAGACCCGATCCTTCGTGCTGCCCGCGCCCGCGCCGAGGAGGTCGGGATCGTCCCGGTCAGCCCCGGTGCCGGTGCGGTCCTGCGCTTCCTCGCCGCCGCAGTGAGTGCCCGCGCGGTCGTCGAGATCGGTACAGGTACCGGAGTCTCCGGTACCTGGCTGCTGCGCGGGATGCGGCCCGACGGAACCCTAACCACCATCGACGTCGAGGCCGAGCACCTTCGACTGGCGCGCCGCACCTACGCCGACGCCGGAATGGCGCCGGGCCGCAGCCGGCTCATCACGGGCCGCGCGCTCGACGTCCTCCCCCGCCTCACCGACGGCGCCTACGACCTGGTGTTCTGCGACGCCGACCGGCGTGAGGGCACCGAGTACCTCACCCAGGCGCTACGGCTGCTCCGCCCGGGTGGAGTGGTCGTGTTCGCGGGCGTGCTGGCCGAGGGCCAAGCCGTCGACCCCGGTGCCCGCGGTCCGGATGCGGTTGCCGTCCGCGAGCTCGCCACCGCCGTGCGCGACGACGTGCGGCTCACCCAGATGCTTCTCACCACCGGCGGCGGCCTGCTGATCGCGGTGGTCGCCAAGTCCTCACCGGTCGGATAGCCCCGCGGGGGTGGCGCGGGTGTGCCCACGCGGGCCAGTCGGCCGGCCGATGGCCCGCCAGCCACTCGCCCGACGCGGCGGCCAGGGTCGTAGATTGACGTCCTCCCCGGCCTGAAGGCCGGGGA
>NZ_CADCWT010000169.1 GCF_902806485.1 Candidatus Frankia alpina | reverse complement strand
ATCCGTCACCAGATCGCTTGAAACCACAACTCAACGACACCTAACAAAGCCCTACTAGTACGGCGTAAATAAATGCTCCAACGCAAAGACGGCCTGATGGTAGCCCTCCCTGCGCAAGACCGCGCCTTTCTCACCGTTCGGCGCGTTCTCGTATTCGGTGACGATTCTCAGCTTGTACGCCGCGCTGAACACCCGCCGCGACGGACGCAGCGCGGGATCACGCGACGGCTGGGACCCGCCGGGACTCTCCTGCGACTCTGACTCCACGAACATGAGGATCTCCGATCACGCCCTCCGTAGCCAACCCGCACCCGCGAGGGTGTCTCACTCAAGTCTGACAGGGAGGGGGTCCGCTCGCCCCGGCGTCTTCCTGCACGTCTGCCCGCCCCTCTGCCGCGTGACGCGCAACTCTCCGCCAAGGCCCAGGGTGCGCGCCGCCTCACCCACCCGGATCTTGCCATCCGGAGCAGCCGACCGAAAGGCCTGTCCTGCGGGGCGGAGTTGGCGTGTTCGCGCAGGGCGCTGTTGCCCTTCTATCGCCCCCGGCGGGGAGGACGTCCACTATGGACATACTCGATGTGCGCCGTTAGGTTTGGGCTTGGTCAGCCAGCTGAACTGGGCCGACAGGCGCGGGGCCGCTTCGAGGTCGGGCCCGAGTCGAGGAGTGGTGCGATGCCGCCGGCGCCTGGCCGACACAATCGGCCTCCCGACAACGCCTGGCGCTGCCCGCCGCACAGTCGGTCCATCCGGCGACGGTTCACCCGGCGGCTCGCGATCGACCTGCGCCGTTCGTCCAGCAGCCTCTGTCCAGGTCTCTGACCAGTCCGGCAGCCGCCTTCCGCGTTCCTGCTCGTGCCGCAGCGCCGCTCGCACCCCGTCCGGACCGCTGCACCACCCGCCCCCGACCACCGGGCCAGGCCACCCGCCAACGCCTCAGCCGCCCGGACCGGGGATGCCCGGGTGGCCCGGGCCGCGCCGCGCTGCGACACCCACGCCGGCAACGACCGTCTCCGGCGACGGCGCGGATCGGGCGGGAGTCCGCCGTCGGGACAGCTCGGCGGCAGACCCGGTCGCGAGCCGATGCCGTCAGCGGACGCGCTCAGCCCCCCGCCTCAACCGAAAGGTCGGATATGACAGACCTCCCGTTGGCCGTCCTCGATCTCGTGCCGGTCAGCGCCGGTGACACCCCGAACGACGCGTTGCGTAACACCGTCGACCTGGCCCGGCGGGCGGAGGAGTTCGGTTACCGGCGGTACTGGTTCGCCGAGCACCACCTCAACCCCGGTCTGCTCGGCGTGTCCCCTGCGGTGACGATCGCGTTGGTGGCCGGCGCGACGTCGACGATCCGGTTCGGCTCGGCCGGCGTGCAGAGCGGGCATCGCACCCCGCTGTCCGTCGTCGAGGAGTTCGGCCTGATCGACGCGCTGCACCCCGGCCGCATGGATCTCGGCATCGGCCGCTCACCGGGCCGGCCGGCACCGACGAACAGTGGGGCCCACAACGGCGCATCCCCGGCCGGCGGGACCGCGGCCGGCGGGACTGCGGCCGGCGGGACTGCGAACGGGGCAGCGCCCTCCTCAGGCCCGGCGCTCGTCTCGGCCGCGGCGGCCGCCTACCAGGCGAGCCTCGGGGGTGCCGATCACAGCACCGATCAGCGGGCCGCGAACGGCCTGCTGATCCCCCGCCGTTTCGACTTCAGCGCGCTGCTCGGCTCGCCCCGGCTGGGGGTGACCCTGTCGCTGCTGCAGCAGCCGGGCGCCTACACCCCGGAGTACGCCGACCAGGTCGACGACGTCCTCGCCCTGCTGCGCGACACCTACCACACCGCCGACGGCCAGACGGCCCGCGCCTGGCCCGGGGCCGGCGCGGCGCTTGAGGTATGGATCCTCGGGGCGTCCGGGGGGTCGAGCGCATCCGTCGCGGGCTCGCGAGGGCTGCGCTTCGCCGCCTCCTACCACCACAGCCCCAGCACGGTCCTCGACGCGGTCGATGCGTACCGGGCGGCGTTCGAGCCGGCGGCGGACCTCGCCGCACCCTACGTCTCGGTCTCCGCCGACGTCGTCGTCGGTGAGGACGACGCGAGCGCGGCCCGGCTGGCCTCCGGCTACGGGCTGTGGGTCCGCAGCATCCGCGGCGGCACGGGGACGATCCCGTTCCCGACCCCCGAGCAGGCGGCCGCGCACACCTGGAGCGACGCCGATCGGGAACTGGTCGCCGACCGCGTCACCACCCAGCTCGTCGGCTCCCCGTCGACCGTCGCCGACCGGCTCGAACAGCTCGCGACCGCCACCGGCGCGGACGAGCTGGCCGTCACCACGATCACCCACCGGCACGCCGACCGGGTGCGTTCCTACGAGCTGCTGGCCGCGGAGTGGGCCCGCCGCCAGGGCTGACTCAGGCTTGATGCAGGGCCGGTGCAGGGCTGACTCGGGGCTGGCTCAGGGCTGGCCCCACCCGGACGCACAGGAAGATGGGAAGGACTGCGGTGCCGAAGGCATACGTCTATATCGCGAACGGCGGCCCCGAGGTGGAGGCGTTCGTCGACCTGCCGGCGCCCGAGCCCGGCCCGGATCAGCTCGCGATCGCGGTGCGCGCCGTGGGCGTCAACCCCGTGGACTGGAAACTGCGCGGCGGGTCGACGCGGCCCGGTCAGCCCGCCCCGGTCTTCCCGGTCGCGCTGGGGGTGGAGGCGGCGGGCGTGGTCACCGCAGTGGGCCCGGGGGTGACGGGGTTCGCGGTGGGCGACGAGGTCCTCGGGGGCACGGTCGGCGGCGCCTACGCCGAGTACACCCTACTCTCGGTCGCGCTGGCGACGCACAAGCCGGCCGCGTTGAGCTTTCGGGCCGCCGCCCTGCCGGTCGCGGCGGCGACCGCCTATGACGGCGTGCACCAGCTCTCGCTGCTGCCGGGGGCCACCCTGTTGATCACCGGGGTCGGCGGCGGGGTGGGCGTGGCCGCCGCGCAGCTCGCCCGCCACGCCGGGCTCACCGTCGTCGGCACGGCCAGTGCGGGGAAGAAGGATCTCGTCGAGTCGTTGGGAGTCACCTGGGTCGAGCCGGGCCCCGGCGTCGTCGAGCGGGTCCGGGCGGTCGCGCCGCAGGGTGTCGACGCGATCTACGATCTCGTCGGCGGCGCAGCGCTCGAGGAGATCGCCGGGGTGCTGCGCGCTCCGGTGGGCGGGGGCGACGCCGTCGACGAGCCGCCGCGGCTGATCACGGCGGCGGACAGTGCGACGGTCACCCGCCTCGGCGGGGTGGCCGTGCAGCGAGCCCGCAGCTTGGCCGTGCTCGACGTCGTCACCGGCCGCGCCGCGGCCGGGGTGCTGGACCCCCACGTCAGCGACGTCTACCCGCTGGAACGGGCCGACACGGCCCTGCGGGCGGTCGAGACCGGCCACGCCCGTGGCAAGGTTGTGATAGAGGTCGCGGTGTGACGATGCGGCACGTGTTGGACAACCCCGCCCGCTCCGCCCTGCTCGGCCCGCACGCCCACCTCGCGCAGCGGCGCGGGGACGTGCTGCGCTACCCGGCGGACGTGTGCCCGTTCGTCGCCCTGCCCGACGAACCGGACCAGAACGCCTGGCTCGACGCGGCGGCGCTGCTCGGCCCGGGCGCCCTGCTGCCGTTCACCGGCACCGACGCGCCCGCCCCGCCCGGCTGGGAGGATGCCGGCTACGGCCCCGGGGTGCAGATGATCGACGAGGGGATCGAGGCGGTCGCCGACGACGAGGCGGTGGTTCTCGGCTCGGCGGACGTCCCGGAGATGCTCGACCTGGTGGCCCGCACCCGCCCCGGCCCGTTCCTGCCCCGCACCATCGCGCTCGGCACCTACCTCGGCATCCGCCGCGGCGGGGCGTTGGTCGCCATGGCCGGGGAGCGGCTGCATCCGCCGGGTTGGACCGAGATCAGCGCCGTCTGTACCGATCCGGAGCATCAGGGGTCAGGGCTCGCCTCCCGGCTCGTGCGGGCGGTCGCCGCCGGTGTCCGCGCCCGCGGCGAGACCCCGTTCCTGCACGCGGCCGCGACGAACACGAACGCGATCCACCTCTATGAGACCCTCGGCTTCCGGCTGCGGCGCACGGTGACCTTCCGCTCCGTCCGGATCCCGGGTCCCGTGCCGGGCCAGCCCACCGGGCCGCTCGCCGCGCAGTCGAGCGCGGGCGAGCCGGCGGGGTGAGAGCGGTGGAGACCGGCCAGCAGGTCGCGGCGCGCGAGGCGGTGGCGATGGCCAGCGACCTCATCGCGTTCGACACCAGCAACCACGGCGACCCGCACGCGCCCGGCACCGAGCGGCCCGCGGCCGAGTACGTGGCCGGCCGGCTGGCCGACGTCGGCTACGACGTCACCTACCTGGAGTCCGGGGCACCCGGACGCGGCAACGTCGTCGCCCGGCTGGCCGGCGCCGACCCGTCGCGGGGCGCCCTGCTCCTGCACGGCCACCTCGACGTCGTCCCGGCGCAGGCCGCCGACTGGACGGTCCACCCGTTTTCCGGCGAGGTACGCGACGGCTACGTGTGGGGTCGCGGCGCCGTCGACATGAAGGGCGCGGTCGCGATCACGCTGGCGGTGGCCCGCCGCCTGCGCCGGGAGGGCGTCGTCCCGCCACGGGATCTGATCTTCGCGTATGTCGCCGACGAGGAGGCCGGCGGCTGGTACGGGGCCCGCTGGCTGGTGGACAACCGCCCCGACCTGTTCGAGGGCGCCACCGAGGCGATCGGTGAGGTCGGCGGCTTCTCCGTCACCCTCGGCTCCACCGCCACTGGCGAGGACGTGCGCGCCTACCTCGTCCAGACGGCCGAGAAGGGCAGCCTGTGGCTGCGGCTGACCGCCCGGGGCCGCGGCGGGCACGGCTCGATGCTGCACGACGACAACCCGATCGCCACGCTGGCGGCGGCCGTCGCCCGCCTCGACGCCCACCGCTTCCCGCTGGTGCTCACCGATCCGGTCCGGGCGTTGCTCACCGGGATCGCGGACCTCACCGGCGTCCCGTTCGACGAGGCCGATCCGCAGGCCGCCGTCGACCGCCTCGGCCCGCTGGCGCGCCTGGTCGGGGCGGTGCTGCGGGACACGGCGAACGTGACCCTGTTCGACGCCGGCTACCGGTCGAACGTCGTGCCCGCCACGGCCCGTGCCACCGTCGACGGGCGGTTCCTACCCGGGCGGGAGGAGGCGTTCGGCCGCGAGCTGGTCGAGGTGCTCGGCCGGCGGGTGCGGGCCGAATGGGACACCCTGCCGCCGGTCCGGACGAGCTTCGACGGCGCCCTGGTGGCCGCGATCCGCGCGGCGGTCGAGGCCGAGGACCCGGGCGCTCGCGTCCTGCCGTATCTGCTGGCCGCCGGTACGGACGCGAAATCCTTCCAGCGGCTGGGGATCCGCCACTTCGGGTTCACCCCGCTGCGCCTGCCGCCGGAACTGGACTTCAGCGCCCTGTTCCACGGGGTCGACGAACGGGTCCCGGTCGCGGCCCTGGAGTTCGGCACCCGGGTGCTGGACCGGCTGCTGCGGACCTGCTGACGCACGGCGCCCACGGATCTACGCCATCCGGCACGGATCGGCCTGTGCCGGAGGGCCCGGCAGGCGGACGACGATCGGCCCTACCTCCTTCGGGGCACGCCGGCCTACCGTCGAATCGGGCGTCGCCGCAACGGTCCGGGCGCGCCGTCGATCCGGACGCCCACCCAGCGACGAGGGGAAACGCGATGACATCGACGAGTGTGGATGCGCGGGAGTTCACCATCAGCGCCAGCGACAAGACGACCGTCACCATCGACCACGCCGGGGGTGGTGTCCTGCCCGCGGCGACATGTCTGTGGCTGCTCGCCGGCGAGCAGGTGGGCCGGGTCGCGTTCCGCGCGGACGGGGAGATCCTCGTCCTGCCGGTGAACTACGTGCTGGACGGGGACGCCATCGCCTTCCGTACGGCCACCGGTTCCAAGCTGGCCGCCGCCCTCGAGGAGGACGCCGTCGGGTTCGAGGTCGACGGCCACGACCCGGTGGCCCGCGCGGGCTGGAGCGTTCTGATCAACGGCCGGGCGGCGGCGGTCAACGACCCGCAGACGCTGTCCAGGCTGGAGAAGACCGGACTCGCTCCGTGGGCGGACCGCATCGCCCATCCGCACTGGGTGCGCATCCTGCCCGAGTCGATGACCGGCCGGGTCGTCGCCCACTCCTGAGGGGCCCGTTCCTGAGGGGAGCATTCCTGGCGGGGTCGTACCCCGGACCGGCCCACGACGCCCGGCGAGGCGAACCGGGGTCAGTCCAGGCCGACGGCGAGCAGGCAGACGTCGTCGTCGCGACCGGCCGGGGCGACGATCTCCGCCAGGATCCCGTCGCACAGGTCCTCCAGTCCGCCGCCGGAGTCGAACCCACCCGCCGGGCCGGGAGCGGGCGGAAGCCCGGCGCCGGCGGCGGCGACGGCGAACACGTCGAGGCGCTCCGACAGTGCTGTCTCGCGCCGTTCGATCAGCCCGTCGCTGTAGAGCAGCAGCCGGCAGCCGGCCAGCAGCGACAGCACGCTCTGCCCGTACCGATGGTCCGGTGAGGCGCCGAGGATGGGGCCGTGCACCTGTTCGAGGTAACGCGTGGACCGCCCGACGATCAACAGCGGTGGGGGATGTCCCGCGCAGGACCAGGTCAGCCGCCGCTCGCCCGGCGTGAGCAGGGCGACGACGGCGGTGGCCAGCACCTCGTCGCCCTGGCCGGCGAGGTTCGCGGCGAGCTGGGTGGTGATCTCCGCCGGAGTCCGCCCCTGCAGCGCATAGGCCCGGGTGGCCTGGTACAGCTCCGCCATGATCGCGATCGCGTTGAGCCCGTGGCCGCCGACGTCCCCGACCACGAGCATGAGCTCGCCGTCCGGCAGCACGACGGCGTCATACCAGTCGCCGCCGATGCCGACGTCCCGGCTCGCCGGCAGGTACCGGGCACTGAGATGCACGCCCGCGAGATTGGGCAGCCGCTGCGGCAGGATCGCCCGTTACATGACGGCTACCAGCATCGTCTGGCGCTCGTAGAGCCGGGCCCGTTCGAAGGCGTGGGCGCACGTCCCGGCGAGGGTCTGCAGGAACGCCTGATCGCCCGGGTCGAAGTCGCGGGTCACTCCCCAGACGAGTACGAGGGCGCCGATGAGCCGATCGGAGACGATCAGCGGCAGGTGGGCGCAGGCGCTCAGCCCGAGAACCCGTACCGGCTCCTCCCGATCCGGGTAGTCGGCGAGGTACTCGGCCCGGCTGCGATGGTAGCGGGGCTGCCGGTCACGCACGACGTCGGCGGCGGCGGCCGGCCCGCGACCGGACAGCCCCGGCCACAGCGCCAGGACCGGCGACGTGGCCGGGTGCACGATGCTGCGGTACGGCTGGCCGTCGTCGCCGTAGAGCAGGACTGCGGCGAAGATGATTCCGAGGTCGGCGGTGGCGGTGTGCACGACCACGTCGCCGAGCTCGTCGACGGTCAGGGCCCGCTCGAGCGCATGGGTGACGTCGAGCAGGCGGGTGGCGCGCCACAGCACGGTGGATCCCGGGCCGGCGCCGGGCCGGTCGGGCTGCACGGCGCTGACGTCGCCGACCAGCCCGACCATCCGGGCCGCGCCATCCGACTCGTCGCGCAGCACGGCCCCCCGGACCTGGATCCAGCGGACCGCGCCATCCGGTCGTAGGATCCGGTACTCCTCCAGGACCGCGCCGGCGGTGCGGGCCGCGTCTAACATCGCCGTGCGCACGCCCGTCACGTCATCCGGGTGAACCATGGCGAACGCGGCGTCCATGGTCCCCTCGACCTCGTCCGGGGCGAGTCCGCACAGTGCCGCCGCCAGGTCGTCACACCCGAACCGACCGGTGTCCAGCTCCCAGCTCCACACGCCGACCCTCGCGGCGGCTCGGCGCCCTGCGCCGCAGGCCCTTGCGCCGCTGGCGGCCGGCGGACCCGCAGCGCACGGACCGCGCGACCCGTTCGCAGTCCCACCTGTGCGCCGCCTTCCCGCCGCGCATCAACGGCGACCCATGACCGCGCTGCTCCGGTTCGGGACGCCGACGCTCGGCCTGCCCGCCAATCTTCCCCCGGCGCACCGCTGGGCACACTTTGGGATCGCCGGCCGACACCGGGGCCGCCTCTCGCGCTCGCCCGGATCGACGGGACCGGGCTGGACCCGGCTCTGCCCCGGGCTACTCGAGGATGTCGATGACGCCGGCGGCGTCGAAGCCGCGCAGCAGCGACTCGTTGGCGGAGATCAGATGACGCCGCCAGAACCGCTCCGCCTCGTCGGCCTCGCCGGCCCGCACGAGGCTGATCAGCTTCTCGTACGCCCTGACCGCTCGGCGGTACTGCAACTGCACCTCGTCCGGCTCGGACTCGTAGTGCGTCCTCGTCGCGGTCGCCATGTGCCGCGCGAGGATCTCCTGAATCATGCCGGCTGTGACCACGAGGGCGCGGTTACCGGACTGCTTGACGACGACCTCGTGGAACCGGGCGAACGCCGTCCCGACAGTGTTGCTGCTCACGTCCTGGGCCAGGCGGGCGGTCAGGTCGTCGAGCGCGGCGACAAGCTCCTCGATCGCGTCGTCGGAGCCTCGATCGGCAACCAGCCAGGCGGCCAGCGGCTCGATGCCGAGGCGGGCGACGAGCACCTCGCCGAGGGTGGTGCCCGCGACGGCGAGCAGCAGCCCGGCCGGGCGGGCGACCACCTCGGGGCCTGGTACCCGGATGCGGGCGCCGGTGCGGGAGCCACGCCGGACCTCGACGAGGGACTCGGCCTCCAGCACCCGCACGGCCTCGCGCAGCGTCGGGCGGGAGACCCCGAAGTGGGTCATGAGCTCGGCTTCGCGGGGCAGGTAGTCGCCGTCGCGCAGCTCCCCAGTGACGATCATGTGACGCAGCCGGCGCGTGAGCAGCTCGGCCGTCTTCGGGGATCGCACGTCAGCCCCGTACCGGCCCTCCGGCAGAGAGAAGACCGGGGCGGCCATGGGATCGACTCCTCGCGTAGGGGAACATCGGATGCTGCGGGCCACAGCCGCAGTCCCAGCCGGGACCGCATGATCACGGGATCACGGTACTCACTCATGCTACTACAGAGTAGACTTAGTTATCTTTGAGCGGAATGCGACGCCTGCGACTCGGGATGCGCGGCCGGTTGCAAAACGATACCTGCCGGGAGGAGCCCGGCGGCACGCGCGCCCGCCGGCATGACCGTCAACGCACCTCATACCCGCCGCGGGTCGCCGGCTGAGTGCGCGACGTGCCCGGTGGGGTCGCGACCTGCACGTAGAGCAGCCCGGTACGCAGGGCCTGTGTCCGGGTGGAGTCCAGTGACTCCCAGATCGCCCGCACGGTCTGCTGGACCGCCACGGTCGGGTGCCGGGCGATGCGCTGCGCGATGTCCTGCGCCCGCGGCCACAGCCGGTCACGAGGGACGACCTCGCTGACGAACCCGATCTCGTGGGCACGCCCGGCCGACATCCGTTCGTCGTTACCGAGCAGCGCCATGCGCAGCACCTCGCCGATCGGGATGCGCCGCGCCAGCCCGATCGGCTCCAGCGCCGCGGTCATCCCGAAGGTGACGTGCGGGTCGAAGTAAGGTCGCCTCCTCGCCGGCGATGATGATGTCGGCCTCGTTCAGCCAGTACAGCGCCCCACCCGCGGCCATCCCCTGCACCGCGCACACCAGCGGCTTCCAGCACTGGTTGAGCTTCGGGGAGAGGTAGGCCGCCGGGTCGACCTGCTTGAGGGGCTCCTTCGCGAGGTCGTAGCCCTCGACCACGTCGACGCCGGTGCTGAAGGCGCGCTCGCCCTGCGCCCGCAGGGCGATAACATGCACGTCGTCGGTGCCGGTGGCGAAGTCCCAGATCGCCCGGAAGTCGTCCAGCACCTCCTGGTTGAACGAGTTGAGCCGGTCGGGCCGGTTGAGTGTGAGGGTGAGGGTGAGAACGTGATCATCACCCAGGGTCGCGGGAACGTTCGTCAGCGCGGGTACCTCGGCCGGCATGTCGTTGCCTCCTCGTATCGGCGACCCGCCGGACCCTCGGTGGCCCGGCGGCACGCGGGACGCGACCCTGCGACAGCGCGCCCGATTACATATATAGCTCAGTGTACGAGGATAGTTCAACCTCTCGCCACCGGCGCCCTCACCGTGGCCGCATCCCTCTCGCCATAGCGCCGACCGGACGGGCCGGTGGGGGCGATATTCGCAGTCCATCTCAGGCGGGCCGCACGACGCACTTCACCGCGGATCAAAGTGGACATCCACGCATCATCCGAGCTGATCGGACTCCTCGGGACAATGCGGGACCTGCGTCGGGATCTCACGCCCGACATCCAGATCCGCCCAGCACTCGGATCCCCGCGATCAGCACAGGACCGGCCCCACGGGGTCCGGCGTTCCCGAGCTATAACCCGATCGAGGTGAACGCGAATCACACAGAACGGACAACCCCGCGACACCCCGGGCCACGGCCCCCGGATGGGCGCTCCTCGATGTGCCGGCGCCGTAATCGCCACGCACCGCCCGGCAGGTGCGGGACCGACCCCGACCCCACCAGGTGTCGCATTCTCGACACCAGCCCACCCGGAGCATGACGGATGGTCGGACACACTCCGGATGGAGCACCCACACCCGCAGGAACGCAAACCGGACGATGGTGGTCAGAAGGTCGCTGACCAGCACGGCGACTATCTCCGAGAGCACCCCCGAGCCCCGCCAGGCAGATGCAGAATGGCCAGCGCCGCACTGGAGATGATCAGGGCCGCCCCGAACACCATCGCGGACTCCGCCCACCGTGATGCACAGGGACGCCAGATTGGCGTCGAATGCCGGCACCACCCTCCTGAGCCAGGGCCCCGGGAAGATCGTTTTAGGTTGCGATCTGCTACACGGAGTATTGGCCCCGTTGTGCCGTCCGGATGCGCTCCAGTCGAGAC
>NZ_CADCWT010000168.1 GCF_902806485.1 Candidatus Frankia alpina | reverse complement strand
GGGCAGCACTGCGAGCGGACCGCCGGCCGACGGTCCGGCGACGGGGCCCCAACCCCGAGGCGGACACCGGTGCCGCCACGACGGTCCCCACCGACGCGAACGGGTCCGCGGCGGACGTCGCCGCGATCGTCCCGTCCCGGTTGATCTTCGGAAGAGTGGTCGGGGCCTTGCCGCCCGGCATCGCCGCCGGCTGGCCGACGCCGTAGATGGCCTGGTAGATCCGCTTGGCGACCGGAGCGGCGTACTCGGCGCCGGTGCCGGAGTCCGGGATCGTCACCACGACGGCGAACCGCGGGTCGTCGGCCGGGGCGAAGGAGGCGAACCAGGAGGTGTCGCCCTTGCCCTCGACCTCGGCGGTGCCGGTCTTCGCCGCGATCGGGACGATGTTGCTCGGCCAGTCCCCGAAGATGCCGGTCGCCGTGCCCCCGCCCTCGCTGGTGACGCCGCGCAGGCCGGCGCGGATGTAGGCGAGGTTCTCCGGGGAGACCGGCAGCGTCCCGGCCTTGCGCGGCTGGAAGGTCCGCACCACCCGGCCGTCCGGGGCGACCGCGGCTTTGGCCAGGCTGGGCTTCCACAGCGTGCCGCCGTTGGCGATCGCGGCGTAGGCGGTGGCCAGCTGCAGTGGGCTCAGCGACAGGTACTGGCCCTGGCCGATCGCGAACTGGGTGGCCGCGCCGGCGTTGTAGAGGTAGCCGTCCACGCACGCCTCGGCGGCGTACTTGCGGAACCGCTCCGCCTTGACCGGGTCGTGCTCCTCCGGGTAGCCGTTCTTCGCCCGCCGGCAGTAGGAGTCCTTCAGGTCCTCCCAGATCGCCTTGGCCCCCGCGCGGTCGACGACGGACCCTTCGGCCTCCCCGGGCAGGTCCAGGCCGGTGGCCTTGCCGAAGCCCATGGCCTCGGCCATCCGGACGAAGTACTCCTTCGGTGGCGAGTAGGGGCCGCGGCCGTTGCGCAGCCCGCCGTCGGCGAGCCAGGAGTCGTAGGCGAACTGGTCGAAGATGACGTCGCAGGAGATGACGAGCGCCTGGTGCAGGGTGATCGGCCCGGCCGACTCGCCGTCGAAGTTGTGGAAGACCTGGTCGCCGATCTGCAGCGTCGGGGCGCAGTCGAAGTGCTGGTCGCCCTTGGCGCCCAGGTTCTGCATCGCGACGGCGGTGGAGACGACCTTGAACGTCGAGCCGGCCGCGCCCGAGCCCTGGTAGGCCCGCGAGAGCAGGGGGATGCCGTTCGCGGGGTCCGACAGGGCCCGGTAGTCCTGCTCGGAGACGCCGCCGACGAACACCGACGGGTTGTACGAGGGCAGGCTGGCCATCGCGACGACGCCGCCGGTGCGCACGTCGAGGACGACCGCCGACGCGGTCCGGTTGCCGCCGCCGAGCTGGTTGATCGTGTCCTGCAACGCCTGCTCGGTAGCCTGCTGGACGCCGAGGTCGAGGTTGAGCACCAGATGATCGCCGCTGACCGGCGCGGTCGTCGACGCGGTGCCGGCGACCCGGCCGAAGCGGTCCACCTCCAGGCGCTCCACCCCGTCCGCGCCGCGCAGCTCGTCGTCGTAGGTGTTCTCCAGACCGGCGACGCCGATCAGGCTGTTGAGGTGGTAGCCCTTCTCGTCGCCTTGCTTGTCGAGCTGGTCCTGGGTGACCGGGGCGAGGTAACCCAGCTCGTGAGCGGCCAGGGAGCCGTGCTGGTACTCACGTACGGCCTGCAGGTCCGCCGACACACCCGGAAAGCGGTCCGGATGCTCGATGACGGCGAGCGCCTGCTGGGGGCTGACGTCCTTGGCGACCGGGACCGGCTGGTAGGGCGAGCCGTTCCAGCACGGCGGTTTCACCTGGGCGGTGCAGAACCTGATCCGCCGGGTCAGCTCGTCGGCCGGCGTGCCGATCACACTGGCGAGCCGGGCGAGGACCGCCTTGCCCTGGTCGTCCTGCCGGTCCGTCGCGGACCGGTTGACCGAGATGACCAGCGAGGTGCGGTTGCGGACCAGGGGCTGACCGCGATCGTCGAGGATCATCCCGCGGGTCGCGGGCGTCACCACCTCGCGCACCCGGTTCGTCTCGGCGACCCGGCGGTAGTGGTCGCCGTCGAGGACCTGCAGCACCCACAGCCGCGCACCCAGCGTCGCGAGCAGCGACAGCACCAGCACACGCAGCAGCAGGACGCGGATCCGCATCCGATCGTTCATCTCGCGCCCCGCCGGAGGCGGCCGGACAACCGCCGGGAGACGGCGGTCAGCAACGGGAACACGAACGGGGTGAGCAGCACCGCGTAGACCCCGGCGACCAGGGCGCGGACGACGGCCTCACCGCCGGTCAGCGCCGCCGCGCCGAAGATCGAGGTCGTCGCCGCGTAGCCCAGGGTGCCCGCCACGCTGGCCCCGCCGATCGCCGCGAGGGGCACCGCCACCGACCGATCCGCCGCATCCATCACCAGACCAACAGCGTAGCCGACCAGACACATAACGAGAGCAGACTGCCCGAGAACGTGACTTGACGCCAGATCGGCCAACACCCCGACCACAAACCCGCTGACCGCCCCGACCAGCGGACCTTCGATCAGGGAGATCGCCGCCAGCAGGACGAGCACGAGATCCAGCCGGCCGCCGGGAAGGCCCAGTCGGGCGACAACCGAGACCTGCCCGATGAAAGCGACCGCCAGCAGCGCGATCGCGACGACGAAGGTGCGGACGCGCACGGTGTCCGACGAGTCGGCGATGTCCCACATACCGGCTCAGCCCGTCCCACCCTGGCCGGGGCGGGTCGTGCCGGGGGTCGTGCCGGTGCCGGTGCCGGGTGTCTGGGCGGCCGACCCAGTCGGCACCGACTGGGTTGGCACCGACTGCGGGGCCAGCAGACGGTCACCCGGGTCGGTCGCCGGCCGGCCGACGACCACGCCGACGAGGTCGAGCGTGCCGACCGACACGTACGGCTTGACCTCCGCCGTCCGAGACAGCCCGCCGACGTCGGTGACCTTGGTGACGACGCCGATCGGCACGCCGGCGACGTAGTCCATGCTGCCGAAGGTCACCAATCGGTCGCCCTTCTGCACCCGGAAGGAAGCGTCGTACAGAGTGAAGGTCAACGCGCTCGGCCCCTGCCCCCCGGCCACGGCGCCGAGCAGCTGGGTGCGCTCCAGCCGGGCACCGACCCGGCTGTTCGGGTCGCAGGCGAGGCGGACGACGGCGGTGTGCGCCGTGGCCGAGGAGACCGTGCCGACGAGCCCGTCGGCGTTGAGGACGGTCTTGTCGACGTCGACGCCGTCGTCCCGGCCGGCGTTGATGGTGACGGTCCAGTCCGTGCCGGTCACGTCGCCGACCGCGATCACCTTGGCCGGGACGACGGAGTACTGGCCCTTGTCCGCGAGCAGCCTCAGGTCACCGAGCTGCTTGGACATCCGGCCGATCTCGGCGTTGTCGGCGAGCTGGCGGCGCAGCCCGGCGTTGTCCTGGGCCAGCCGGTCGGCGCGGTCGTGGTAGCGGTTCGGGTGGGCCAACGACGAGACGGTCCGGCCGATCGGCCGGGTCACCGCGCTCACGCCGTCCTCGACGCCACCGAGGGCCGAGTGCACGACGCCCCGGGCTCCGTTGGCGGAGCGGCCGGTCTTGTAGTCCAGGGTGATCAGGGTGAAGGCGGCGATGAGCAGGGCTATGATCACCAGGCGGGATCGCCTCGTGTCACGCCCCACAGCAGCCTCCGAACAAGCTCTCAGGCCCCGCGCCGCCGCACGGCGGGCGCGGTCCGTCGCTGACATCGGACGATCCACATCGCCGTGACGTTCCCGGATCTGACACGAAATTCCCCAGCAGCGGGGACGGCCCGGACGGCGCCCGAGAGCGGCCGCGCCGGGGATTGCGACCGCGGCCCGCTACCGCCGCGGCTCCGAGATCAGTACCTGCTGAAGCGCCTCGAACTCCTCGACGCACTTGCCCGACCCCATCGCCACCGAGTGCAGCGGATTCTCGGCGATGTGGATCGGCATGCCGGTCTCGTGCCGCAGCCGCTCGTCGAGCCCGCGCAGCAGTGCACCGCCGCCGGTCAGGACGATGCCTCGGTCCATGATGTCGCCGGACAGCTCCGGCGGGCAGCGGTCCAGCGTCACTTTCACCGCGTCGATCACGGCGTTGACCGGCTCCTCGATCGCCTTGCGGATCTCCTCCGCGGTCACGACGATCGTCTTGGGCAGGCCGGTGACGAGGTCGCGCCCGCGGATCTCGGCGCTGGGCTCGTCGGGCACCTTGTGCGCCGAGCCGATCGCCATCTTGATCTCCTCGGCGGTGCGCTCGCCAAGCATCAGCGAGTACTCCTTCTTCACGTAGGAGATGATCGCGACGTCCAGCTCGTCGCCGGCGGTGCGGATCGACTGGCTGGTAACGATGCCTCCCAGCGAGATCACGGCAACCTCGGTGGTCCCGCCGCCGATGTCGACGACCATGTTGCCGGTCGGCTCGTGCACCGGCAGACCGGCCCCGATCGCGGCGGCCATCGGCTCCTCGATGATGTACACCTTGCGGGCACCGGCCTGGTAGCCGGCGTCCTTGACGGCCCGCTGCTCCACCCCGGTGATCCCCGACGGCACGCAGACGACCAGCCGCGGCTTGGCGAAGTGGCGGCGCCGGTGCACCTTCTGGATGAAGTACCGCAGCATCCGCTCGGTCGTCTCGAAGTCGGCGATCACGCCGTCCTTCAACGGGCGCACGGCCACCACGTTCCCGGGGGTCCGGCCGATCATCCGTTTGGCGTCCGTGCCGACGGCGAGGATGCCCGAGGTGGTGGTGTTGATGGCGACCACGCTCGGCTCGTTGAGGACGATCCCGCGGCCCCGCACGTACACCAGTGTGTTGGCGGTACCGAGATCGACGGCCATGTCACGACCGAGGAACGACAGCGAACTGGACATCGTCGGGTACCGACCTTCCCGGGGGATGCGGTCCTGGCCGCCTCCGGCGCGGCCGACGGCACGGCCAGCCAGGGAGCCGGAGAAGCGCGTGGAACACGTACAGGGTTCGTAGATCGGGCAGGACGACCCGGAAGCGTCCCGCGCGGAAACGACCGCGGAAACCAACCGTCACAGTCGGTTACCGCGACCCGCCGGACACTCTCCAGGCAAGTACTTGAAGGGTAGACCGCCGCGGAGTGCGCCGCCGCCCCGACGGTCGTGGGGCGGCCCGTGTCACCCCCTGGGTCAGATCGACCCGGCAGGCATCAAGGGGGTCACAGTCCCGGTGCTCAACGGGCTTCAGCGAGGCCACAACGGCCGACGAGGGGTTCGACGCGGGCACGAAATAGCCGGCCGCGATCAGTAAACACTGGTTCGCGGCACCGCGAACCAGAGCCTTCGGTGGCCTCGACGCAGCCGCAAACTCACCCGGAACCGGTGAGCGCACGGCGTGGTCCGGTCCACCCGGGACCACGCCACGAGCCGCGCGGCTCAGCTCAGGCCGGGGAAGAACAGGTCGATCTCGCGCTTGGCGGACTCCGGCGAGTCCGAGCCGTGCACGAGGTTCTGGCCGATCTCCAGCGCGTAGTCGCCGCGCAGCGAGCCGGGGGCGGCCTTCACCGGATCGGTGGCGCCGATCAGCCCACGCGACGCCTCGACGGCCCGCGGCCCCTCGGCGACCAGGGCGACGAGCGGGCCGGAGGTGATGAACTCGACCAGCTCACCGAAGAAGGGCTTGCTGGCGTGCTCGCCGTAGTGCGTCTCGGCGACGGAGCGCTCCAGCGTACGCAGCTCGAGGGCCACCAGGGTGAGCCCCTTGCGCTCCAGCCGGCCGACCGCCTCACCGACGAGGCCACGGCTGACGCCATCGGGCTTGACCAGGATGAGGGTGCGCTCGGCGGACACGGTACTCCTTCTCGATCATTGACATCGTCGTCCCGAAGGGCCCGCGGGCCCTTCGTCAACTTACAGGGTGCCCTGCCATCACCATGGCCGAACCGGGCCACCTCAGGACCGCAGCAACGCCCGCGCCCGACCCACAACGGGGGCCGAACCAGTCACCAGCACCCCGGCTCCGCCCAGGTCGGCGTCCTCCTCGCCAAGCCGGACCGCGTCGTCGATCGCGTCGTCGAGCCGGGCGGCGACCTCGACCCGGTCGGCGCCGAACACGCCCGCCGCCACGGCCGCGAGGTCGTCGACGCCCAGCGCCGCCGCCGTCGCCCCGGCCGTGACGACCACCGTGCCGAGGACCGGTTCGAGCGCGGCCAGAATCCGGGCTGCGAGCGCCTCGTCGCCGTCGACGGCGACCACGCCGACGAGCACCTCGAAGGTGAACGCCTCCTCCAGCGCGGCCACGAGCGCCGCCGCGGCCACGGCGTCCTGGGCGATGTCGAGCACGATCGTCGGCGAGCGGCGCACGACCTCCAGCCGGCCCCGGGTATCCACCTGCGCGAGGCCCACCCGGACGGCGTCGATGTCGAGGACGCTGCGACCGCCACCGAGGAACGCCTCGACGGCGGCGAGCGCGACGGCGGCGGCGTGCGCCTGGTGTGCCCCGTGCAGCGGAAGGAAGAGTTCGTCGTAGGTACCGCCGAGACCCTTCAGCGTGATCATCTGCCCGCCGACGGCGACGCGGCGGCCGACCACTCCGAACTCCATGCCCTCGCGGGCCACCGTCGCGCCGGTGCCGGCGGCCCGCCGCAGTAGCGCCTGCGCGGCCGGCAGGGCCTGCTGCGCGAGCACGACGAGCGTGTCCGCCCGGATCGCCGAGCCGGTCCGCGCAACGATCCGGTCGAGCTCCGCCTCGGCGGCACCAGGGTCCCCCGCGAGCACGGCGGCGTCGGCCGGGTCGAACGAGCTCACCTCGGCGGCGCCGTCCGCCCCGGCGACCGTCACCGGGGTGATCGCGGCCACCGGCGCGTCGAGCAGGTCGGCCAGGTCACCGAGCTCCGGGGAGCCGTCCCAACCCGACTCGACGACCGCCAGGTCGACCGGGGCGTCCGCGAACGCGGCGAAGGCCACCGCGGTGAGCAGCTCGAAGGCGCTCAGCGGGCCATCGGACTCGATCAGCGGCAGGTACGGCGCGAGGTCCTCGTAGGCGGCGGCGAACACCTCGGGCGAGATCTCCGCGCCGGCCAGCCCCACCCGCTGGGCGCTGCCGAGCCAGCCGGGCGAACGCAGGAAGCCCGCACGGACCCCGAACGCGTCAAGCAGCGCGGTGATGGCGGCGACGGTGGAGCTCTTCCCGACGGAACCCGCCACCACGATGCTGGGGAAGGCCCGCTGCGGCTGGCCGAGCAGGTCCAACAGGCGGCGCAGCCGCGCCAGCCCCGGGAGGACCGCGACGGCGGCCCGCTGCGCGTACGCGGCCGCGAACTGCGGAGGACCCGTCCAGGCGGCATCGCCGGACCCGGAGGTCGTGCCGGCCTTCGCCGCGGCGCCTGTCACAGCACGATCCTATGGGTCCGGGCGAGGAGTCCGGGCGAGGAGTCCGGTTTGCGTGGGTCGCTACTGTCGAGCACGGGTGAAGGAGGCGGAAACAGCAGGTGACGTGGACCTACGAGGCGGCATGCGCCGCACTGGCCAGCTCGGTGGACCTGGAGAAGCAGGCGATCACGGCCGACCCGCCGGTGCCGAGTCTGGAGCGGATGCGGGAGCTGGCCCACCGGCTCGGCGACCCGCAGCACGGCGCCGCGATGATCCATCTGACCGGCACGAACGGGAAGACGTCGACGGCGCGGATCACCTCGGCCCTGCTCGGCGCCGCGGGGCTGCGGGTCGGCCAGTACACCAGCCCGCACCTGGAACGGACGAACGAGCGGCTGGTCGTCGACGGCCGGCCGATCGACGACGGCGAGTTCGCCCGCTGCGTCGGCGCGGCGGTGGACGCGGCCGCGCCGATGGCGGACCGGCCGACCTTCTTCGAGCTGCTGACGGCCGCGGCGTTCCACTGGTTCGCCGACCGGGCCGTCGACGCCGCGGTGGTCGAGGTCGGGCTGCTCGGCCGCTGGGACGCCACGAACATCGCCGACGGCCGGGTCGCCGTCGTCACGGGCATCGGCGCCGATCATCTGGACTACGCGGGGAGCCTGGCCGGGGTGGCCCGGGAGAAGGCCGGAATCGTCAAGCCCGGCGCCGACCTCGTGCTCGGCGAGGTTGACGCCCGCTTCGACGACGTCTTCACCCGGACGCCGGCGGCCCGGGTCCTGCGCCTGGGCCGGGACTTCGCCACGGCCGGCGGCCGCCCCGACCCGGCCGGTCGCCGCGGCGACCTGCGCACCCCCGCCGCCCGCTACGACGACGTCCTGCTGTCGCTGCACGGCGCCTACCAGGAGGCCAACGCCGCCTGCGCGCTGGCGGCGGTGGAGGCGTTCCTCGGCCGCCCGCTGCCCGAGAAGGTGGTCCGGGCCGGGCTCGGTTCGGTGCGGGCACCCGGCCGATTGGAGATCGTCGGGACGGTGCCGCTGCACGTGCTCGACGGTGCCCACAATCCGGCGGCGGCGGCGGCGCTGACCCGTTCGCTCGCCGAGGAGTTCCCGGGCCGGAGCTGGACGATCGTCTATGGGGCGCTGCGCGGCCACGACTTCGCCGCCACTCTGGCGGAGCTGCGCGGCGAGCGGATCGACTCGCTGATCTGCTGCGAGCCGGCGTCCCCGCGGGCGATCCCGGCCGAGCAGGTCACCGAGGCGGCGCGGCGATGGGCGATCCCCGCCGAGAGCGCTCCCGAGGTCGCGGCCGCGGTGCGACTCGCCCGGCGGCGGGCGGGGACGACCGGCGCGATCCTGGTGACCGGGTCCTTCTACCACCTCACCGAGGCGCGACGGGTGCTGGACGCGTAGTCGCCCGCCGATCCGTAGCCGGGCCGGGGCGGGAGCTCTCGGCCCGGCCCGGCTACGGTCTCAGGCCGACTTCTCCTGGCGGGGCGCCCGCTTCGAGGCGACGTCCCGAGGCACCAGCGTGGGGTTGACGTGCTCCAGGACGACCTCGCGGGTGACGACGACCCGGGCGACGTCCTTACGGCTCGGGATGTCGTACATCACCGACAGCAGCACCTCTTCCATGATCGCCCGCAGGCCGCGGGCGCCGGTGCCGCGCAGGATCGCCTGGTCGGCGATCGCCTCCAGCGCGTCGGAGGTGAAGTCGAGATCGACGCTGTCCAGTTCGAACAGCCGCTTGTACTGCCGGACCAGGGCGTTCTTCGGCTCGGTCAGGATCCGGATCAGCGCCTCGCGGTCCAGGTTGGACACGCTGGTGATGACCGGCAGCCGGCCGATGAACTCCGGAATCATGCCGTACTTCAGCAGGTCCTCGGGCATGATGTCACCGAAGACGTCGGAGGCGTCCGGGTCGTCCTTGCCGTGCAGCACGGCGCGGAAACCCAGCGACTTCTTGCCGATCCGCGACTCGATGATCCGGTCCAGTCCGGCGAAGGCCCCGCCCACGATGAACAGGACGTTCGTCGTGTCGATCTGAATGAACTCCTGGTGCGGGTGCTTGCGACCGCCCTGCGGCGGCACGCTCGCGGTGGTGCCTTCCAAGATCTTCAGCAGGGCCTGCTGGACGCCTTCGCCGGACACGTCTCGAGTGATGCTGGGATTCTCCGACTTACGGGCGATCTTGTCGACCTCGTCGATATAGATAATCCCGGTCTCGGCCTTCTTGACGTCATAGTCGGCGGCCTGGATCAGCTTGAGCAGAATGTTCTCGACGTCCTCGCCGACGTAGCCCGCCTCGGTCAGCGCGGTCGCGTCGGCGATGGCAAACGGGACGTTGAGCATCCGGGCCAGCGTCTGGGCCAGCAGCGTCTTGCCGCACCCGGTCGGGCCGAGCAGCAGGATGTTGCTCTTCGCGAGCTCCACGTCGCCCTTGTTGGCCTCGGCGCCGCCGCCCCCGCCCGAACCGCCGGCCTGCACCCGCTTGTAGTGGTTGTAGACCGCGACGGAGAGGGTCTTCTTCGCCGCCTCCTGACCTACCACGTAGCCGTCGAGGAACTCGTAGATCTCCCGCGGCTTGGGGAGTTCGTCCCACTTCAGCTCGGAGGACTCGGAGAGCTCCTCCTCGATGATCTCGTTACACAGATCGATGCACTCGTCACAGATATAGACGCCAGGGCCGGCGATGAGCTTTTTCACCTGCTTCTGCGACTTACCGCAGAACGAGCACTTGAGCAGGTCACCGCCATCACCGATGCGTGCCACCGAGGACTCAGTCCCTTCGTCCAGACGATGGTGTCGCCTGCGTGTCAGGGGCGGTTGACACCGCCCGGTCGTCGCGTGTCTGCCTGCAACCATCCCCGTGGGGACGGTACCCCGCCAAGCGGCCCGGTGAGTGCCCTATCGCTCGGCTCATACCAGTCAGCCTACGGTCACCATGGCCGTCCTCGCGCGTCCGCGCGGTCCCATAAGGCCAACGCGTCACGGACATCGAGGAGCTGACCGCATTCGACCTGTCGGCGCGCCGTGCGAACCGGCCGCCGACCACCCCGCGCCACGGGCCGGCCCCGCGTGGCGTCGTGCCACGCGAGGCCTCGGCCGCGGGGTGCGCGTGCCGCCCGACCGGTGCCCCGCCGTGCTCCGGGCATCCGATGAGCGCCCGCGATCCGGCCACGCGCCCGCGACTCGTCGCTAGCGCGTGGTGGCGAGCCTCGAGGACTTGCGGGTCTTGATGACCTCGTCGATCAGGCCGTACTCCTTGGCCTCGTCGGCGCTGAAGATCTTGTCCCGCTCGATGTCCTTGCGGATGTCCTCCTCCTTCTTGCCGGTGTGGGTGGCAAGCATCCGCTCCAGCAGCGACCGCATCCGCAGGATCTCGCGGGCCTGGATCTCGATGTCGCTGGACTGGCCCTCCCCCGACGCCGACGGCTGGTGGATCAGGATCCGGCTGTTCTCCAGCGCGAACCGCTTGCCCGGCGTCCCCGCCGCCAGCAGTACCGCCGCCGCCGACGCCGCCTGACCCATA
>NZ_CADCWT010000167.1 GCF_902806485.1 Candidatus Frankia alpina | reverse complement strand
CCAGGGTGGCTACGGCCAGGGCCAGGGTGGCTACGGCCAGGGCCAAGGCGGTTACGGCCAGGGTGGCTATGGAGCCCCTGCGCCTGGCTACGGACCGCCACCCGGCGGGTACGGCGCACCGCAGGGCTTCGGCAGTCCGGAAGGCTTCGGCAGTCCGGAAGGCTACGGCGCTCCTCCCGGCTACGGGGCCCCCGGGGGATACGGCGGCCCCGGCGGGTTCGGCCCGCCGCCGCCGTACGGTCGACCGATCCCGAACTACCTGTGGCAGTCGATCGTCGTGACCGTCCTGTGCTGTCTGCCCGCGGGCGTCGTGGCGATCGTGTTCGCGACCAAGGTCGACGGCCGCCGGCAGATCGGCGACATCAACGGGGCGTTCGCCGCCTCGAAGAAGGCGCGGATGTGGTGCATCATCGCGGTGCTCGCCGGTGTGGCGTCGTTCATCATCTTTTTCATCCTGGCCCTGGTCGGCGGTTTCGACAGCAGCTCGAGCACGTCGTACTCGACGCTCGGGCCGGCTGAGGTCTGAGGCACCCTGCGGTGTCCAGCCCGCCTGGTGGTGAGCGTCCAGATCGGTCCGACCCGGGGCCGCCCTCGGGGTGGGACCCGCACCCCGACTACCCCAGCTACCCCGGGCAGCAGGCGGGCGGCGGCGGCGCGGATCGGCCGATCCGGACCTACCTGTGGCAGTCGCTTGTCGCGACGCTGCTGTGCTGTCTGCCCACGGGGATCGTGGCGATCGTCTATGCCACGCAGGCGCAGACCCGGCTGCAGGCCGGCGATCTCCTGGGTGCCCGGCAGGCGTCGGGGCGGGCCAGGCGTTGGTGCATCGTCTCGCTCATCGCCTTCGCGGTGGTCCTGCTGGTCTACGTGGTCGCCATCGTGATCATCGTGGCGATCGCGTCGCGCAACGACTGACCCCGTCGCTCGTGCCGTTCGGGCTCGCGTGATCTCGCCCGTCGGCGCGCGGCGGGATGGGACGGCCGCCGCCGGTGACCACGCGGGATGCTCCCGGGCGGCCCACCAGACGGGCACCATGCCGGTGCGCATGCCGACTCGGGCGACCGGGTCGTGGGCCGCCATCCACAGGTGCCCGACGACTCCGAAGAACAGGCCGTACGCGAGCAGGTCGTGCACGAACGTGGTGCCGGTGCGGTAGCCGACCGGGATCGGGCCCAGCGGCCCGGCCCCCCATTGCATGATCACGCCGGTGCCCAGCATCACCAGGGCGCCTCCCGCCGCGAAGGCGGCGAACAGCTTCTGCCCGGCGTTGAACTTTCCGACACCGGCCGCGATCCGGGCCCGTGCGGCGGCCCGCTGCCACGAGCCGAACCGCAGGCTGGCGCGCAGCCAGGCGCGATCCGCCGCCGTGAACCGGTTGAGCGCACGCAGGTCGCGGCGGTGGCCGGCCGACGCGGCCGCAGCCAGCATCGGCACCGGCAGGGCGAGCCCGGTATAGAGGTGAATGGTCTCGACGAGCTGGCGGCGACCCACCAGCCGGGCCAGCTGCGGCAGGTAGAGCGTCGCGCCGGTGAGTAGGCAGCAGCCCATCAGGGCCGCCGTCGACCAGTGCACCCAGCGAGGCACCCGGCCGAACCGGCGTACCAGGCCCGGCCCAGACGCGATCCGCTCTGCCGCGGCTGTCGCGCCGGCATCTGGTGCCGGGGCGACGGCGGGCACGGGCGGTCCGGGCGGGTCGGCGGGCGACGGCGGCGGGTCAGACGGCTTCATCGGCCCGCCCGTTCGACCGGCCGACCCAGCCGTCGACGTCGTACCCCTGGTGCTCCCAGTAGCCCGGGGTGACCGCGTTGACGATCTCGATCTTGCCCAGCCATTTGATCGATTTGTAGCCGTACATCGGGGCGACGTACAGCCGGACGGGTCCGCCGTGGTCGTGCGTCACCGGCGCGCCGAGCATGGTCAGGGCGACCAGGATGTCCGGTCGGGTGGCCTGGGCGAGGGTGAGGCTCTCGGTGTAGAGGCCGTTGAAGGAACGGAAGGTCAGCGCGGTCCCGGCGGGCTGGACGCCGGCCGTCGCGAGCAGGTCGCGCAGCAGCACCCCCGACCAGTGCACCGCTCCGACCCGCCAGCCCGTCACGCACTGGAAGCCGCGTACCAGGGTCGTCTGCCGCATCTGGCGGAGGTCGGCCAGGGTCAGCGTCATCGGCCGGTCGACCAGGCCGTGCACGCGCAGCCGGTAGTCGGCCGGGCCGAGCCTGGGGACGCTGGAGGTCACCGTGTAGTAGCGGAAGCCCCCGACGGGCACGAGGTCGGACAGCCCCGTCGGGTCCTTTTCCCGGATCGGGGCGACCACCCGCTCGGCGGCGCGTTCCACCGGCGCCCCGAACGCGACTCCCGCGGCACCGAGGGTGATCATGCCGAGGGCGACCCGTCGCCCGACCGGCGTGCCATCGGATGCCACGCTGCTCAGTCAACACCGCCGTCGGTCCGTTCGGAGTGCCGGGCCGGGGAGCGACAGCATTCTGTAAGGACTCGCCGGCGCCGTCAGACCGGGCCGTCACGTCCCCCCGACGGCGGCCAGGACGCCGAGGATGACGACGCCGGCGGCGGTCGCGGCCAGGCACCAGGCGCGGCAGCGGCGCGAGGCCAGCCGCGCCCCGGCCAGGTCGCCCCGGGCGAGCCGGTCGGTGGTCCGCAGCGAGTACACTAGCCCGAACGCCCCGACCGGCGCGCACAGGACGGTCGCCACGATGGACAGGCCGAGGTGGTTGCAGACCCGCACAGCCCGGTGGCTGGGAGCCCGCCGCTGCGGCAGCCCATCCTTGCCCTCGGGCGGGACGCCGCTTTCGGCGCGGATGCCGCTCTCAGCCCGGATGTTGAAGTTGGTGCGTGTGCTGAAGGCAGCCCGCGTGCTGAAACCAGCAGTGGCGGTGGAGTTGGTGGGGGGCTGTAGTCGGTGGGGGTGGCGTGACCGGTATGGGTCGCGGGACCGGCGGGCTCCGTGCCGGCGGTGGACCCCGACCAGGTCGCCCGGCGATGGGGCTGGGTGCCCGGCCCCTGGAACCGGCTCGTCGGATAGCCGGTCGAGTAATGGTGACCGCTGGAGAAGAAGTGGTGGCCGGCGGTGTCGTCGCCGCCCGTGACCCCACAAGTGGCAGGCCGGGCAGGGCCGTCCGCGGGTGGCTGGGTGGCATGGAGGTCCCGGGCCGGTGAGGTGGGGCGGGTGTCCCTGGGCGGGCGGGTGGCCTGCGCGTCCCGGTGCGGGCGTCGTAGTCGTCGCGCCACTTGTCGAGCAGCTCGTGCGCGGTGATGATGAGCTGCATCGCGCGGATCGAGCCGGGATGGCGGCTGGCCGGGTTGTCGGGGTGGTGGGCGCGGACTCGGGCCCGGTAGGCGCGGCGGATCTCGGTGCGGTCGGCGGAGCGGTTCACGCCGAGGACGGCGTAGGCGTCGGTCCCGTCGAGCTCGCGGACGAGCCGGTCGAACGGGCTCACCCAGGGCTCCCCTGTCGTCGGCCGGGCGCATTATATGGTAATTATAGGCTTTTGTCGAGGCCGCCGCCCGCGCCCTGTCGCATTTGCGTGATCAGGCGGTGACGTCCCGGCGGGACAGGGTGACCGCCCCAAGCACGGCGGCCCCGACCGCGTAGCCCGCCCCGACCAGCAGTGCCGTCCCGTAGCCGGCCTCAGCGACGCCGCCCTGGCCGATCGCGTCGAACACGAGGCCGGGCAACACGCGGTTCGACCCACCCCACGACTCCTGGATGATGTGCTCGATCGGGAATGTCCAGGCGACCCCGACCGCCAGCGTGAGCGCCGTCGAGCGCAGCACAAGCCCGAGTACCGTGCCGGCCACGCCGAAGAAGGCCGCGGCGACCAGCGCGTTGAGGTAACCCGAGGCGAGATGCCCGAAGCCGTCGGTGCTCCACCAGGCGGACGTGTCGATCCCGCGGAGCGCAGCGACGGCGAGCCCAACCGCCACGCTGAGCACGAGTGCGGCGATCAGCGCGACGGCGACCAGGGCGAGCATCAGCGCCATCCGGCCGGCGAGCCAGCCCAGCCTGCGGGGTTCGCGCAGGAACAGCGTTCGCAACGTCCCCTGGCTGTACTCGAGGGTGATGGTGATCGCAAAAACGAGGAAGATCAGTAGGCCGGTGAAGCTGCTAACGCCGGTGAAACCGAGGGCCGTTCCGGCTGCCGTCGACACCTGCCCGGTGGTGACGTCGAAGCCCACCGGCCCGCCGGCGGTGGCCGCGCCGGATCCGCCGGCATCGGCCAGGCCAATGACCAGGACGGTCGACAGCACGCTGAGCAGGGCGAGGATGCCCATCGCCACCGCGGTGCTCGGCCGCCACAGCTTGATGAGCTCGGCGCGGAAGGAGCGCCGGGCCGCCAGGACGAGATTCATCGCGACATCTCCAGATCGGTCGTAACGTGCACGGAGGCCACGGCGGCGGCATCGGCGCGGGACTGCGCGACCAGGCTCTGGTAGCGGTCCTCCAGGCTGAGCCGGCGGGGCGAGATCTCGATGAGGGTGACGCTGCGGGCCGCGGCGGCCCGGTTGATGCCGGCGAGCAGACGAGCGTGTTCCCGGGAGTCCGCCGGTCCGACGCTCAGACTGGCGACCACGTCGTGGGGGCGGCGGACCGCCGGCACCGACAGGCCGGCGAGCAGGTCCGCGAGCAGCGCGACGTCCTCGTCGTGTTCCGGGCGCAGGACGATGTCATGGGCCCGGGTGGCCATCAGGCTGTCGGTCGGGCCCTGGTAAGCCAGCCGGCCCCCTTCGACGACGATCAGCCAGTCGCAGATCTGTTCCACCTCGGCGAGCAGGTGCGAGGAGACGAGCACGGTGCGGGTGCGCCGCGGCCCGCCGGGTACAGCGGCCGCGGAGCCCGGGGCCGCGGCCAGCGTGCGGATGAGCTCGCGCATGTGGCGGATGCCCGTGGGGTCCAGGCCGTTCGTCGGCTCGTCGAGGATCAGCAGGTCCGGGTCGGGGAGCAGGGCGACGCCGATGGCGAGCCGCTGCTTCATTCCCAGCGAGTAGGACCGGACCCGGTCGCCGCCGCGGCCGGTGAGACCGACCTCGTCGAGGATGTCGTCCACCCGGGCGGGATCCTGGCCGCCGAGGGCGGCGAGCGCGGTGAGGTTTCGGGCGCCGGACAGCGCCGGGTACAGCGCCGGGCTCTCGATCAGCGCGCCGACCCGCGGCAGGTAGGCGGCGGGCGCGTGTAGCGGCTGCCCGAGGACGGTGCCCCGTCCGCCGCTGGGGCGGACCAGGCCGAGCAGCATCCGCAGCGTCGTCGTCTTGCCGGCGCCGTTGGGTCCGACGAAGCCGGCGACGACGCCTTCGGGAACGGTGATGTCGAGCTCGCTGACCACGGTCCGCCGGCCATACCGTTTCGTCAGGCCGCGGATGTCGATGGCGTGGCGCGGGCCGGAGGTTGTCGTCATGCCGATCAGCCTGTCGGCCCGGACCGGTGCCGTCGTCCGTCGACGGGCGACACCGGCGTACGCAAATGGGCGTCGCCCGGCGGTGTTCCGGTACGCGCGGACGCGAGAGGTGTGGTGCGTGCCGGGTCCGAGCGTGCCTGGTCTGAACCTGTCTGGTCTGAACCTGTCTGGTCTGAACCTGTCTGGCCTGGTTGGCCAGGACGGCGAGCTTCACCATCACCCGGCTGACGTGGGTGCGGGCCGTCGCGGGGCTGATCACCAGCCGGGCGGCGATCTCGTCGTTGGATATCCCGTGGCCGACAAGGCTCATGACCTCGCGCTCACGCACGGTAAGCCCGCTCAGATCCGGGGCCGTGACCGCCGGCCGGCGAGCGAACGTCTCGATGACGAGCCTGGTCACCGTGGGAGAAAGCAGCGACTCGCCCGCCGCCACGACCCTGATCGCCCGCAGCAGGTCCGCGGGCTCGGTGTCCTTGAGGAGGAAGCCTGAGGCGCCGGCGCGCAGGGCCTCGAAGACGTACTCGTCCAATTCGAAGGTGGTGACCATGACGAATCTGGTCGTGGCCAGCTGTGGGTCCGCCACGATCGTCCGCAGCGCCGCCAGGCCGTCGACCACCGGCATCCGGATGTCGAGCAGCACCACATCCGGCCGGGTGGCTCGGACGATCTCGATCGCGGCCCGACCGTCCTCGGCCTCACCGACGAGGTCGAGATCGTCCTCGGTTTCGATGAGAACCCGCAGCCCGAGTCGGACCAACGGCTGGTCGTCGGCGATCACAACCCGAATCAAGCGCGCACCTCCGCCTGCTCGCGGCCGCCCACCGGCAGCGGCAGCTCGGCCCAGACCCGCCAGCCGCCGTCGGCCACCGGGCCGGCGGACAGGATGCCGCCCAGTTCCGCGGCGCGTTCACGCAACCCTGTCAGCCCCTGACCGCCTGGCCTCCCCCGGCCGGGGAGTGCGTCATCCTCCCGCGCCGATTCGCCTTCGCGGAACGGTCCGGACAGGTCGGGATGCTGGGAGGGTTCGGGCCAGCCGGCCCGGTCGGACGGCTGAGACGGATCGAGCCGGTCGGTGACGTCGAGGGTGAGCCGGCCTCCCGCCGTGGCCAGAGCCACTCGGACCCGAGTCCGGCCCGGCGGTGCGTGGCGCAGGACGTTCGTCAGCGACTCCTGGATGATCCGGTAGGCGGCCAGGTCGAGGGCGGCGGGTAGCCCGCCCAGCCGGTCGGTCTCGTCCTCGGCGACGGGCTCGATCGGAACGCCGCACAGCCGCACCTCGCGCAGCAGCGACGGCAGTCGGCCCAGCCCGGTCAGCGGCGGCGCGGGCAGCCGGCTCGCACCGGTCGCGACGAGGGGATCGATCGAGCCGACCCGGGTCGGCTCGCGCGGGCGGTCGGCGGCCGCGACGGCGCCGCCGCCAGATCGGGAGCCGTGACCGTGACCGTGACCGGGGCCGGGGCCGGGGCCGTGACCGTGACCGGGGCCGTGACTGGGGTCGGGGCCGGGGTCTGTGGCCTGCTGGCCAGCGCGGGTGAGGGTGAGGGTGGAACGCAGCTCGTCGAGTGCGTCGACGCTCGTGCGGCGGATCGCCTCCAACGCCACCTGGGCCTGCTCGGGCCGCCGGTCCAGCACATGCAGGGCCACCGCGGCCTGCAACGAGATGACGGACAGGCTGTGCCCGACCACGTCGTGCACCTCGCGCGCCATCCGCAGCCGTTCCTGCTCGATCCGGCGTCGGGTCGCCTCCTGGGCAGCCTGGGCGGCGGCGAAGCGGTTGAGTCGGATCAGCGCGCCGACGAGCGCCGGCACGCTGCACAGTGCGATCCCCCCGACCATCCCGAAGACCAGCCCCCAACCGCCGGTGGTGTAGCCGCGGGCGTGGCCCACGGCCGCCCCGGCCAGCAGGACGACGTTCGCGACCAGCACCGCCTGCCAGGATGTGCCCCGATCATGGCGCAGGCCGACGGACAGCGCTGCGACGATCAGCGGAACGACCGCCGGGCCGTGCGGGTAGCCGGCGGCGAAGAACAGGCCGAGCAGCAGGCTGGTCGCGAGCAGCATCACCAGCGGGGCCCGGCGGCGCAGCAGGACGGTCCCGGCGAGCAGGGTGAGCAGCACGAACGCCGGCGCGTCGAGGGCGCGGGCGGGTGGAACCTGGTCCTGGGCGGCACCGTTCGATCCGCCGATGACCACGGCGGCGGCGGCGACCAGAGCCGTGATGTCCCCCACGGCACGCAGGGGTCCCCTGCGGCATGCTCGTCGGCCGGGAGGCGGCGACGGGCGTGTGAGCGCCACCGCCCGCGCGGCCGCCGACCTGTCTTCCGTGCTCGTCATCGACGTCGACGGTAGCGAGCCGGTGGCGTCGTGACATCCGTTCGTAGGCGTATTCGGCGTACCTGTCGCGGCGTACCCGGCGCGGCGTACCTGTCTCGGCATGCCGACCACGCGCCGCCCGTCTTGTTACGCTCCCGACCGGATCCGGTGGATGCCGTCGGTGGGAGGCTGCATGCTCGTGTCGGGAACGCCACCGACGTTGCTGTCGCTGTGGTATCTGGCGGCCTGCCTGGCCGAGCGGGGCGATCAGCTGGAGTACCGGCACCCCCTGGTCGCGGTCCGCAACGCGAACAACCTGGTTGTCGGGGGGCTGGACGTGGTGCGGGGCGAGCCGGCGGCGTCGGCGGTCATCCGCGGGGATGGCTGGTGGTCGCGCGCCGTGCTCGGCACCGCCGCCGCGGGCCTTGCGCCGATCGAGGGCCGCGCCCTCACCGGGCTGTGGGCGACCTTCCAGGGCAAGGCGGGCACGATGGCGCTGCTGCCCCCCGCGTTGCGCTATGCCCGGATCGAGGCGGCGGCGGATCGGGCGGGCATCCCCGCCACTCTCGCCGGCAGGCTGCTGAGCTGGTCCGACGCGGTGGTGGAGCACTTCCGCCGGCAGTCGGTGATCGGATGATCATTGCCATTGAAGGCATCGACGGGGCGGGCAAGTACACGTTGACCCGCGGGCTCGTCGCCCGGCTCACCGACTCCGGGCGCAGTGTGGCGACCCTCGCCTATCCGCGGTACAACGCCGAGCCCCTCGGTCCGGCCGTGCGCGGCCTGCTCGGGGGCGACGCCCGCCTTGCCCCGCTGGCCACCGCGCCCCGGGCCACGGCGATGATGTTCGCGCTCGATCGGGCGGCGTCGCGGCCCGAGCTCGACGCCCTGGCCGGCGCCAATGATGTGGTCATCCTCGACCGGTACATCGCGTCGAACGCCGCCTACGGCGCGGCGCGGCTGCCGGCGGCCGAGCGTGCCGGCTTCCCCGCCTGGGTCGCCGACCTCGAGCTCGGCTCCCTGTCCCTGCCCGCTCCCGACCTGCAGGTGCTGCTGCGGGTCCCCGTCGACAAGGCGCGAGCGGGCGCGGCGGCGCGGGCCGGCGACGACCCGGACCGGCCGCTGGACGCCTTCGAGACCGACGGCGGACTGCAGGCGCGGTGCGCGCGGATGTACGAGGATCTGGCCGCCCGGAACTGGATCTCGCCCTGGCTGATCGTCGACCGGGACGGCGGAGTCGACGCCATCGACGGGTGGCTCGGCGCGCTTCTGCGGTGATTCCGCCGCGGCCTCGCGGCCCGGGCCGGCGGGTCAGCAGTCGACGAGGCAGCTCGGCAGGTCGATCGGTGGGATCTGCACGATGACGACGGGATCGGCGCTCGAGCTGCGGCCTGGTGGTGCGGGCGTCGGGGCGTGGTTCGGCCCGGACGTTGCCACCACAGTCATGGTCGGCGAGCCGGTGCCTGCGGTGCCCACGGTGCCTGCGGTGCCCACGGCGCTCGGACCGGCCCAGGCCGGGTGCGTCGTCGACGAGACCCGGACGGTGGCGGGTCGAGGTGGGGCGAGGATGACCCTGTGCCCGCCCGGTGGCGAGGTGGTGCCTCCGCCGGCCGCGACCGAAGCGGCGGCGGAGGGGCGGCTGGCAGGGAGCCGGCCGCGGAGGGGGGCGGTGGTGGTGCCGTCGGTGGCGGAGGAGGTCGGTTCCCTGGCGCCGACCGCGTCATCCGGCGCGGGGGCGCCGCGCGGCCCGATCAGGACCGCGACGGCCACCGCTGCGATGGCGACGATCCCCAGCCCCAGCTGCGGGATGCTGATCCCGCGGATGCTCCCTCGGTGCACGCTCAAGCGGGCTCCATCCGTCGACGGCGGCGACGGCCGGACCGTAGCACGTGCATCCCAGACCGGGACACTTACGGACAATGAGCCCGCGGCGTCGCCCGATGGCGCCCGATCAGACGGTGGTCAAGGTCTCCGCGCGCCGGGCCAACCGGGCCTGGGTCTGTTCGAACTTCGCCTGCTGCTGCGTGGCGGTCGCGTCGAGACCGGCGAGGAAGGTGGCGACCTCCTCGCGGGCCTGTTCGCCCGTGGCGTCCAGTCCCGTCAGGTCGAAGAAACGCCACTGGCGCAGGATCGGCGTCACCACGTCGTCATGGTGGATGCGCAGGTTGTAGATGCCGGCCCGAGCGATCTGGATGGACTTGCGGCCGAAGTCGCGGATGCCGACGCCGGGCATCTGGAAACCGAGGATCTCGTCGCGGATGGCTTCCACCGTCCGGGACGGGGCGATCTCCAGGGCGGCGGCGACCAGGTTCCGGTAGAAGATCATGTGCAGGTTCTCGTCCGCGGCGACGCGGGCCAGCAGCTTCTCGGCGACCGGCTCCGCGCAGAAGCGCCCCGTGTTGCGGTGGCTGACGCGGGTCGCCAGCTCCTGGAAGGACACGTAGGCCATCGACTGCAGCGGCGTGATGCCGGGCCGGTTGAACGCCCTGCCCATCTGGTACATGCGGTCACGTTCGAGGGCGACCGGGTCGACCGCCCGGGTGACCATCAGGTAGTCGCGCATCGCGATCGCGTGGCGGCCCTCCTCGGCCGTCCACCGGTGCACCCAGGTGCCCCAGGCACCATCCTGGGTGAAACGCTCCGCGATGACCCGGTGATAGCTCGGGAGATTGTCCTCCGTGAGCAGATTGACCTCGAAGGCGATCTGCGCCGCCTTCGACAGTGACGACTGGCCGGGCTCCCAGGGAACGGTGTCGAAATCCCGGCCCAGGCTCCAGGGGACGTAGTCGTGCGGCATCCACTCGGTGGCGATGCCGAGATGCCGGTTCACGTTCGCCTCGGCGACGGGCTCCAGCTCGTGCAGTAGCTCAGTGTCCGTGGGTGGTCTCATTGGCGAACTGTTCCAGAATTGGCGGGCGTCAACCATGTCCCACGGGTGTGGATTCTCGGCCGCCGGACTGTTCCGGCCGGTCAGTCCGCCTTCGCCACCAGGACTTTCGCCATCGGCCCGGGGCGTCCCGGCGGACGTATCAGGGGCTGTCCGGTGGTGCTGGCCGGCTCCCGGCGGGGGCCGGCGGGTCGGCGGCGTAGAGATGGGCGAGGGCGGCGGCCGCCCCGGCCAGGGCGGCGCGCAGCTCGGGAGGTTCGAGCACCTCGAGGTCGGGCCCGAGCGTGAGCAGTTCGCCCTGCGCGTGTCGGATGGACTCGATCGGCAGCCGCGCGCGGATCCAGCCATCTGGTTCCGGCGCGCTCGCACTGTTCCGGATTGCCCGGCTGACCGCCGGTGGCAACCGGAACGGCGCTATGGCCACCCCCGCCGGGGACAGGCGCACCGTCGCCGTCGCCCGGTAGACCTCGGCCTCGTAGCGGGCCGTCCACGTCGCCCAGTAGGTGGCGAGGTCGAAGTCGGGCGGCCGGTCGAAGCACTCCCCGGTCACCGTCAACGACAGGATCTTCCCGACCCGGTACACCCGCAGACCGGTGGGAATATCTTCCTCCTCGGCCTCCCCGCCGTCGCGACTTTCCCCGCCGCCGCGGGTCTCGCCCGCGTCCGGGGGCATGGTGGCCACCAGGTACCAGGAAGCTATTCCGAAACCGCCAGGTTGATCCTTTCGAAACTCGGGTGACGGTCAGCGAA
>NZ_CADCWT010000166.1 GCF_902806485.1 Candidatus Frankia alpina | reverse complement strand
CGGCGACCTGAACGGAGAGTCGGGTCGTCGGCTAGGCATGGCGGCACGGCCGAAGTCGCGAGAGACCGCGCAGGACGCCGTCGGCGAATCCTGCGCGGCTGTTGTTGGGCGTGGGTGGTCAGCCAAGGATTTGATGCGGCGCGGAACCTAATGCTTTGGTGAACACCCGCATGATCCGTGGAAGGGCGAAGATTTGATGAAGCGAATAGCTTTCACTTTGCTGCCCCTTGTGCTCGGGGTCACCGCGACGCTGATCGGGACGGCCGTGTCGGCATCGGCCATCGTCCCGCTGTCCAAATGCAGCAGCCATCCGACGTTCGCCGGCAACAGCGGTGTCATCAATCTCGGAACGGGATCCGGGGAGTCTTTCGTCTGGGGCGGGAGGATGATCCCGACCGCACGGGAGCCAGGCGTGTACCGGATCTCGGTATACGCCGGGAGCAAGGTGAAGGACAGAAAGAACGGGCACTACCCGTACTTCCCGCACGGCTCTCTGCCTGCCTCGATCGCGCGCCCCGGTTATCGAATGTCCATCTCCGTTACACTCGTCTCGGACACCGGCAATGTCTACACCTCCGCACAGAATGGGTGCTCAATGTGAGCACTTTTCGCGATACCACCAGATCCACGGTGGATTTCCTGGTCAGAAACCTGGCCGGCAGTCTGCCGCCAGGCCTGTCGCTGATCTCGGTGCAGGGCACTGATCTCGCGATCCGCGAGAAGGGCTCGGAGACCATCCCGTGCATGGATCTCGCTCTCGTCGACCTCCCCGAAAGCGCCGAGGAGTACGCCGGGCTCGTACACGTCGCACTCGACAGCATTCAGACCGTCGTGTCGCGAGTGACCACGGGGCCGTGGCCGACCGTCGCCGGAGCCGTGCGGGTGGTCAACGCCTACAGTGCCGTCCAGGGGGAGACGGTTACCTGCGGCTACGGGACCATCGATAACCCGCTGCTCGCTCTGCCGCCCCTACGCCTACCCGAAACGTTCGGCCGCGATGCGCGGTAGCCGATCCCTCGTTTCGGGTGCCGAGTAGCGGACGCACCGCCAGTACCGACTGCGACGGTGGTCGCCGAGTGCACTGCACACCGACGACCGCCGTCGCGGTCCCCGTCCTGGACGTGTGCGATGGCGGCGTCGGGTCATCACAGAAGCGAGCCACGTGCCAGTAAGGGCCTGCTCGGGGCGCGGCCTCGAGTCTCACAGGCGGCGCACAGCATCGGCACACGGGTGGCACAGCTCGCCAACCGAGGGTGAGGGGCATGACGACGTGGATGCCTTCCTCGGCGACCGGAACCGGTGCCCCCACGCAGCGCGTTCCCGTGGAGCAGACGCACGCCAGCACGGCAGTGGAGGACGACGGCCGACCGCTCCCGGTGCTCGATGTCGTCATCCCGGTCTACAACGAGGAGAACGATCTCGCCCCTGCGTGACACGTTCCCCTACCCGTTCCAGCTCACGATCGCCGACAACGCCAGCACCGACGGCACCCTCAAGATCGCCGTGGCGCTGGCGGAGGAGCTGCCCGGAGTGCGCACGGTGCACCTGGACGCCAAGGGCCGCGGCCGGGCGCTGCGCACCGCCTGGGGGATGTCGTCGGCGCCGGTGCTCGCCTACATGGACGTCGATCTGTCGACTGACCTCGCCGCGCTCCTGCCGCTGGTCGCGCCGCTGATCAGCGGGCATTCGGATCTCGCGATCGGCACCCGGCTCGCCCGTACCTCCCGAGTGGTGCGCGGTCCGCGCCGGGAGGTGATCTCCCGCTGCTACAACCTGCTGCTCCGCGGGACACTCGCCGCCCGGTTCTCCGACGCGCAGTGCGGGTTCAAGGCGATCCGGGCCGACGCCGCCGCGGCGCTGCTGCCGTTGGTGGAGGACACCGGCTGGTTCTTCGACACCGAGCTACTCGTCCTCGCCGAACGGACCGGGATGCGCATCCACGAGGTGCCCGTCGACTGGATCGACGACCCGGACAGCCGGGTCGACGTGCTCAACACGGCGATCGCGGACCTCAAGGGGGTCGTCCGGCTGCTGCGGGCGCTGGGTACCGGCGCGCTGCCGCTGGTTGAGCTGCGCCGGGAGTTCGGCCGAGGGCCACTGACCACGGCGGCCGGAGTCGGCGTCGCCATGGACGGCGCGGACGGCAGCGGCGGCGCGGCGGCGGGAGGGGTGCAGGTGCCGGGAGTACCACGGGGGCTGCCGGGCCAGCTGATTCGCTTCGCGGTCATCGGGGTGGCCAGCACGCTGGCCTACCTGGTGCTGTTCGTCCTGCTGCGGACGGCCACCGGCGCCCAGGCGGCGAACCTGCTGGCGCTGCTCATCACCCCGGTGGCGAACACGGCAGCGAACCGGCGGCTCACCTTCGGTCTCACCGGTGCGGCCCAGGCCGGCCGCCACCACCTGCAGGGCCTCGTGGTGTTCGCCATCGGGCTGGGGCTGACCAGCGGCTCGCACGCGGCGTTGCACGCAGCGGGCGACCATCCCGGCCGCGGTCTGGAGGTCACGGTCCTCGTGTTGGCGAACCTGCTGTCCACCGTCATCCGGTTCCTGCTGCTGCGGGCCTGGGTTTTCCGCGCCCGCCCGGCGACACCCGAAGCATCCTGACCCGCCCCAGCGCACAGGATCTGACCCGCAGCACAGACGCCAGACGCCGGTCAGGGGCGGATGACCAGCAGCAGGTCGCCGACCTCGACGGAGTCGCCGCTGGCGCGGACGAGTTCGCCGACGGTGCCGGCGACGGGGCTGGTCACCGCCGCCTCCATCTTCATCGCCTCGACCACCGCGAGCTTCTGGCCCTGGGTGACGGCGTCCCCGGCGGCGACGGTGAAGGTGACGATGCCGGGCAGCCCGGCGCCGATCTGGTTCGCGTCGCTCGGGTCGGCCCGTCGGGCCGCGGCCGTCGTCGCCGTGATGGAGGTGTCCCGGACCCGGACCGGGCGGGGCTGGCCGTTGACCCGAAGGTAGAGGGTCCGCATGGCGGCGTCGTCCGGCTCGGACAGCGTCTCCAGCTCGATGATGATCTCTACCCCGGGCTCCAGCATGACGGCCACCGGGGCGCCGGGCCGCAGCCCGTACAGGTAGGGCTCCGTCGGGACCAGCGAGGAGTCGCCGTAGCTGTCGGCGGCGGCCAGGTAGTCCTTCCACGGGCCGGGGAACAGCAGCCGGGACAGCGCCGAGCGGCGCCGGGCGCCGGGAACGGCGAGTTCGGCGGCGTCGGCGGGGTCGAGGTCGACGGCGGGCGGAGCCGGATGGCGGCCGGCCAGCGCCCGCTCCCGGAACGGCTCCGCGAACCCGGCCAGCGGGGTGCCGAGCTCCCCGGCGAGGTAGCCCAGCACGCTCGCCGGCAGGTCGAAGCGCTCCGGATGCTCCCGCAGCGTGGCGACGTCCACCCCGCCGCCGACGAGGAACAGCGCCAGGTCGCCGACGACCTTGCTGGTCGGCGTCACCTTGATCGGCTTGCCGAGCAGCTCGTTGGCGACGGCGTACGCCTCCTGCACGGCCGGCCAGCGCTCCCCCAGTCCCAGGGCGATCGCCTGCTGGCGCAGGTTGGTGAGCTGCCCGCCGGGGATCTCGTGCCGGTACACCGCCCCGGTCGGCGCCCGCAGGCCCGCCTCGAACGGCGCGTACAGGTCGCGCACCGCCTCCCAGTACGCCTCCATCGACGACAGGGCGGCCAGCGCAATCCCCGTCGCCCGTGGGGTGTGGTCGGTCGCGGCGACCAGCGCCGACATGTTCACCTGGCTGGTGCCGCCGGACATCGGCGCGGCGGCGGCGTCGACGGCGTCCACCCCGGCCGCGGACGCGGCGAGCAGGGTGGCGAGCTGGCCACCGGCGGTGTCGTGGGTGTGCAGGTGGACGGGCAGGTCGAAGCGCGACCGCAGGGCGGTGACCAGCGTCGCCGCCGCGGTGGGACGCAGCAGCCCGGCCATGTCCTTGATCGCCAGTACGTGCACGCCGGCGGCGACGAGCTGCTCGGCGAGGCGCAGGTAGTAGTCGAGGGTGTAGATCTGCTCGCCGGGGTCGGACAGGTCGCCGGTGTAGCACAGGGTGCCCTCGGCGATCGCCGTGCCGGTCGCCAGGACCGCCTCGATCGCCGGGCGCATCTGTTCCATGTCGTTGAGCGCGTCGAAGATCCGGAAGAGGTCGACGCCGGTCGCGGCGGCCTCGGCGACGAACGCCCGCACCACGTCGTCCGGGTACGGCGTGTAACCGACGGCGTTGCGCCCGCGCAGCAGCATCTGCAGGCACAGGTTCGGCGCGGTGGACCGCAGCGCCGCGAGCCGCTCCCACGGGTCCTCGGCCAGGAAGCGCAGCGCCACGTCGTACGTCGCCCCGCCCCACGCCTCCAGGCTGAGCAGGTTCGGCGTCAGGGCGGCGAACGAGGGCGCCGCCGCCAGGATGTCGAAGCTGCGCAGCCGGGTCGCCAGCAACGACTGATGAGCGTCGCGCAGCGTGGTGTCGGTGACGGCCAGCGCCTCCTGGGCGCGCAGCCGCGCCGCCCAGCCGGCCGGACCGAGCTCGGTGAGCAGCTGCCGCGAGCCGGTGCCGATCGGCACTGCCTGCCCGTCGGGCAGCAGGGGCAGCTCCGGCAGCCGGGTACGCGGGTCGACCAGCGCGGTCGCCGGGCGGCGGAACCCGTTGACGGTGCTCTCGGCGAGGCGGGCCAGCGTCCGGCTGGTCTGGTCGGTGCTCCGGCCGGGCAGCAGCTCCGGACGCTCGTCGATGAACGACGTCGTCACCCCGCCGGCGAGGAAGTCGGGGTCGGTCAGCACCCTGCCCAGGAAGTCGATGTTGGTCCGGACACCGCGGATCCGGAACTCGTTGAGCGCGCGGCGCGCCCGCCGGGCCGCCTTCTCCAGCGTGCTGCCCCGCGCGGTCAGCTTCACCAGCAACGAGTCGAAGTAGGGGCTGATCTCCGCGCCGGCGTAGGTCGCACCGTCGAGGCGGACGCCGGGGCCGCCCGGGGACTGGTAGAAGCTGATCGTCCCGGTGTCGGGCCGGAAGCCGTCCGCCGGGTCCTCCGTCGTGACCCGGCACTGGATCGCGGTGCCGCGCAGCGCGATCTGCTCCTGACCGAGGTTGAGATCGGCGAGGCTCTCCCCGTCGGCGATACGCAGCTGCGCCGCGACCAGGTCGACGCCGGTGACCTCCTCGGTGACCGTGTGCTCGACCTGGATGCGCGGGTTCATCTCCATGAACGTGTACCGGCCGTCGGCGCCCAGGAGGAACTCGACGGTGCCGGCGTTGACGTAACCGACGTGCCGGGCGAAGCGGACCGCGTCCGCGCAGATGCTCGCCCGGACCGCCTCGTCCAGCATCGGCGCCGGGGCGATCTCGACGACCTTCTGATGGCGGCGCTGCACCGAGCAGTCCCGCTCGAACAGATGGATGATGTTGCCATAGGAGTCTGCGAAGACCTGTACCTCGATGTGGCGGGGCCGGTCCACGGCCTGCTCCAGGAACACGGTCCCGTCGCCGAACGCCGCCGCGGCCTCCCGGGAGGCGCTGCCCACCGCGTCGGCGAGGTCCGCGGCGCGCTCCACCCGGCGCAGCCCTCGCCCGCCGCCGCCCGCCGACGCCTTCACAAACAGCGGGAACCCGACCTCCTCGGCCGCCTGCGCCGCGCCCGCCCCGTCCGGCAGTGGCACGGACGCACACAGCACCGGCAGGCCCGCCGCCATCGCCGCGTCGCGTGCCGCGACCTTGTCCCCCGTCAGCCGCAGCACCGACGGCGGCGGGCCGACGAAGGTCACCCCCGCCGCCGCGCACGCCTCCGCCAGCACCGCCGACTCCGACAGGAAGCCGTAGCCGGGGTGCAGCGCGTCCGCCTCCGCCTGCTTGGCCACTGTGAGCAGCGCGTCGATGTCGAGGTAGCCCCGCACCGGATGACCCGGCCCGCCGAGCTCGTAGGCTTCGGACGCCTTCGTCCGGTGCAGCGCGGAGACGTCCTCCGGGGTGTAGACCGCGACGGTGCGCAGCCCCAGCTCCTGAGCGGCTCGGAAGACGCGGACGGCTATCTCACTGCGGTTTGCGACCAGAACCTTGCGCACGCGCGCCTCCTCGGACAGGGTGCGCATCATTGTGAGGGCGTAACGCTCCCACGCGCCAAAGCAACGTGTCGGGGGTCACGATCGACTGTTCGGGCTAACGTCACCACAAGGACGGCGCTATGCGATCGGACCCCCGCCCCGCCGGCCGGGACCCCATGCCTCAAGTCGGGCCCGGGCCGGGGTGCGGGTGGTCGCCAGACGATCAGTAGCGCCAGCGGGTGGCGGCGACGACGACGGCCGGGTCGGCACCGGCGAACCGGTCGATCTCCGCCCGCCGGACGGAGGCGACGGTGTCGTGCAGCGCCGGTCCGCAGGCGCGGCGCAGCACGTCGTCGGCCGTGAAGGCGGCGACGGCCGCGCCAAGGTCGGTCGGCAGCCGGGCGATGCCGCGTCGGGCCCGCTCGGCGGGGCCGAGCGAGGCCGGGTCGACGTCGACCGGTGGGGGCAGCCGCGCCTCGTCGTCCAGGCCGGCGTGCCCGGCGGCGAGTAGCCCGGCCGCCACAAGGTAGGGGTTGGCGGCCAGGTCGAAGCACTTGATCTCCAGATTCGCCGCCCGGCCCGCGGCCGCCGGTGGCCCGGGGATCATCCGCAGCGCCGCCTCCCGGTTCTCCGACCCCCAGCAGGCGTAGGCCCCGGCCCACTGGGACGGCACCAGCCGCAGGTAGGAGGCCACGCTCGGCGCGCCGAGCGCCATCAGTGCCGGCAGCCGGGCAAGGATCCCGGCGACGAACGCCTCGCCGGTCGCCGTCAGCCCGCCCGGGACGTGTCCGCCGCCCAGCAGATTGTCCCGGCCGCCGCCGTTCCACCCGCCCGGCACCGCGGCGCCCAGTGCCGTGGCGCCCGCCGGCCCTGGGCCCGCCCCGTACCCGCCGGACCCGATCACGCCGGACTCGGTCACGCCGGACTCGGTCACGCTGTCGCCGCCGTCGCTCTCGCCATCGCCCCACAGGCTCAGGTGGACGTGCCCGCCGTTGCCGACGCCGTCGGCGAGAACCTTCGGCGCGAACGAGGCGCGCAGGCCGTGGCGCCCGCTGACCGCGCGCACAGTCTCCTTCACCAGCACGCAGGTGTCGGCGGCGCCGAGCGGGTCCTGCGCGGCGACCGAGACCTCGAACTGGCCGGCCGCGTACTCGGGATGGATCTGCTCGACGACGAGACCCTCCTCGGTCAGCGCCATGACCACGTCGCGCAGGTAGTCGCCGAGCTCGGCGACGCGGGTCATGCCGTAGGCGGGGCCGCGGGCGGCGGGGACGAACCCGTCGGCGCCGGCCGGCGCGACGGCCCATTCGATCTCGAAGGCCATCGCGACCCGCAGCCCGCGTCCGGCCAGGCGCACCGCCTCGACCCGGACGAGATCCCGGGCGTCCTGGGGATGGGGCGCGCCGGTCTGATCGCGTCGATCCACCGGTGCCCACGCCCACCCGGGTTGGGCGGCGAGTGCGGTCAGCCGGTCCAGGTCCGGATGCAGCCGAAGGTCGCCGACCGGGCCGCCGGCGAAACGGCCGGCGGTGATGCTGTCGTCGACGCCGAACGCGTCGAACACGGGGGACGCGCCGATGCCCCAGACCACCGCCGCGTCCAACCGGCCAACCGGCACCCCCTTCATCCGGGTGATGCCGCTGTTGTCGACGAAGGTGCAGGCGACGCACACGACCCCGCGCACCTCCAGGTGTGTCGCCGCGTGCCGAGCCGCGGCGGCGAGCCGGTCGCGCTCGCGGCCGTCGGTGGCGCTGATCCGCGGCGCGGCCCGATCCCACGCAGGGCCGATCATGATCGCCCCTCCCGCGGAGGCCTCGAGTGGCACGGAGATCGCTGTCCCACGAATGTCGCCTTCTCCACGGATCCCACCCTCGCTGGGTCTCACCTGGCACCATAGTTCGCGCGACCGCGGGCCCGATGTGCGGGTGAGGCGCCGGACGAGACCCCGCCCACACCGATCCGGCTGTCACGTACAGTGATATTCAACCATGATCTCGCCGGAGATGCCCACCGTGCATCCGGGCGGCCGTCAACAGTTGTCCACAGCTTTCGCCCCGACAAGAAGATTTGAAAACACGTCAACATCACCAATGTTCGACTCGACTGTCCCCAGGTAGGCCGAAGTAATCCACAAGTTATCCACAGTCGCAGCACGCAGGTGTGGATTACGCAAAGTGACATCCTTGGCTAGGCATGGTCCCACCGCCCAGCGGGGACCAGTCAGGGATGGGGCGCTCCGGAGGCGTCGGCGAACCTGATCTCGTCGATCACGCACTCGTCGATCACGAGCTCGTCGACCATCACTGCCACGGCCTCGTCCGGCGCGATCTCACCCGCCCGGAGTTCGAGGGCATGCTCACCGAGGCCGATCGACCCGGCCCGGCCGGCACCACGGTGTTCGACAGCCAGATCGGCTTCGCCGTGCGGCGCTGGTGCGCCCCGGCGCTCGACCTGCCGCCGCACGCCGACCCCGAGACCTACCTGGAGCGGCGGGCCGAGCTTGGCCACACCGAGGTGCACCGGCGGCTGCTCGGGGCGTCCGGAATCACCACCTTCTGCGTCGACACCGGCTTCCAGCCCGAGCCGCTCACCTGCGCCGAGGACCTCGCCGCATTCGCCGGCGGACGAGGTCTCGACGTCGTGCGCCTCGAACGGATCGCGGAACGAGCAGCCGTGGACGTGCTCACCGGGCAGATCGGGGTCACCCACCTCGCCGACGCGGTACGCACCCGGCTGGCGGAACGCACCCCGTCGACGGTCGCGGTGAAATCGGTCGCCGCCTACCGTGCCGGGCTCGACCTGCCGGCCCGGCGGCCCACCGATCGGGAGGTCTCCGCCGCCACCCGCACCTGGATCAACAAGATCCGAGGTGGCGCCCCGATCCGGCTGCACGACCCCGTCCTGCATTCGTTCCTGATCTGGTGCGGGGTCGAGGCGCGGCTGCCGGTGCAGATCCACGTCGGCTACGGCGACGCCGATCTCGACCTCGCCCGCGGCAACCCGCTGCTGCTCACCGGCCTGCTGCGGGCGATCGCGCCGACCGAGGTCACTGTCCTGCTACTGCACTGCTATCCGTTCCACCGCGAGGCCGCCTATCTCACCCAGGTCTTCGCCAACGTTCACCTCGATCTGGGGCTCGCGATCAACAACACCGGGCGCGGCTCCATCGGCCTGATCGCACAGGCCCTCGAACTCGCCCCGTTCGGCAAGTTCCTGTTCTCCACCGACGCCTACGCCCTCGGCGAGCTGTTCCTGCTTGGCGCGACGCTGTTCCGCCGCGGCCTGGCCGTCTTCCTCGCCGAGGGCATCGACGACGACGCCTGGACCACCGCCGACGCCGCCCGGATCGCCCGACTCATCTGCGCCGACAACGCCCGGCGCGTCTACGACCTGCCTTAGACGACTAGGTTCTATCTACTCGGAGTCGTAGACGATTAACGTCGAGTAACGGTGGCGGCCGCGGAGAACCGTCGTCAACCTCCCGCATTTCCCACCCCTGCGCGGCCCGGATCTCTCCCAGCCATAATTGAGGTCAGATTCTGACCGGAAGTGCCCCTAGCGTCGACCCCAATCAGACGGACGACGAAGGGCAACAGGCGATGACCACCACGAGAACCGACGCGACTCCCGCCACACCGGCCACGGCCAGGCCCGCGCCCACCGGCGAGCGCGCCGACCTGTTGGCGAGCCTGGCGCAGCGCCGCTTCTTCCTCCGGTTCACCGTGCAGAACCTCGACGACGAGCAGGCCGGGCGGCGCACCACCGTCAGCGAGCTGACCCTCGCCGGCCTGGTCAAGCACGTCGCCGTCATGGAGCACCAGTGGCTGGACTTCGTCCTCGTCGGCGCCTCGGCCTTCGACGGCGGCATGGCGGCCCGCCAGGATGAGTTCCACGGCGGCTTCCGGCTGCTGCCCGGCGAGACGCTGGCCGGTGTGCTCGACCGCTTCGACGAGGTTGCCCGCCGCACCGAGCGGATCGTCGCCGAGGTCGCGGACCTCGACGACGCCCACCCGCTGCCCGCGGCGCCCTGGTTCGAGCCCGGTGCGAGCTGGTCGGTGCGGCAGGTCCTGCTGCACCTCATCGCCGAGACCGCCCATCACTGCGGGCACGCCGACATCCTGCGTGAGGCCCTCGACGGCGCCCGCACCATGGGCTGACGGCACCCACACTCCGGGCCGTACGCCGACCCGCCGCCCGCCGATCAGCCGGCCGTGGCGTCGGCGGGGGCCGGCGGGCACAGGCAGAAGGGGTGACCGGCGGGGTCGAGCAGCACCCGCCAGCGCTCGCCACCGGGCTGGAACGACGCCTGGGTGGCGCCGAGCTCCTCGGCGCGGGCGATCGCGGCGGGTAGGTCCGCGACCCGGAAGTCCAGGTGGAACTGCTGCGGCACCTCCTGGTCCGGCCAGCGCGGCGGCCGGTAGTCCGCCACCCGCTGGAACCCGAACGTGAGCGCGGTGCCCGGCGGGGTCAGGTAGGCCCAGGCGCCCCCGTCGTCCGCACCCCCGACGCCCCAACCGGTCAGCTCGCCGTAGAAGGTCGCGAGCTCCGTGGCGTCCGGGCAGTCGAGCATCAGCCCTGCCCATGCCGCCGGCGTGACGCCCGGCGAGGACGTCGCCTCCTCGGTCGCCGCGCCGCCGACCGTCTCCGTTCCCGTCATGGTCATCTCCTATCGGACCTGGTGGTGTTGCCTGCTCCACCCATCCTGGGCGGGATACCTGACTTCCCCTGGCAGGATTGGCGCGCGAGAATGCGGGCGTGCGTGCCAGCCGGCTGCTGTCCGTCCTGATGCTGTTACAGACTCGCGGCAAACTGACGGCGCGCCAGATCGCCGACGAGCTGGACGTGTCCGTCCGGACCGTCCACCGGGATCTGGACGCCCTCGCGCAGGCCGGCGTCCCGGTGCTGGCCGACCGGGGCGTCACCGGCGGCTACCGACTGCTCGCCGGCTACCGCACCCGGCTGACGGGGCTGACCGCGGACGAGGCCGATTCGCTGTTCCTCGCCGGGATGCCGGGCGCCGCCGCCGAGCTGGGCCTCGGCGCGATGCTCGCGGCGGCCGAGCTGAAGCTGATGGCGACGCTGCCGGAGCCGCTGCGCGAGCGGGCCGGCCGGGTCCGCGAGCGCTTCCACCTCGACGCGCCCAGCTGGTTCCGGGCGACCGAGGACACGCCACTGCTCGCCGAGGTCGCCGACGCGGTCTGGGCGCAGCGCCGCCTGCGGGTCACCTACCGGCGCTGGCGGGCCCCCCGCGAGGTCGACCGTGTCCTCGACCCGCTCGGCGTCGTGCTCAAAAGCGGCACCTGGTACCTGGGAGTTTTTCCGAAACTCGCCATGGCTGATTCGAATCAGATCGCCGGGATCGTAAAT
>NZ_CADCWT010000165.1 GCF_902806485.1 Candidatus Frankia alpina | reverse complement strand
CATGGGGCAGGCGGCGTCGGCGGCGGCGGTGCTGGCGGCCGGGACCCCGGGCAAGCGCTTCGCCCTGGCCCACAGCCGCATCCTCATCCACCAGCCGTCGGCGCAGGGGGAGGGCCAGTCCAGCGACCTGGAGATCCAGGCCCGCGAGATCCTGCGGATACGAGCCCTGCAGGAGACCCTGCTGGCCCGGCACACCGGCCGCAGCGAGACGGAGATCCGCCGCGACACCGAACGCGACAAGATCTTCAGCGCTGCGGAGGCCCGCGACTACGGCCTCATCGATGACGTCATCACCAGCCGCAAGTCGACGACCGCGCGCCCGGTGGCCGGCGTGGCCTGAGCCCACCCCGGTGATCCGGCCGCCAGTGGACCCTGGCCGGATCACCGGACGCCCAGTGCCCGGCCCGAGACAGCCGCGGCGTCAGGCGCCGTGCCAGGTGTGCCCGCGGCGCGCCGCGGCGTAGATCGTCTCGACGTCCGCCGGTTGCCAGACTCCGGTGGCGCCCTCGAACGCTTCGGCGATCAGGTCGTGGTGCGTCGCGTAGACGTCCTTCAGCGAGGGCTCCACGGTGAGGGTGTCCGCCTCGACGAAGACCAGCACCCCGGCGACGGCAACGGGAAAGCCGCAGGCGTCGCTCAACGCTACGGCTGCGCGTTTCGCCTCGTTTCTGGACTTGTTAACGTACCGATAGGGCTGGCCGTTTACGGTGGCCGCGCGGTCGCCGACCCATATTCGCGCGCCGCGGTGATTCTTGGTGTTGAGGGTGAAGACACCGCCCGGGCCGATCAGCAGGTGATCGATGTCCACGTCCCGTGGCAGCGGTATTGAGTGCAACACCCGCCAGCTCCGCGTCGTAAGCGGCTCTAGTTCCGCGGCCACCAGCTGTTCACCGGCCAGGCCCTTGCGCCAGCTTTCCGTTTCCGGCCGAGGGCGCCGGAGCAGTCGGTTGGCTAACGCGCGCCAGAATCCAGGGGTCAGCTCCGCGATTTTTGTGTGGATCGCCAGGCCGGGTGGATTGCCCGCGAGGTCGTCCGGATACGTCGTGAGATCCGCTGGTTCCGCGTTCGCGGGAGTATGGCCTGTCCGACTGTTGGTCGCCGGTGTGCTGTGCGCCGGCGTGCGGGTGGTTGGCCTACGGATGTTCGGAGCGGCAGCGGCAGCGGCAGCGGTGGCTGCAGCAGGCAGGTTCGTTCGGATCACCGGCGTCGGCAGGTCGGGTAGATGGGGCGCCAGCGCGGCGAGTACCGCGTCCCGGTCCACGTCGAGCAGGAGGGTGAGCTCACTGGTCCGCCGGTCGAAGCAGGCGGCGCTGCGGCCGTCGTGCAGATTTACGTAAAGCCGGTCCTGGCCGAATCGTTTCCAGGGCCTGACCTGTAGCTCGACCATGCTCCGCCCATCGACGACGACAGGACGGCACGACGCCGTACAACGTCATGCCGCGGTGAGATTCCTTGCCGCCCGGACGGCCGATTTGGCCCGGCCGGTGACACTTTCACGTTATCGCCGGGCGGACCTGCTTTCCACCGATATGCGCAACGCGCGTCCGGAACGTTACGGTGTGATTCCTGGGCGATCGTCCTGACCAGCGCAAACGCAGGGAACGAGCCGTGGTGGTACGCGGTCAGCCGTCCCGCCCCGGCGAACACGGTGTCCACGTGTCGCCGTAGCGCGAGTAGGCGCAGTGTCCGATCAGTCTGCGGACGCGGACGCGGGGGCGGCCTCTGGGGCGGACGCGGCCTGGGGCCGGACCGGTGCCCACGGCCAGGGCGGGTCGGGGAGGTCCCGGCGCAGCGCCGGGGCCACCGCGGCCTGGAACAGTTCCAGGCTCGCCCGGTGCTCGCCGGCGGGCAGCCCGCCGGCCTCGGCGTGCAGGTGCAGCACACTATGGCCGAACTGCTCGTGGTAGCGGTGCACCTTGTCGACGATCTGCTCGGGGCTGCCGATCAGCGCGGAGCTGCGTTCGATGAAGTCCTCAAGCGTCGGGAACACCGGCTCGAGCCCCATCGAACGTTGGAAGGCGAGCTGCCCGGCGAACACCGGCGGGTAGGCGGCGGTGGCGTCCTGGGAGCGCCGCGCCACGTGGAAACCGGCCGTGCCGGCGCCGACCGCGGCCAGCGCCGGGTCGTGGCCGTAATCCGTCCAGCGCTGCCGGTAGTAGTGGACGAGCTCGGCGTACGGTTCGATCGGGTTGGTGACGTTGACGGAGAACAGCGGGTCGCCGTAGCGGGCGGCGAGGTCGACCGATTCGCGACTGGTGGCGCTGCCGTGCCAGACCCGGATCGGCTGCTGGAACGGGCGTGGCCAGATCTCGGCCTCGTGCAGCGCGGGCCGGAACCGCGGCTGCGCGGTGATCGTGTCCTGCCGCCAGATCTGCCGGAACAGTTCGTAGGACTCGGCGTTGCGCTCCCACTGGTCCTCGGGGGTGACGTTGAACAGCTCGCGCTGCGCCGTGCCGTTGCCCTTGCCAATGATCAGCTCGAGCCGGCCGTCGGAGAGGTTGTCGAGGGTGGCGTAGTCCTCGTAGGCCCGCACCGGGTCCAGCAGGCTCAGGGTCGTCACCGCGGTGAACAACCGGATCCGCGAGGTGCGCGCCGCGACGTGGCTGAGCACGACCGGCGGCGAGGAGGAGATCGAGGAGGAGATGAACGGCCGCTCGTGCCGCTCACCGACGCCGAACCCGTCGAACCCCAGCTCCTCGGCCAGCACTGCGCTGTCGACGACCTCGCGCAGCCGGTCCCGGGCCGACGGCATGGCGCCGGTGACCGGATCCGGCCGATGGACGATCAGGGTGATGACGAGGAACCACATGACGCCTCCCGCGGGATGTTCGCCGGTCAGCCGGCCGAGGGAACCCGAGTCGACCCCGGGCGGACGCTCCGCCCGGCCACCGGCGGGGTGGGGCGGGGCGGGTTCATCGCCGGGCAGGTCCGGCCGGCGCGGCCGGCGCGAGCGCGGTGGGCGGCGCGGATCGCTCCGACGGCGAGGTGGTGGGAGGAGCGGCGGGCGGCCCATGCGCCGGCCGGGACGATAATCCGGCCGGCGCCGAGCACCGCCTCGAATTCCGCGGAGAATCCCAGGTTCGGGGACACTCCCTGCTGGTGCGCCGAGGAGGCGAGCCCCGCAGCGGTGACGGGGCCGTCGCCGTACCAGGCGCCCGCCGCGTCCGCCGCAAGCCAGCCGCCGACCCCGGTGAGGTTGTCGCCGATCTCGGCAGGGTTGCCGCCGATCGCGGCGAGGCTGCTGCCGGCCGCGGCACAGGGCTCGAAGGGGCGCGGCATCGCCGTCGGGCGCAGGACGCCGAAGCTGGCCGTGATCGGCTCGGTGACGCCGCCCGACGGCGCGACCGGTGTGGCGGGGGCGATCTCGGGCTCGGCGCGGGCGAGTTCAAGGCGTACCTCGTCGAGCAAGTCCGTCAGGCGCACGCCGAGCGCGCGGCAGATCGCCGTGAGGATCTCCGAGGAGGCCTCCTTGCGGCCCCGCTCGATCTCGGACAGGTAGGGCATCGACATCAGCGCCGCCGCGGCGACATTGCGCAGGGTGCGCTGCTGGGCCAGCCTGCGACGTCGTAGCGCCCGCCCGATCAGCCCCCGCAGCAACGGGACCTCGACCTGCTCGGCCATCGTCACCCGGACCACCCTCCGACGCCCGTGGAACCGCCCAGGAACCTGAGAGTATCCGCTGCGGCGCCGTCTCATCCGCCGATGTCGCCGTCCGGTCCGCCCGGATCACTCGATCCGGACCGCGTGCCCGGACGGCACGGGTCAGCACCGGCCGGCTCGTCGCGTTCGGCAGCAACCCCACCAGACCTCGTCCGGCCTGGACGGCAGGTACGCTTCGGTCGCCGCAATCCCGACCCCGCTGTGCAGCATCGTCACGGGCCGGCACCCTGCCACACCCCGATGTCGGCTTCGTGACCGCGCCGGAGCGCGGTCATGCTGCCGCTGATCATTCTGCCGCTGCCTCCTGATCCGTCCGGATGCCCGGGCCCGAGGCGCCGCGCCACTTCCGCGGGCCGGGTGTAACCCTCCCGTCTATCTGTACGGATGAGGTGACAGATCGGTGACGATGGCGGGCTGTGAGGCGGTGGCGAGTAGTGGCGGGTGCTCGGGCGTGGAACCGACGACGCACCCTGGCGGGCGAGGAGGCGGTCGGCAGTGCCCGCGGCATCGCGCCGGGTGAGGAGCATGATCGCGGCAGCCCCGGAGATGGCGGCAGCCCCGGAGGCGGCGGTGGCCGTGGCGATGGCGATGGTCTCGGAGATGGCGGTGGGCCCGGTGGCGGCGATGGTCGAGCCGGTGCTGGCGTCGGGGTATCCGGGCGGCCTCATCCGCCGCGGTTGCGGGTGGTGTCCGATGACGTCTACTCCGGCTGGGAGGAGATCTATCGCGACAATGTGGAGCGGGTGTACAGGATCATGTTCGCGAAGGTGGGGAACCGTCCGGATGCCGAGGATCTGACGGCCGAGGTGTTCATGGCGGCGTTGCGTCCCCTGCGGGTGTCGGCGAGTGTCGGTGAGGTGCGGGCGTACCTGGTCGCGACCGCCGGTACGGTGCTCGCCGCGCACTGGCGGCGCACCCTGGGAATCGCCGTCACCACGCTCGACGAGGCGACGGCCCAGACGATGTTCACCACCACCACCACCACCGTCGCCGCCCCGGCGGGGCCGACCGGTATGATCGCCGTCTCGGCGGGGCCGGCCGGTACGATTGCCGTCTCGGCCGGTCCGGTGCTCGACAGCCCCGCTCGCGCGGAGGCGATCCTCGCCGCTCTGCCTGACCGGTATGCCCGCTCCTGCGGCTGCGGTTCCTGGAGGCGTGCACCCTGCGGGAGGCCGCCGACGAGCTCGGGATCATGGTCGGGAACGCGAAGGTTCTCCAGCACCGCGCGCTGCGGCGGGCGGCCCGGCTCGGCGGCGAGGTAACCACATGACTGGGCGGGGACTGCGCCGATTCGTGGAGGACCTGATCGGCCACCGGCGGCCCAGACCGTTCGACGTGGGCCCGCAGGACGCCGCCGCCCTGCGTGCGGCGATCACGTTGCGGGCCGCCCGACCCGGCAGCGACATGCCGAGCGAGGAGTTCGTCGAGCAGCTGCACCAGCGTCTAGTCGAGGCCCGCCGCGCGGACGGTGAGGCCGGGCCGGACCAGGCTCGTGACGGGGCCGGCTGGTTCCCGCCCCAGCGGGACGAGGGGACGATGCCCGGCGCGACCGTCGGTGACGGGACGTCCGCCGGTGGGACTGGCGCGGGTGGGGGCGGCGCGGGGCGGCGGCGCGGGACGCGGCGCCGGTTTGTCCAGGTCACCTCGCTGGCGGCCGGGTCGGCGGCGGTCGGGGCTGGGGTGGACCGGGCCGTCGGCGAGCGCGGCCCGGGCGGCGGCGACCGGGCGGACCCGTCAGTAGCGGGACCGGAGTCGGTGGCCGGGTCCGGTGCCGCCCTGGTTCCTGAGACCGGCATCTGGCGGACCGTCGCCACCACGGTGGATCTGCCGGAAGGCGGCGTTCGGGCCTTCGACACCGGAACCGTGGTCGGGTTCGTGCGACGGACCGACGGTCGGGTCCGCGCGACGTCGGGCATCTGCACGCATCAGGGCTGCCGGCTGGCCCTGGACCCGGCGCAGCAGCGGCTGAACTGCCCCTGCCACCGGATGGCCTTCGCGCTGACCGGCGAGGTCGTGCACTCCAAGGTGCGCAACCCGCCGCGTGCGCTGCCCAGCCTCACCGTTCGCGAGGTCGATGGCGTCGTGCAGGTTTACGTGCCACCCACTCCCACGTTAACACCCGTACGTGAGTGCCGCCTGCCATCGGGTGACCGCCCGGGCCGTGTAACCACCCCGGCTATTGATAACCGCGATGACACACGCGGTCCACGAGCCGACACGGTGGGCCTACGGCACTGGCCCGGATGACGGGCCGGAAAGGCAGCTAACCGATGTGGTGTTCTTCCACAATGCGCCGACCCCGGCGGCGGCTGTTCGCGGTCGCCGCTCTGGCGGTGGCGCTCCCCGGCCTTGCGGCCTGCGGCGGCGGGTCGGGCGGGGGCACGACGCCGACCCCGATGCCGGGCATGTCCGGGATGGCGACGGGTGCGCCGGGCGCCGGTGGCGCGACGGCGACCGGAAAGCCGGTGTCGAGGACCAGAGCGGCGATCCAGAACTTCGCGTTCTCCCCGGCGACCGTCACGGTGAAGATCGGCACGACGGTCACCTGGACGAACCAGGACTCCGATCCGCACACGGTCACCGCGAAAAGCGGGGCGGGCCCGGACTCGCCGACCCTCGACCAGGGGGCGACCTACCAATACACGTTCACCAAGGCCGGCCAGTACTCCTACCTGTGCACCATCCACCCGTTCATGCTCGGCACCGTGGTGGTGACCCCGTGAGCGCCGGCGACGGGCCTGGCCCCCGCGATGCCCGGCCCGGCGAGGAGGGCCGGCTGGGTGGCATGAGCCGGCGGCAGCTGGCTCGCCACGGCGCTTGGTTCGGCGCGGCGGTGGCGCTCAGCGTCGTCGGCGGCGAGGTGATCAGCTCGGTCGTCGGCGGCACGACGCCGAGCGCCGCGGCGGTCGACGACACCGCCACGCTGCGGTTCGTCCAGGTCAGCGACAGCCACCTGGGCTTCACCGGAACGGCGAACCCCGACGTCACCGGCTCGTTCGCCCACGCGATCGACCAGGTCAACGCGCTGCCCTACCGGCCGGACTTCGTCATGCACACCGGCGATCTCACCCATCTGTCCACCGCAGCCCAGTTCGATCAGGTCAAGCAGATGCTCGGCGGCGTGCATGCCGGCAGTGTGCACACCGTGCCGGGGGAGCACGACTCGATCCACGACCACGGCCGGGGCTACCTGGCGACCTTCGGCGCCGGGTCCGTCGGCGACGGTTGGTACAGCTTCGACATCAAGGGCGTCCACGTCATCGCGCTGGTCAACACCCTGAGCCTGGAGACGCTCGGCCACCTCGGCCCGGCCCAGCTCGACTTCGTGCGCGGGGACGTCGCCGGCCTGTCCAGCGACACGCCGATCATTGTCTTCTCCCACATCCCGCTGTTCGCCATGTACCCGGCGTGGGGCTGGGGCACGGACGACGCCGCGCAGGTCCTGAGTCACCTGCGGCGGTTCTCCTCGGTGACCTGCCTCAACGGCCACGTCCATCAGCTGTTCACGAAGACGGAGGGCACCGTGACCTTCCACAGCGCCACGACGACCGCCTACCCCCTGCCCCGGCCCGGCGTCGGCCCGGCCCCGACGCCGCAGACCCTGCCCGCGGGCCGGCTCCGCACCGCGCTCGGCGTCCGCGAGGTCAGCCACGTCCAGGGTCAGGCCACCTTGGCGATCAAGGACAGTGCGCTCGCATGAGCACGTCGGAGAGTCTCTCCGCGCCGCTCGGGCCAGGGACGCCCCAGCCAGCCCCAGCCGGGCCGACGCGGTTCGTCCGGGGAACGGCGACGGTCGTCGTGGCCATCCTGCTGGCCTGGGGCGGCTACCTCCATTACGACCTGTACGTCGACCACGGCTACCGCTACGTCCACACCATCGGCCCTGCGTTCCTCGTCCAGGCCGCGGGTTCGTTCGCCGTCGCGTTCCTGCTCGTGGTCAGCGTGGCGCTGCCGGGATCGTTCGTGCTGTCGGTCCTGGCCGCGGGCCTGTCCGGGGGCGCGCTGCTCGGCTTCGTGTTGTCCCGGACGAGCGGTGTCGCCGGTTTCGAGGAGCACGGTTTCACGCCCTCCCCGGACGCTGCGATCAGCGTGGCCGTCGAGATCGGGGTGCTGGTGGTACTCGCCGCCATGTCCACGGTGTGGCTGCGCGGTGGGCACAAACGCGCGGAGCTGAGTAGCTGAGAACACGGCGCACGTCGGCGGGCGAACCGCCCCGGGTTCGTGAGCGTCCGGGGCGGTTCGGGCCCCCCGACGGTCGTCGCCATGGACTCACGCACCGTCGCGACCTGCGGGCGCACCCACGCGGTCGGCACCCCGACGCAACGGCTCGGTAATTCGGAGGCAAACGACCACCCGCAGGATGTTCGTGTGGTCAACATCCGGCTGGGTGGTCCCCGCAACTCGTGGGCGGTGCCGTCCGATCACGTCGATCTGCGCCGCGCCCCGGTCGCACCGCTGCCGGTCACCGTCGACGCCCGCCCGCAGCGGCTCACCCTCGATCTGGCCCGCACCGCCGTGATCGTCGTCGACCTGAGAACGACTTCTGCCATCCCGACGGCTGGCTCGCCTCGATCGGCGTCGACATCACCCCGGCGCGGCGGCCCATCGAACCGTTGCGCCGCGCCCTGCCGGAGCTGCGCGCCGCCGGCGTCTGGTCGCCGTGCTGCCCATCGGGTCGATCGAGCAGCACGGCCCCCCTGCCGCTGTCGACCGACCTCGTCGTCGCCGAGACGCTCGCCCGGGACGCCGTCGACACCTTCGGCGACGCCTGCGACCTGTGGCTGCTGCCGGCGCTGGCGTACACGAAGTCCAACGAGCACGCCTGGTCGCTGGGCACGATGTGGCTGTCGGCGACGACGCTGCTCGCGGTCCTCGACGACCTGGCCCGCTGCCTCGCGACCACCCCGGTGCGCCAGCTGGTGTTCCTCAACGGCCACCTGAAGTCGGGGCGCTGGACGCTCCGTCCGCGCCCCGCGGGGGCGCCGTCAGCGTGTCGAGGACGTCGCCGACTGTGGTCAGGCTGCGCCGCAAGCGCTCCAGCAGGTCGTCGGTCGTGGTTGTCAGGAGCAGCCAGCTTCGTAGCTCGGCGATGTAGGTGCCCTGGACGGCACCGGCGATCGCGGTCGGCACGACATCCTGGGACGCCGCGCCGATTCGGTGCGCGATGAACGCAGCCACGGTTGCCCGCCACGTCTCCCAGTGCTCGGCGGCGTTGGCACGTAGGGCGGTTGAGGTGTCCAGAAGCCGGAAGCGTTCCAGCCACACACCGCGCGTGTCCACGGCGTCGCGCGTGGAACCCACGACCGCCTCTCGCACAGCCGTCATGGGCGGGCAGGCTCCGTCGGCCCGGGCCAGCAGCTCGGCGAGGCGGCGGTTGGCGTGGTCGAACGCGCTCCACACGACGGCCGCCTTCGAGGGGAAGTAGCGGAAGAACGTCGTGCGGCCGACGCCCGCCGCGGCCGCGATCTGGTCGACCGAGACGTTGGCGTAGCCCTCGCGGAGCAGGAGCTGGATGGCCACCTGCTCGACGGCCTCGGGAGACGTGACCCGTGGCCGCCCCGCGCCGCGTGGTCCGTTGCGCGCGCCGGCCATCTACCGAGCCTACCCGTCGTCCGCGTCCGCGCCGGAGGGCGAAACGACCGTAGCTTCGCTGGTCAGTCAATTTCGGTATCGAGTACCATAATGTTTGGTCTGGGTTCGGTGCCGACCTCGTGCCGACCTCCCGATCTCGGACTCCAGGTCAACGAGGAGGAAGAGGAACACATGGGCAGGCTGAACGGCAAGATCGCGATCGTGACCGGTGCTGCGCAGGGCATGGGCGAGGCGCACGCGCGCCGGCTCGTGGCCGAGGGCGCCAAGGTGGTCCTGACCGACCTGAACGAGCAGCGTGGGAAGCAGATCGCCGTCGAGCTTGGAGAGAACGCACACTTCGTCGTCCACGACGTGGCGTCCCTCGCCGACTGGCGCCGCGTCGTCGACGAGACCGAGGCGACCTTCGGTCCGCCCACCGTCCTGGTGAACAACGCGGGCGTCCTCGGGCCCATCGTCTCCACGGTGGACCTCGACGAGGACGCGTACCTGAAGGTCTGCGCGATCAACCAGCACTCCCAGTTCTACGGGATGAAGTCGGTCATCCCCGCGATGCAGAAGGCCGGAGGCGGTTCGATCATCAACGTCTCCTCGGTCGCGGGTATCGTCTCGATCGTCGGCGCGCCGAACCTCGCCTACGTCGGCAGCAAGTTCGCGTCCCGAGGGATGACGAAGCACGTCGCCGCGCAGTACGGGAAGGACAACATCCGCGTCAACTCGGTGCACCCCGGCTACATCAAGACGCCGATGATGGCCGCGGCCACCGACGACCAGGGCGGCGGCATCGCCGCCCTGGTACCCCTCGCACGGATGGCCGAGCCCGACGAGGTATCCCAGGTCGTGCTGTTCCTCGCGTCCGACGAGTCGTCGTACGTCACCGCCACCGAGCAGATCGTCGACGGCGGGCTCACCGCCCAGTAGGTCGCGCCCGGCCGGCTTCCTCGATCGCGCCGGCCACGCCGCAGCGGCGCTGGTCGCGCCGGTCCCGCCGCGGCGGGACCGGCCGCGATGGGGCCCGCTGCCGTCACCGGGCTCGCTCGGGCGGTCCGATCAGCCGTTCGGGAGGGCGCGTCATGCCGTGACTCCGCGTAACGTAACAGCCCCATCTCGCTTGTCAGCTTCCGAAGGTGTACTGCAGATGCGTGGTGATCAGCTCGTTCAGGCGCCGACGCAGCGGGACAACACCGTCCGGTCGCCGTCGGCCGGGCGGCAGCACCGGGAGGGACCGGTCCGGCGCAGGCAATCAGATCAGCGTCGTCCAGGGACCCCGACGGACAGGCAGATCGCGTGGTGTAGCCAGGCCTGGACTGAAACGCGGTGTGCGTAGGATTTTCCGGTGACCCTCATCCCAGAGACCCACCGCGACCTCGCCCAGAACGCCGCGGTCGCGATCCTCACCACCCTCGGCCCCGACGGCGCCCCGCAGACCACGGCTGTGGGCTACCTGTTCGACGACGGCGTCTTCCGCATCTCCGTCAGCTCGGACAAGCAGAAGTTGAAGAACCTGCAGCGCAACCCGCAGTGCTCGCTGTTCCTGCTGGACGTCGCCAACGTTTACCACACGGTGGAGGTCCGCGGCGCCGCCGAGGTCATCCTCGACGAGGACTGCACCTGGGCCGCGAAGATCGCCGAGAGCAACGGGCGCACGGCCGACGACGTTCGCAAGCTCACCCCGCCCGGTGCGCTCCGGTACAGCATCGCGGTGCACCCGACGAAGATCAACACCTTCGGCTGATCCTGCGGCCTGCCCGGCTGCCTCATCCGTCACGCAATCGACACCCCGTCGCGGCCGTTCGCGGTGAGGAAGCCCTCCAGGTGGAGGAGCGACTCGGGGGCGAGCGCGGCGACCTCGGCGCGGCGGCAGGTGAGCCCGGAGCCCACGCACTGCAGGTGGGTGAGCTCCGGGCGACCTTGCGGACGCGGTACGCGGTGTGGTTGTACGCCAGCGAGGCGATGTGCGCCGGCCTCTTGGGGCGCACGGCGTCGACCCATCCGTCGTCGTCACCCGGGTGGACCCGAGTGTGCGACGGGGAATCAGGTTCCACAGGGGCTGGCCGACAGGCCGTGGGCCGCGGGGGCGGCATACTGCTCGGCCCAGGCCGGGAGGCGGCGATCGTCGGGGGTCGGCTGCCATTGCCCGTCGTGCAGG
>NZ_CADCWT010000164.1 GCF_902806485.1 Candidatus Frankia alpina | reverse complement strand
CCGACCGGGCCGACCACGCCCCGTCCGCCTCCGCGGTACCCCCTACGGTGATCAGATCGCCACATTGAGCCGTTAACGCACATCGGGGTGAACGGGCACGTGGACTGGTTGAACGCTCAGAACGTCGTGGCCATCCTCGCCGCCGTGCTCGGCGTCGTGGCCTCCTTCGCCGGCGTCTGGTATGAGCGCCGGGTGCTGCGCCGCCGGCGGATCGGCTACCGCGTGCAGATGGACATGCCCATCGGCCGCGACAACCGTCACGGGCGGGGTCGGGCGGACATCCGGCTCGGCCTGTTCAGCGACCTCCCCGACATGTCCGATGCCACCCTCGTCCTCCTTCGCATCGCGAACGACGGCGCGCAGAGCATCGCCGACACCGACTACACCCGCCGTGCTCTGCACGGGCTCGCCGCCGTCTTCACCGAACGGATCGTCCGGGGGGTCGCCGTCACCGAGCCCGAAGACGAGCACCTCCTGGACCATTTCACGCCGTCGAATGGCATGGCGCACGACGGCGACACGGTCCACCTCCCCCGGGTCCCGCTCAACCGGGGCCAGCATTACAAGCTGCTGGTGCTGCTCAGCGGCGGCAGCGGCGGCAGTGAGGTCCGGGTCACCGGCGGGATCCGCGACGGCGTCGTCGCGCGCAACCGGAGTACCACGGTCGACGACAAGTCGCCCCTGTTCAGCCGATTCTCCCGCGCGATCATCATTGGGCTCACCCTCGGCATCGTCGCTCTGGCGGTCATCATTGTCTCGGGCCAGGACGCCGTCCCTGCCCCCGTGGCGATCCGCCCTCCCACCCCGCCTCCCCTCGGCTGCGCCACGGGACGCCTCACCGTCAACGGTTCCACGGCCTTCGCGCCTGTCGTGCAGGAAGTCGCCCGGAGATACCAGACGGACTGCCGAGGTTCGACGGTCACGGTCGCTGCGCAGGGCAGCAACAAGGGGGTGCAGGACCTCACGAAGGCGGGTGCGGCTGCCGCGAGCGGGTCCCCGACCGTCCTCACGGTCTACGACGGCCAGCCGGAGAGCCGCGCGCACCTCTCCGGGCTTTCGGTCGCGCTGTCCACCTTTGCCGTCGTGGTGAACAACCAGGTACCGCTGCCGGGGCTCACCAGCACCAGCATCCGGAGCATCTACCGGGGGGACATCGCCAACTGGAACCAGCTCGGCGGACCGGACCTGCCCATCCGGCTCGTGAGCCGGGGTGCCGACTCCGGAACCCGGGACGTGTTCCGGAGTCGCATCCTCGACGGAGTCGGCGAACCGGCCCTCACCTCCCAGGACTGCCTGCACACCAGCTCCCCCCGGGACAGGGTTATCCGCTGTGAGCGCGACGACACGGAGGGGGTGCTGAGTACCGTCGCCACGGTGCCGGGCGCCATCGGGTACGGCGAGCTTGAGGCTGCCGGCGCCGTCCACGGGCTGCACACCCTGGCCCTGGACGGACGTGCGCCCGTGGACGGGGCGACCGCCGGCAGTCCGCTTTATCCCTTCGTCGAGATCGAACACGCCTACACCTACGGTGAGAGCCGCCCGCGGGCTCCCTCGTCGCCAGCTTCCGCAACTATCTGGCCAGGGGCAGCGGTCAGGACGTGATACTGGCGGCCAAGGGCCGCCTGCCCTGCTTCAGCCCGGAAACCGGCAGTGCGGGGAGATGCCAGGAGGATGATCTCAGCCTCCGGCCGGCGGACTCCGCGTGGCCGGGACGTGGCCGGGACGATAAGCGACTGCCACGTCAGGTGGGGGTGCCGCCGAGGGCGGACAGGACGCTGCGGCCGAGGACGCGGGCCAGGCGCTGGACCGGCCAGCCCTTGGACTCGCGCAGGTCGACGATCACCCGCTCGTCGAACGTCGTGATCCAGACGAGCACGGCGTACTCGACGTCCTGGTCGGGCAGCTCTCCCTGGTCGATGAGGTCGCGCACGATCGGTTCGAGCGCGGCGTAGAGCGCGCCGGTGGGCTCGTCGCCGAGGTGGACGCGTTCGAGGAAGCCCCGCCAGCTGCGGATGTGCACCGCGGCCGGGCCCCAGTCCGCGGCCTGCTCGGCCCACCGTTCGCAGGCGGCATCGAAGCGCCGGCGGGGGGTCCAGGTCGGCGGCACCGACTGCAGCCGACCGGTGAGCCGGTCGGTGAGCTGCAGGAGGAACTCGTGGTGCGCGTCGTGGATCGTCTCGAAGTGCCGGTAGGCGGTGGCGGTGGCCACGCCGCCGCGGCGGGCGAGTTCGGGCAGGCCGAACGTGGGGCCGGACTCGGCGAGCAGTTCACCGACCGCGGCCAGCAGCCGGTCGCGGGTCTCCTGGGTGTCCCGCCGCAGTCCCGGTCTCGGACCCACCATCCGCTCCCCCTCGTCGCGTCGACGCGCACCGACATCAATGTTAACCCATAACCTGGGAAGTTGATCTCATGTTTCGCGCCTTGACAGCCATCCGGGCTCACCCCAAGACGTTGGGAACACGCGAAGATCTTCCCATGTCTGCGAGGAGATCGCCGAAACAACCCCTTTCACCGGCTCCCTGAAAGTGATGGTCACATGACCGTTACCGCTTTGACACCCGGGCCTCGCGTCCGCGGCCGGCGCGGCGGACGCGTTCTCGCGCCGGCCGTCGCCTCCTGCCTGGCCGCCGCGATCTCCCTGGCAGCCTGCGGATCATCCGGCAGCGACGGCTCCCCGGCGGACGCCGGCGCCTCCTCCGCCGCCACCGCGAAGACGGTGCACGTGGGCGTGCTCCAGCTCGCCAGCGCGACCGTCATCGACCAGACCGTGGCCGCTTTCGAGCAGGAACTGAAAACAAAACTCGCGCCGCGACCGGTGAGTTCCGACGTGAAGAATGCTCAGGATGACCAGAGCCTCATCACCAGTATCGCCCGGGGTTTCGCGCAGTCCGATTCCGACGGCGTCGCCGTCATCGGCACCCCCGCCGTCGTCGCCCTGGCGCAGCAGACCCAGGACAAGCCCGTCTTCGCCCTGGCGATGGGCGATCCGGTCGGCGCGAAGGTCGCGCAGAGCCTCGAACGGCCGGGTAAGAACGTCACCGGCAGCGTCGACTACGTCGGCCCGGCCGTCCTGCTGCGGTCGATCATGAAGATCAGTCCGGCGCCGAAGCGCATCGGAACGATCTACGACCCGTCCAACCAGAACATGCAGGTCTGGATCAAGGCGCTGCGCGCCGCGGTGGCGAAGTACCCCGGGGTGAGCGTGGTGGAGTCGACGATCTCCGGCGCCCAGGATGTGCCGAGTGCCGCCCGCAGCCTCACCGGGCGGGTCGACGCCGAGCTCATCGGACCCGACGCCACCGTGCTGTCCGCGCTGCCCGTCGTCGGCTCGGCCGCGGCCGGCTGCCGGTCTACGTCTGCGGCGGCGACGCGACCGTCGCGGGCATTCTGGCCAGCATCGGCCCGGACTACCCGACCCTCGGCCGCCTCGCCGCCGACGCCGCCGCCAAGGTGCTGACGGGCACGCCCGCCGCCGAGGTGGCCTTCGGGCAGCCGTCGGGGGTCGAGTTCACCGTCCAGAAGGCCACCATGACCAAACTCGGGATCACGCTGCCACCGGACCTGCTGACCTCGGCGACGGTCCAGTGATGACCCAGATCCTGCTGGACATGCTGGTGACCGGCCTGCCGTTGGTCCCGGTGTTCCTCGGCATCTACACCGTCTTCCGGCTACGCGCGGACTTCGACCTCACCGTCGAGGGCAGCTTCGTCCTCGGCGGCGCGGTGTGCGCGCTCACGCTGGTGCACGGCTGGCCGAGCTGGCTCGCCCTGCTGGCGGGCACGGCCGGCGCGGCCGCCGCCGGCGGCGTCACAGCGCTGATCCACCTGCTGCTGCGGGTTCCGGTGCTACTCGCCGGCCTGGTGATGAGCATCGGGCTGTTCAGCGTGAACCTGCACGTGCTCGACACCCCCACGCTCAGCCTCGGGACGGTGGGCACGCTGTTCAGTGGCTTCGGCTCGCTGTCCGGCCGGCAGGCCGACCTCGCCACGTCCGGGGTGATGGCCGGCGTGGTCGCCGCGGTGCTCGTCGCGTTCGGCCTGTTCCTGCGCACCGAGCTGGGACTGGCGCTGCGGGCCACCGGCGTCAACGCCCGGATGGCCCGCAGCCAGGGCGTCAACGACCGCCGCCTGACCGTGCTGGCGCTCGTGCTCGCCAACGGCCTGGCCGGGCTCGGGGCGAGCCTGGCCGTGCAGTACCAGGGCTACGCCGACGTCAACATGGGCGGGGGCACCTTCGTCGCCGGGGTCGGGGCGGTGCTGCTCGGCGAGCTGTTCGTCCGGCCGTCGGGGTCGAAGCTGGTGCGCATCGTCGGCTGCGTGCTGGTCGGCACGCTGGCCTACCGGTTGGTCCTCGTGACGGCGCTGCGGGTGGGGCTGCCCGCGGGCGACCTGCGGGGGGTCACGGCGCTGACGCTGCTCGTGGCAATCGCGGCCGAACGCTACCTCGGCGCTCTCGGCGGCCTCACCCGCATGCTCGCCCGCAACGCCCGTTCGGCAACCACACCGGCCCGGCAGGAGGCCGCCTGATGCTACGGCTGGCCGACATCGACCTGATCTACAACGCCGGCCGGGTCGACGAGGTGGTGGCGCTGCGCAATCTTAGCGTCACCTTCGAACGCGGGCAGTTCGTGACCGTCGTCGGCACGAACGGCGCCGGCAAGTCGAGCCTGATCCAGACGATCTCGGGCGCGGCCCGCCCGACCCGCGGCCGGATCCACCTCGACGACCGCGACGTCACCCGGCTGCCCGACCACCGCCGCGCCGGCTGGATCGCCCGGGTCTTCGACGACCCCCGGGCGGGCACCGCGCCGGAGCTGTCCATCGAGGACAATCTGGCGCTGGCGATGGCCCGCGGGCGGTCGCGCGGGCTGCGGTTCGCCGTGACCGCCCGGCGTCGCGCCGTCATGCGCGAGCACGTCGCCGGCCTGGGCCTCGGGCTGGAGAACCGGCTCGCCGACCGCGTCGGGCTGCTTTCGGCGGGCCAGCGCCAGAGCCTGACGATGGTGATGGCCGCCCTGAGCGCACCGTCGGTGCTGCTCCTGGACGAATACCTGGCGGCGCTGGACCCGGAGACGACCGCCACCGTGCTCGCGCTGACCACCGAGCTGGTGCGCGAGCTGGGCGCCACCACGGTGATGATCACCCACAACATGGATCACGCGCTCGCCCTGGGCGACCGGCTGCTGGTGATGAGCCGGGGCCGGGTAATCGCGGACTACGACGGGACGGAGAAGTCCGAGATGACGGTAAGCGGGCTGATCGACAGGATCACCGGCGCCGGCGACGCGCTGAGCGACCGCAGCGCGCTGATCGAGCAGGGGGCCCGACCCCGGCCGCGGCCGGGGTCGGCCAGACGGAGATCCCATCGGACGGGGTCGGATTGGTCGGGGGCGAGAGGGGCGATCCGATCGCCGGACGGTTCCCGACGCTGACGGAAATCCGGGCGGCGGCGCAGGCGGTGCTGCCCCGCGACGTGTGGGACTTCCTCGCCGGCGGCGCCGGGCAGGAGTCAACGCTGCGGGCCAACCGCGACGCGTTCGCAGGCTGGCAGTTCCGCCCCCGGGTGATGACCGGCCACCCGCTGCCGTCCACCGCCACCACCGTGCTCGGCCTGCCGATGCACCTGCCAGTGCTGACGGCGCCGTTCGGCACCGACGGGTTCTTCGACCCCGACGGCCACCTCGCCGTGGCCCGGGCGAACGCCCGGTGCGGGACGTTGAGCATCGTGCCCGAGGCGGACACCCACTCGATCGAGAGCGTCGCCCAGGCCGCCCCGGCGGCGGCGCGCGTGGCGCAGCTGCATCCCATGGGCACCGAAGACAACTTCGTGCGCATGCTGGAGCGGATCGAACGCGCCGGCTACGCGGCCGTGTGCGTGACCGTCGACTGTCCGACCGCCGGCTGGCGCGAGCGCAACCTGCGCAACCGTTTCACCGTCGACCTACGGATGATCACCGGCAACTACCCCGCCGGGCGGCGACGTCGCGGCCCAGGACGTCTTCGGCCAGTTCTTCGCCCGCGACGAACCCGTCTGGACCTGGGAGCGGCTGGCCCGGCTGATGCACCACACCGACCTGCCGTGGATCGCGAAGGGCATCCTCACCGCGCACGACACCCGCGCCGCCATCGACGCCGGCGCCGCCGCCGTGCTCGTGTCCAACCACGGCGGGCGCCAGCTCGACGGCACGCCCGGCGCGCTCGACCAGCTCCCCGAGGTCGTCGCCGCCGCCGACGGCCGCATCGAGGTCCTGCTCGACAGCGGGGTGCGCTGCGGCACGGATGCCGTGAAGGCTCTGGCCCTCGGCGCGCGTGCCGTGATCATCGGCCGGCTGGCCGCCGGTCTGGCCGCGGGCGGCGAGGCCGGGGTGGCCCGCGTCCTCACCCTGCTGCGGGAGGAGATGGTCACCGTGCTGACCCTGCTCGGGCACGGGTCGGTGACCGAGCTGACTCCCGAGGCCCTTCAGCGGAGCCGGCCGTGATCACAAGGGTGCCCGGTCAACTGCCGTCGATCTCGGGCGCTGCCTGCCACGGCGACCTCGTCGTCACCTCCGGCGTGATCTGCCCGGATCTGCTGCTCCCCGGCATGACGCCCGCCACCACGCCGGACATCCGGCGCCAGCTCGACGGCGCCCTGCAGGCGTTGCGCGACGTCCTGCGGGAGGCGGGCAGCGACCTGCAGTACGCGTTGCGGGTAGAGGCGTACCTGGCCCGCCCGGACCACGCTGGTGACCGGTTTCGCGCTCCCCGTCGTGCTCGTCGAACTCCAGGCGATCGCCGTCCGCGCCCCCGCGGAGGTGCGGACGCAGTGACCGCGGGCCGTGCGGCGGGGGAAGACTGTCGGGATGGAGGTTCTCAGCAGTCGCATCCTGATCAGGCCGACCGATCCGGGGCGTAGCCGCCGTTTCTACCGGGACACCCTGGGGCTTGCGATCTACCGTGAGTTCGGGCCGCCGGACGATCCCGGCCTGGTGTTCTTCCTGGGGCAGAGCCTGCTGGAGGTCTCCGGCCGCGCGGAGCGCCCGACGCGCGCGGCGACCCCCGGCGACGCGGCCGAAGCTCGGGGCACGGGTGAGCCGGCGGGTGGGACCGGGGCGCAGGTCCGCCTGTGGTTGCAGGTGCGCGACCTTGCCGCCGAGCATCGCCGGCTCGCTGCCGCGGGGGTGCCGATCGTCCGCGCGCCCCAACGGGAACCGTGGGGGCTCGACGAGATGTGGATCGAGGACCCGGACGCGATCCCCATCGTGGTCGTCGAGATCCCGCCCGAGCATCCGCTGCGCCGCGACCAGCGTTAGGACCGCGTTCCCCGGAGACGGGTCAGGGCTCATACCGCCCCGCGGCGGCGTTCTTCTGGCGTCGTGGGATCCTCCGGCGGCTCGGAACCGGGCCCTTCGCCTGGAGCCCAGACCGTCCGGTCCACCAGGCCGTGAGGGCAGCGTCCGGAACCGTCCTTGGACGATGCCCGGACACCCCGGACGCCAGCGAGTGCCGCGCCGCGGGCCCGGCGGCACTGCCGACAGGCAGTAACAGAGATCATCGGCACGATCTTCGCCGCGCCGACGTCCTCGCTCACTTCTTCACCCGCCCACTGCCACCACACGCCGTGCACTTCGTGACAGCATTCCCAGCGAACCGGCCGTCCTCGTCGAACTCCTGCCGGCCCGTCTCCACCTCTCCCTTGCCGTCGCAGGCGGAACACGTGCCGAACTCGACCGGTTTGTCCCCGGTGTTGCCGCCGGCCTTCCGCCTGTCCGGGTCGCTGTCGTCGCGGACCACGGGCGGCTTGCCGCCGCGCTTCGTGCCACCCCTGCCCGACGACGCCCCGCCGTCGGTGTTCCCCCGCTTGTTCCACACCATAAGGTTGCCCTCCGTCCGCAAACGACGCCGTACCGCATCGACCGTAACCCCGGAATCAGCAGAAGTGACAGGATCGACATGGGAACAGTCGGATCTGTTACCGTCCGGCGGCGGCGCCAGTGAGAGCCTGCCAGTCCTCGAACCGGGTCCGGGCGAGTAGGGCGTCCGGGCCGGGGAGCAGGGTGCGCTCGTCCAGCCGGGCGCCGAAGTAGCGGGCCTGCGGGTCGGCCACCACCGGGCGGGGGTCGCCGCGGCGGGCGAGGTGGCGGCGGACGAACTCGTCGAGGCGAAACTGCTCCGGGCCGGCCACCTCGACGATGCCCATCACCGGTGCGGCGGCGGCGGTGACGCCGAGGGCGGCGACGACGTCGTCGGCGGCGATCGGCTGGACGGGCGCCGGCGCCAGGCGGACCGCGCCGGCCATGGTGGCGGCGTCGGCGATGCTGGCGACGAACTCGAAGAACTGCGTCGCCCGGACGATCGAGTACGGCAGGCCGCCCTGCCGGATCAGCTCCTCCTGGGCGATCTTGGCTCGGAAGTAGCCGCTGGCGGCCAGCCGCTCGGTGCCCACCACCGACAGCGCTACCAGGTGCCCGACGCCGGCGGCGGCCGCCGCGGCGAGGATGTTCGCCGTCGACGTCCGGAAGAATTCCAGCACGGCCCGGTCCTCGAACGACGGCGCGTTGGACACGTCGACGACGACCTCGGCGCCGGTGAGCGCCTGGGCCAGCCCGTCGCCGGTCAGGGTGTCGACGCCGGAGCTCGGCGAGGCGGCGATCGCGGTGTGCCCGTGCCCGACCAGCCGGCGCACGAGCTTCGCGCCGATGAGCCCGGTCCCGCCGATGACGACGATCTGCACTGTGGATCTCTCCCCTTCGTACCAGGGCGGGCCGGTTGACCGCCCTGCGGAGGCAGACGGGGCGGCCCGCCGATCCGTGACACGCCGCCGCCCCTAGCCTGCGCACTTAGCGCCTCCACATCATGACTCCAAGTGGATGGAAGGGCGGTGTGGCACCGCGGGTTGCGCACCTGCAGGCGAGCCGGGGGCGACGGGCAAGATGATCGTGACAAGCGCGCCACCGCCGGGGGCGTTGACGGCCTCGACGGTGCCGCCGTGCGCGGCGGCGATCGCCGCGACGATGGACAGGCCGAGTCCGGCGCCGCCGTCGCCGCGGCCGCGGGCGGCGTCCGCGCGGCGGAACCGTTCGAACGCGTGCGGCAGGAAGTCGGCGGGGAATCCCGCGCCGTGGTCGCGGACCCGGATGACGACCACGTCGGGTGGCCCGTCGGCGTGCCCGGACGCGCGGTCGCCGCGCAGTTCGACGGCGCTGCCGGGTGGGGCGTGCCGTGCCGCGTTGGCGAGCAGGTTGTCGACGGCCTGGCGCAGCAGGTCCGGGTCGCCGAGCACGGTCAGCGGCCGGTCGGCTGCGGGCACGGCGACGGTCAGGCACAGCTCGCGGGAGTCCGCGTAGCCGGCGGCGGCCCGCACGGCACGGTCGAGTACCTCGTCGAGCGGGACGGGCCCGCGCCGCACACGGCCCCCGTCCATCCGGGCGAGGGTGAGCAGGGACTCGGCGAGGCGGATCAGCCGTTCGGTCTCTTCGCCGGCGGTGTGGATCGCCTCGCGCAGCTGCGCCGCCGAGCGCCCCGGCCGGGCCGCGAGTTCCAGTTCGGCGCGCAGCACGGTCAGGGGGGTGCGCAGCTCGTGGCCGGCGTCGGCGACGAAGGCGCGGTCGCGGGCGCGGGCGGCGTGCAGCCGGCCGAGCAGATCGTTCATGGTCCGGGCGAGGGCGGCGATCTCGTCGCGGGTGGGGGGCACCGCGAGCTGGAATCCCGTGTCCGCCTCGCGGTCAGCCGGGTTGCCGGGTGCGGAATGCACCATGGCCAGGTCCGAGGCGGCCATCGCCGCGGCCTGGCGGCGCATCCGGTCCACCGGGCGTAGCGCGGCGCTGGACAGCAGCCAGGCGGCGAGGCCGGCCAACGCGATCAGCGGCGCCGTCGCGGTGACCATCACATTGCGCACCCGGTCTTCGGCGCGGTCGGTGAGATGGGTCGGCGTGCCGACGATGGCGATCATCGTGCTACTGGCGACGCCGGGGGTGGCGGTGCCGGGGGTGGCGGTGTGCACCGGGATCGCGTACAGGCGGGCCTCGCCGACGCCGCGGGCCCGGCCCGCCTCACCGTTGATCCACAGTGGCCGAGAGCGCGCCCGGGTGAGCTCGTCACCGGTCAGCAGCGGACGGGTGCCGGCATCGTCGGAGGAGGCGATCGTCCGCCCGTCGGGGGTGAGGATCTGCGCGATCGAACCGCCCCCGGCGAGCAGGGCCGTCGCGTTCCCGGTGGGGCGTCCAGGCGGCACGCCGCCGGCGGCGAACCGGTCGGCGAGGCGCACGCTGAGCACGTCCGCCCGGGTGCGCAGATCCGCGTCGACGGCGTCGCGCAGGTTCGCCCGCAGCAGCAGGTAGAACAGGAACCCGGCGAGCAGGAGGACCAGCGCGGTGCCGAACGCGAACAGCAGGGTCAGCCGGACCCGCAGCGGCACGCCGGGCTACCTCCCGTCGTTGCCGGCCGGCGGCGTCCGGTGTCCGCGGACGTCGGCTCTGCGGACGTCGGCTCCGCGGACATCCGCTCCGCAGTCGGCGGCGGCCCGCTCGAGTGGGACGCACAGCCGGTAGCCGACGCCCCGGACGGTCTCGATGAGGGAGGGGTCACCCACCCGGTCGATCTTGCGGCGCAGGTAGCGGACGTACTGGTCGACGATGTTGGACGTGGCGTCGAAGGCGTCGTCCCAGACGTGCTCGGTGATGTAGGTACGGGTGAGCACCTCGTCGGGGTGGCACAGCAGCAGGGCGAACTCCTTCGCGGACAGGTCCACGGGCGCCCCGTCGCGCCAGGCCCGGTGGCCGGCCGGGTCGAGTTCCACCGCGCCGACGCGCAGCACGACGGGCCGGTGCGCCGCACCGCGGCGGACCGGCGCGCGCAGCCGGGCGGTGAGCTCGCCGAAGCTGAACGGTTTGGGCAGGTAGTCGTCGGCGCCGGCGTCCAGGCCGCGGATGCGGTCGTCGACGTCGACGCGGGCGGTGAGCATGAGCACCGGTGCCAAGCGATGGCCGGCGCGCAGCCGGCGGCACACCTCGAAGCCGTCGATGCCGGGCAGCATCAGGTCGAGAACGATTGCGTCGTAGGCAGTCTCGGTGGCCCGCCAGACGGCGTCGATCCCGTCGCCGACAACGTCGACGGCATACCCCTCCTCGACGAGGCCCCGGCGCAGCACCGCGGCGGTGCGCACCTCGTCCTCCACGACCAGAACCCGCATGGGCCGATCGTAGGACCCGGCGGATGTGAGGGCGATTTGACATCCTCCCGGTCCTGGAGGATCGGGATTCCAACTACGAAACCGGGGCTTCGTGTCGAGGTTCACGGACGTTCGGGCGCCTGCGCGCCGTCGGCACTCCGGCACGGGCGGTGCGCCCGGCCCGTTTCGCAACGGGCTGTCCTGCCGCGACGTTCCGTGCAGCGTTGACGTCCGCATTGCAGGTGAAATCGCAGTGGACACAGGAGAAGACGGCTTGGCTCTCGCGCGACTTCTTCTCGATCCCTCCGCAGGCACTGAGCCATTCCCGGC
>NZ_CADCWT010000163.1 GCF_902806485.1 Candidatus Frankia alpina | reverse complement strand
GGTCGAGGTCGCGGTGGATCAGCGCATTAGCGACCAGCTCGCGGAAGGCGACGAGGGGATAGCTGGGACGGTTGTGGACCGTACCGTCCGACTCGGCGACAATCGCGGTGTCGAAGGTGCGCCGGGCCCACAGCAGCGCCGCGTCAAGCATCCGCGAGACAGGCCCGCTGATGGTCACCTGGTTGCGGGCCCGCGTGGCGGCGGAGTCCGTGGGAAGGGGCGCTGCGGCCGCTTGGATCACGTATCGGGGGAACCATTGCTGGGGGTGGGCCCCAAGGGCGAGGAGACCCGCGACAGTGAGCTGTCCGCCGTCGATCGTCACTCCGCCGCGGCGCAGGAGCTCGGCGTCATCGGTAAATCGACCGAGTCCGGCCGGGTCACGTTCACGCACGGCGTCGAGGAATGCGTCGACGAGGGAGGTACGCCGTACCCGTCGCGTTGACGCGGCAGGGCTTGGCCGACCGGTCGCACTCGTGCACCCGAGCAACCACAACTGCGACGCCGTCCACCTCGGTGGTGTCGCCTCCCGCTACCCGGAGATGGTTGATCATCTCGGTCACGTCGTTCGGCACGGCCCAAATGTAACCACGATGGAGTTACATTTCGCGGCCGCGGTTACATTTGAGTAGGCGGCACGTGGGCCCGAGGCGAAGCGGCCCCGGGCCGGTAGTCACCGCCGGTCCGGGGCCTCACGCGTTCAGACGCGCCCCTCCGCCCGATCGCCCTTGGGGGTCAGGACGAGGGCATCCAGTCGGGGCGGCGGACCAGTTCCACGCCGATCAGCTCGATGCGGGCGGCGTCGTCGTCCAGGATCACCACGTCGCACAGGGCATGGATGTTGTCGATCTCCCGGGCGGTGACGACGCTGCGGGCCGCGCCGGTCATCAGGCCGGGCCGGTGGATGCGGCATTCGCGGACGGCGACGGGCAGCGCACCGCCGAGCACCCGCCAGGCCCACAGTCCGGCGAGCTGCATGCCGCCGTCGAGGCCGGCGACGTCGAAGTACCAGTCGTCGAGCCCCCACGCCAGTTCATCGACGCCGACGACCGATCCCTCGGCGCCGTGCTCCGACATTCCCCTGAGCCACTGAATCGCCTGGAAACGGGGGCCGTGGAACAGGGCGTCGCTGCGGTAGATCAGGTCCCGGCACGTCGACACCTCGGCTGCCTTCTCGGCCAGGCCCTCCGGCGTCGGCCACGCCGACGAGGGCACCGGCTGCGGCTGCGCCGGGTCGAGCCTGGCCTGGTAGTGGGGCATGCCGTCGGCGTCGTCGATGCGCAGCACCGGCAGCGGCGCGGTGGCAGCGCCGGACGGGTCGCCGTCGCGCCGCGGGTCGGACCCGGCGACGCTGACGAACAGCTCGTGCCCGGTGTCGGCCAGGTGCGGGAAGGCAATTTTGCGAAGAACCCGCAGGTCGCGCAGCACCATCCCGCCCTCGCCGCCGCCGCGCAACGCACGGGCGCCGCGGGCGAGCCAGTCGAGCGCCATCGCGAGCGGCAGCACCGCGATGTCGGCCGGGCTGTGGTCGGTCAGCCAGGGATGGGTGCGTTCGTGTACCGAGAGCCGGCCGAGGATCCGCCGGGCGGCCGACGGCCCGAACCCTCCGCCAGCGCCGGCCCCGAGCGCCTCGGGGCCGGCGGCACCGAGCAGGATCCGCGGCTGCGTTCCGGCGCTACGCGGGCCGGTGATCTCGTCGACGAACGCGGCCGCGCCCTGTGCGACCGGGATCGCCGGCACCCCACGGCTGGCGAAGACCTCGGCGAGCAGCGGCCCGACCATTCCGCCGGCCCACGGGCCCCAGGCGATCGAGCGGACCAGACAGTCCGGGTGCGCGGCCCGCCAGGCGGCGGCGACCTGGTCCAGGGTCGCGTTCGCCATGGCGTAGTCGGCCTGGCCGGCGTTGCCGAACCAGCCGGCCACCGAGGAGAACAGGCACAGCAGCTCCACCGGGTCGTCGGCGAGCACGTCGAGCAGCGTCCGCAGGCCCCGGACCTTCGTGTCGAAGACCCGGTCGAAGGCGTCGTCGGTCTTGTCCACGAGCAGCTTGTCGGCGAGCGTGCCGGCGCCGTGGATGAGCCCGCTGATCGGCCCCCAGTCCGCCCGGACCTCGTCCAGGGCTCGGGCGACCGCGTCAGGATCTCGCACGTCCACCGACAGGTAGCGGACCTGTGAACCGGCGCGGCGCAGGGTGGCGAGGGTCGCACGCACCTCCCGGGCGGCGAGGATCTCCTGTGCCTGCGCCCGCAGTCGGGCCGGTTTACCCGCCGAACCGTCACGCCCGACCAGCAGCCGGACCAGCGACGGCTCGTCGGTCGCGGCGGCGAGCCCGTCCGGCTCGTCGAGCAGGGGCGTACGGCCCAGCAGCACCAGCCGCGGCTGGCAGGACCGAGCCAGTTCGATCATGGATGCGGCCGTCACGCCGCGGGCGCCGCCGGTGGCGACGACCACTGCGCCCGGTACGAGCCGCAGCGGATGCGCGTCGACCGGCGTCGAGGGGGCCGGTACCACCCCCGGGACAACGCGGGTGCCGTCGGCGCGCAGGCCGACGACCGGGGTCATCCCGCCCTGGCGCAGCTCGTGGGCGAGGGCGGCGGCGAGTCGCGCCGGGTCACGTCCAGCACGCTCGCAGTCGATCGCCCGGACCGCCGCGTCCGGCCACTCCGCGCCGGCGGTGCAGGCCAGCGCGGCCAGTCCGCCGAGCCAGGCCCGTTCCCCCTGCCGGCCGTCGAGACCGAGGTCCGCGCCGGTGTCCTGCACGGTGACGAACAACCCGCCGTGCACGGCCGGCGAGGCCGCCATGGCCCGCGCCCAGCCGAAGGCCTCCTTCTGCCGGTCGAGGGCCTGTTCGACGGAGTCGATGCTTGCCAGACCACCGAGCATGATCACCCCGCCGACGTCGGCGGGCAGCCCGCCGGGCGTCGCACCAGCACCGGCAGGTGGTGCTTCGTCGGTGACGACCGCGCGGATGCCGTGGCGGTCGAGCTCGTCGGCGAGCGCGGGCCCCATGCCGCTGCCGCCGTCAACGATCGTCAGCGGCCCCGCCCCCAGCCCGAGGGATTCGAGCCCCGGGGCCGCGACGGGCCTGACCTCCGGCACGAGCCGGGTCAGCGGCTGCCAGCCGGCGGTCCCTTCCGCGGAACCGGCCGGAAAGGGGGCATCGGCCGCCACGCCCGTCGGGCCCCGCGTCGGCGTGGCCGCCGCAGTCCCCGACGCGTCCCCGGTGGGGCTCTCGGCGAGCTCCGGGATGACTGCGGCCGCCGCCGTGCCGGGCCCGGTCGGATCCGGACCGGCCTGTTCGATCTGTCCGGCTGGTCCAGCCGCTACCGGTTCCGGGACGTCGGGCTGGTTGCGCATAAGGTCGACGACCTCACCCAGAGTGCGCAGCGCGGTGAGCCGGGCCAAGGCGTCGCTCTCGCTGACGTCGACCCCGATGTCGCCGACGTGCTGGCGCAGCGCGGAGAGGATCTCGACCTTCTTCAGCGAGTCGATGCCAAGATCACCTTCCAGCTCCATGTCCATCGCCAGCGCCGCGACGGGGTAGCCGGTGCGCTCCGCGACGACGTCAAGCAGCAACGCCTCCAGCTCTTCGACGCTGCGCGGCGCGGACGCGCCCGCAGTCTCATCACCGATCGACGTCAGAGCATCACCAACCGACGTCAAAGCATCACCGACCGACGCCGGGGCGACGGCGGGCGGGCTGACGGCCAGCTGACCAGCGGAAGCGGACGGCACCGGAATCGCACCATCCGCCGTCACCACGGACGGCGCCACGGCAGACGGCGGAAGGGCGAGTGGGGACGGCGGCGTGGCCGTCGCCGGCATCGACGCCGTCGGCGCGACCGCCGGTGGCAGCGCGGCGGGGGTCGTCGCGGGCGTGACCGGCAGGTATTCGGCCGCCGGGGGGACGGTCATGGCCGGCGCGCCGGCCAGCCTGGCGCAGATGGCCTCCGAGGTGCGCAGGAACTCCACCTGTGCCTCGGTCATCAGTTGCTGGTAGGAGGCCTGAACCTGGGCGGTCTGCCGGTGGGCCTCGACGAATGCGGGCCACTGGCCCGGCCCGGCGACGACCTCGCCGGCCAGGGCCGCGCCGGCTGTCGGCGCGGCCACCGACCACTGCGCGGCAGTCACCGGCGCAGCCGCGGGCGGCGCCGTGACGGTCGCCTCGGCCGCGGCGACCGCTGGGGTCGGCATCCCGGCAGCGGCGGCTCCCGGCTCCGCCAGCCACGACTCAGCGGGCATCAGCTCCGCGGGCGGCGGCGCCGGCATCGGCTCGGCGGCCGGCGGGGCCACCGGCTCTGCCGCCGGTTCCGCGGCAGGCACGGCAGGCACGGCAGGCACGGCAGGCACGGTCGGGATGGCACCGTCGACGGCGATCGGGCCCGGCTGTGCAGTGGGAGGCGGCACGGTGGGCGGCGGCGGGGCGGTCACGTCGTCGGCCGTCGCCGGGGCCGGCACCGTGAGGGTGGCCACCGCGGCAGCCGAGGGAGCGGTGGTCGCGGCGGAGCGGGGGGCGTGGTCGCCATTGGGCGACGGCTCGTCCAGCGGCGGTGGATAGTTGCGGCCGTAGTTGGATCCGTCGATGCGCATCGTCATCACCGGCTTCCGTCGCCGCGCACCGACCGGGGTGGGTGGCGGGTCGTCGAAGGTGAGCTGGGTGCCCTGGATGGCGAGCTGACCGAGCGCGGACTGCAGCATGGCGTCGCCGTCCTGGCCCCGGCGGTCCAGGCTGATCGCGAGGTGCTCCCGGCCGTCGAGGATCTGGTTGACCAGGCCGGTGAGAGCGCCGCCGGGGCCCACCTCGACGAAGGTCCGCACGCCGTCGGCGTACATGGTCTCGATCTGGTCGACGAACAGCACCTGGGCGGTGAGCTGGTCGACGATCCGCTCCCGGATCAGCGCCGGATCGTCCGGGTAGGGCCGGCCGTCGGCGCCCGCGACGACGTCGAACCGCGCGGGGTGGATCTCGATGCCGTCCAGCACCTTGCGCAGCGGGTCACGGGCGGCCGCGACGAGGGGGCTGTGGAAGGCGGTGGCCGTCTCCAACCAGCGGGTGGCGATGCCCTCGGCGGCCAGTTTGCCCTGGACGGTCTCCAGCGCGGCCGCGGCGCCGGACAGCACGAGCTGCTTCGGCGCGTTGCGGTTGGCCACCCACACGTCCGGGTCGGGCAGCCCGTCGAGGGCCGCGGCGACGTCGTCGTTCGAGGCGACGGCGGCGAGCATCCGCCCGCCGGCCCGCTCGGTGGTGTTGCGTAGCAGTTCGCCGCGTCGGCGGGCCAGGATGATCAGCGACTCGGCGTCGAGGACGCCGGCGGCGCACAGGGCGGTCAGCTCGCCGAAGCTGTGCCCGGCCACACATCGCGGGCGCACCCCGTACCCGTCGAGGACCGCGAGCAGGGCCAGGGAGTGCAGCGCGATCGCCGGCTGCGCCCACTCGGCGGCGGTCAGCGTGCTCTGCTGGGCGGCGCGCTCGGCCTCGTCGAAGGTCGGCGGCGGGAACACCACCTGGTGCAGCGGCGTGCCGCCGAAACGCAGGCCGCCGAAGCGGTCCCAGACCTCCTGCGCGGCGGGGTATCGCAGCGCCACGTCCGTGCCCATCCCGACGTACTGGCTGCCCTGGCCAGGGAACAGGAACGCCGGTGGGGCCGCCGACCGCGGCGGCACGGGCGGGATGCCGGTGCCGGACTCGTCGGCGGTGGCCGCATCGGCGGTGACCGCATAGTGCAGACCACGCGGGTTCGTGAACGGCTCCCGCGGCCGCTGGCCGATCAGATTGGCGGCCTGGTCGATCCGGATGCCGAGCTGCTCCGCGGAGCCGGCGACCAGGGCGAGGCGGACCGGGCGGCGGGGGTCGAACTCGCGCCGGCTTGTGCGGGCGATCCCCACGGGGGGCCGGGCGGTGTCGATCGCCCGCAACGCGGCGACGATCTCCTCGGGCGACTCGGCGCCGACCAGGATCAGCTCGCTGCCGGCCGCCCGCGGCAGGCGAGGCGCGGGCGCGGCGGACCCGTCGCCGGCGTGGGCGGGCGCCTCCTCCAGCGCGATGTGGAAGTTGATGCCGCCGAACCCGAAGCTCGACACCGAGGCCCGGCGCGGATGGTCGGCGGGACTCACCCAGGGACGGCACACGGTGTTGAGGTAGAAGGGACTGGAGTCGAGCGCCAGGTCGGCGTTCGGCTCGGTCACCTTGATCGTCGGCGGCAGGGTGTGGTGGTGCAGGGCGAGCACGGTCTTGACCAGTCCGGCCGCGCCAGCTGCCGACTTCGTGTGCCCGATCTGCGACTTGACCGAGCCCAGCGCGCACCGGCGATCGCCCGCACGCTCGTCGGCGCCGAACACCTCGGTCAGCGCGGTGACCTCGGTGCGGTCCCCGACGACGGTGCCGGTGCCGTGCGCCTCGACGAGCTCGACCGTCGCCGGCCCGTAACCGGCGTCGGCGTAGGCGGCGCGCACCGCCCTGACCTGCCCGCCCGGCGCCGGGGCGTAGATCGCCGCACCCCGGCCGTCCGAGGACGAACCGATCCCGCGGATCACCGCGTAGATCTTGTTGCCGTCTCGGCGGGCGTCGTCGAGACGCTTGAGCGCGACCATTGCGACGCCCTCACCGAGCAGTGTGCCGTCGGCCTGCGCGGAGAACGGCCGGCAGTCCTCCGTCGGCGACAGTGCCGGCGTCTTGCAGAAGCTGACGAACGTGCACGGGTTGTTCAGGGCGTCGACGCCACCGGAGATGATCATGTCGGCGCGACCGAGGACGAGCTCGTTCACGCCGGCCGACACCGCGGCCAGGGAACTCGCACACGCGGCGTCGACGGTGTAGTTCACCGCGTGCAGGTTGAGCCGGTTGGCAATCCGACCGGCGACGATGTTGCCCAGGCCGCCGGGCAGTGTGGCCTCCTGCCACTGCGGATAGTCCTTGAGCACGTAGTCGCAGGTCCGCCGGGCATCGGTGTCGGAGTAGCCGAGCTCGCGCAGCGCCTTGAACCACATGGGGCGGCCCAGCCGCAGGTCGATCTCGCTGAGCAGCTCCAGGTTCCCGCTGCCGAGGATGCAGCCGATGCCGCCGCGATCGGCGGTGTCGTACTCGTCACCGAGGGCGTCGCGCAACGTCTGGTCGGCGACCTGCAGGGCGAACAGCTGCGCGGTGTCTGTGGCCGGGACGGTGGTCGGCGGGATGCCGAACTCGGCCGGATCGAAGTCGATCGTCGGCAGGAACGAGCCGCGGCGCACGTAGGTCTTGTCGATCGCGGCCGGGTCCGGATCGTAGTAGTCCTCAACCAGCCAGTGGGAGCGCGGCACCTCGGTGATCAGATCCTCGCCGCGGACGATGGAGTTCCAGAACCCGGCGGCGTCCGTCGAGCCCGGCATGATGGCACCCACTCCGACGATCGCGATCGGCGGTTGGGGCGGGGAGTCCGTTCGTGACATTTTGTCCGTGTCTCCTTCCAGACCGGCCGGCCGCGAGGTCAGCCGTGGGCGCCGAGGGACAGCCGGCGCGGCGGGAACTGAGCGACACCCACGGGTACCCCGAAGCTGCGCACCTGATGGGCGCGGGTGACCACCGCCGCTCCTTCGAGAAGGTTCAGTGCGATCTGGACGACGCCGCGTTCGGCCGGCTGCGCGAGGAAGCTGCCGGCGATCCACCGGTTGAACGCGCCCATCGCCGGGCCGCACCAGACCTGGTAGTCGGTGCGCCGGCTCTGCTCGCCGGCGAGCGCCCACCGACCGGAGTTCCCCAGGTACCACCGGAACACCAGCGCCATCCGGTGCTTGGGATCGATCAGTGCCCGTTCCACCTGGCCGGGGTCGCGTTCGCCCCAGTACGCGGCGGTGCGGGCCCAGACGTCGTCCAGGGGCAGGCCGAACAGGTCGCGCTCCAGCTTCGCGCGCAGTTCGGGGGGGAGCTGTTCCAGGCTGTCGTGCCGGCGGTACGCCTCGAACAGCAGGCCCGCCCGAGGGGCGAACATCGATCCCCGGGCCAGCACCTGCACCTTGGCGCCGAGCTCGAACATGTCCGCGGCCGGCGCCAGCGCCACGTCGGCCAGGTCGGCACCGGCGAGCATCGCCTTCGCGTCCTCGGACTGGCCGGACTCGACGCTGACCTGGTTCACCGAGCCGGTGAGCACGTAGGCGGCGCCGAGCGCGAACGCCGCCGCGACCGCCTGCGGCGTGCCCAGCCCGCCGGCCGCGCCCACCCGCACCGGCCGCTGGTAGGCGAAACGGGCGACGACCCGGTCCCGCACCTCCTGCACCGCCGGGACCACGACGGCCATCGGCCGACCGTCGGTATGCCCCGCGCTGTCCGCCTCGACCGTGATGTCCTCTGCGATCGGCAGGCCCGCGGCGAGCTCCGCCTCCGCCGCGGTGATCTCCCCGGCGTCGACCAGGGCCCGCAGAATCTCCCCCGGCGGCGGCGACATGAACTGCTCCGCGACCTCGGGCCGGGAGATCTTCGCGAACACCCGGGTGCGGCGCTCCACCCGCCCGTCGGACGTGCGGCGCAGCCCCGTCGCCGCGCAGCGGACGACCGCCGGGGTGATCGACATGAACGCCGACGCCGACACGCACGGCACCCCGTGGCGCAGCAGCAGCGCGGCGGTAGTGTTCTCCAGCGCCGGATCGCCCGGCGAGTGCAGCAGGTTGACGCCCCAGTTCGGCTCGTCGGCGAGCGTCTCGGCGAGGGTGACGGCGGCCTTCTCGATCCGGTCGAGCCCCAGGCCGCCGGACCCGAAGAAACCGAGCATCCCGGCGCGGGCCATCGCGGTCACCATCGCCGTGGTCGCGATGCCGGTCGCCATCTCCCCGGCGATGTACGGGAAACGCACGCCGTGTGCCAGGGCGAAGGACCGGTCACCGAGCCACTCCGGGTACAGGGCCGGCAGGCTACCCACCACCGGCGCTCCGGCGGGATCCCCGGCGCCCACGGCGCCGCCGAGTCCCAGACCGACGCCCCGGCCGGGCACGGCCAGCAGGTGCACCGGCTCCCGCACCGCGCGTACGCAGGCGGCCAGCTCCGGCCCGGTGAAGGCCGCCGGGTGCCGGCCCGGCCGCCAGGTCGGTGCGGTCGGCGCCCCCGGCCGACCGACGGGCCCGCCCGTGCCGGTGAGGCCGCCCGGCGGGTAGGGCCGGCGCGCGACCGGCCGGCGCGGTACCTGCGCCGGTGTCCGGCGCGCCGACGCACCGGCGACGCGGGACGGTCCGGGAGTGACGGTCATGGGCTGCTCCAACCCTGGGTGGTTTCGACCCGCGGCGCCGGATCTGTCCGCGCGGCCGGGTAGGCGTGCACCGCGGCGTCGGTCGGCGGGTGGGGGTCGGTCGGCGGGGCGAGAGTTGCTCGGGCCGTCGGGTCATAGGCGGACAGTGCCCGGGTCAGCAGTTCGGAGCCGAGCAGGTCGGCCGGGGGCGGGTCCGCGACGCCCAGGCCGGAGAGCAGGTAGTCCCGGTCGACCAGGGTCTCGGCGAGCCGCTCGCCCAGCGCCGTGCGGGTTCGGGTGTCGTCGAAGACGTGGCGGTGGCGCAGGTACATGAGGAACCCTGGCACCATGCTGATGATCCGTTCCAACGGCGTCGGATCGGCCGGTGGATGCTCGACGAGCTCCACGCGGACTGGCAGGAAGCTCTCCAGCAGGTCGATGGGCAGCGACACGGGTAGGTCACGGCTACCGACGATGTGGTAAGTGGTCGTTTCGCCGGCCGGTGGGCGCTCGGCGAGGCGCACCATGTCGTGGACGGCGTCCTCGACGGCCATCATGTTCCAGCGTGCCCGCAGGTCACCGACGACCCGCACGGTCTGCACGGTCGACTCCTCGGCGTCGACGAGGTTGCCCTCGACGGCCATCGAGGCGACCGTGAGCATGAAGCGGGCGGCCGCCTCCAGGGTGTCCGACGGCAGATCGGGGTGCGGTGGCCGGTGGCTGACCAGGACGCTCGGCCGGAACACCACGACCGGCCGGCCGCTGGCGGCCGACCACTGCCGGACCGCCACCTCCGCGTCGTACTTGGAGCGCTCGTACGGGCTGGCGAACCCCCGTGAGGCGTCGAGTCGGTCCTCGTAGACGACCGAGTCCTGGCTCAGGCCGGCCACGAATGCCGTGCTCACGTGGTAGAAACGCGGCCGCCGCCCGCCCGCCGCCGCCAACGCCAACATGTTCCGGGTGCCGTCGACGTTGACATGATGCAGCTCGGTGAGATCGCCGGCGAGTTTCGTCAGGGCGGCGCTGTGCCAGATGGCGTCGACCCCGTCCGCCACCCGTCTGAATTCGGCCTGGGAAAGGCCGAGACACGGCGCGGCCACGTCCACGTCGACCACCGCGATCCGCCGTAGGAGCTCATCGACCAGCCGCGGGCTGGCCCCGGTGACCTGTAGGAACCTGGCCAGCCGGCCGGCGGCGTCCCCGGACCCCGCATGGGCCAGAACCGTCAGCGACGCATTCCGCTCGAGTAGTTCCCGCACCAGATGCATACCCAGAAATCCGGTTGCCCCAGTGATTGCGATCTCCACGAGAATCCACGCTTCCTGGTCGATGGCCTCCGTCGGGATTTCGCCGGAAGCACGCGGCAGGGCCGAGATACCACGAATCATCCGGACACGTCGGACCGCCGACGAGATAAAATCGATATACGGAAGCAGGCATCGCATTCAGTGACGGTGCGTCGATGTCATGGACGCTTACCGCGACCGCCGAGGGGCATGCCGGTGCGATCCACCCCATCGCGGGTGGTCAGGCCCTGCGTTACGGGATACCCACCCTGGGTCGCGATAACAGTGCGTCTTTTTCGGAACCGCCCCGGGGCACCCGGATCGGGTGACTTCGCCGCCCGGCGGCCGGTCCATGCCGGCGCGGGCGGACGGCAGGCGGGGCGGGCGATCGGAGCTGCGGCAGCCCGGAAGGCTCCGCGCGCCGACCGGCGGCTCGTGCCGGTCGGCGCGCAACGGTGCATCAGACGACGGAGAGGGAGACCTCGGTAGCCTTGATCAAGGCGGTGACCGGGGTGCCGGGCTCGAGCTTGAGCTCCTCGGCCGCCGCGCGGGTGATCGCCGCGGTGAGCTCTATCTCCTCTCCGACCTTGATCCGGGCAACCGACATCGCATCGCCGGAATCGAGGCCGACGAGGGCGCCCGGCAGCCTGTTTCGGATACTCAGTCCGGACACCTCGGTAGTCGCGACCGCGATGTCGGTCGACTTGACGAGCGCCTCCACGGCGGTGCCGACGGCGATACCGAGATCCTTGATCGCATCCATCGTGACCGTGGCCGTGAGCGTCTGGCCGCCAGGAATGTTCATGGTGACGGTTCCCATGACCGAGCCATCGACTATTTCGGTAATAATCCCGGCGAATCGGTTACGAATACTAAGGATCGTGAATCGACCTTATCCAGCGCATGTATCGGACGAGTTGCATGACGACGGCGTTACCCGGGTCACACGATCGTCTTCCGGTCGTTCGGGCAGCGTTGCGACCGGCGAATAACCCCGATCGCTCGAGTCACACTGAGCAATTCCCGGCGTCGATTTGTGAGGTTGGGTAATTGTTGCGGGGTGTGAGTGT
>NZ_CADCWT010000162.1 GCF_902806485.1 Candidatus Frankia alpina | reverse complement strand
CCGCATCATCACGTCCATGGTCAGCACCGGACTGCAGGCCGCCGCCTCGCCCCGGCGAATCAAACTCTTCAGCAACAACCCGTCAGCCGACCGGATCGCCGAACTCGCCCAGTCCGTCGAGGCGGGAAGCATCCGACCTGTGATCGACGCAGTCTTCCCGATGGCCGACATCGCGCAGGCTCACCGAAGGCTCGAAGCAGGCGGCGTTCGCGGGAAGTACCTCATCGACATGCAGCGCTCATAGCGGGTTCCCAGCCCAGGGCCCGCTGAGCCGAGCTGGTCCCCCAGGCTGTCGCAGGGTCTGCCCGGCCTCGTCCTCGTGGGCACCACCGCAGCGGGGGAGCAGAGTGTGTCCACAGGTAACAAGGGTGCTCGACGTGGCAAGCCACATGAACGAGGGGCGGAGGCTCCGGGATTTGAACCCGGGAGGGGGTTGAAGCCCCCAACCGCATTAGCAGTGCGGCGCCATAGACCGGACTAGGCGAAGCCTCCCAACGTGCTCGCCCATCATAGCGTCTCCCCTGAGGGCGCCAACGGCCCGGGTGCCGGACCGAGCGGGCGGGATGGATCACAGCCGCGGCTGGGCGGATCCGGCGTCGGCGTGCTCGGCGGGCGCCGTCTGGTTGGGGAGATCTCCCGTGCCCAGCGCGGCGAGTACCGCGCGGTCGATCTCGCGGCGGCGGGCGTGGTCCGCCACCGGCTGGCCGTCGGCCTCCTGGACGTAGAAGGCGTCGACTACATCGAGTCCGAGGGTGGCGACGATGGCGGTGGCGACGTCGAGCCCCAGCCCGGACAGCGCCCGCACGATCCGGAACAGCACGCCGGCCCGGTCGGGGGCGCGTACCTCGAGGACAGTGGTCGAGCCCAGGTCGTCGTCGAAGATGACCTGCGGTGGGCCGGGAGTGGTCCACTGCTTCGCCCCGGAGTAGTCACGTTCCCGGGCTGCGAGCCGCGCGGCGAGGTCGAGGGTGCCGGCGAGGGCGGCCTGCATGTCCGCGAGCAGCTTCGCCTCCTGGGGCACCCGGCCGTGCGGGGCGGCGACCGCGGCCTGCAGCAGCGCGCGCCCGTCGGCGCTGCGGGCCGAGGCCCGCCGGATGTCGAGCCGGTTGAGCGCGAGGACACCGGCGGTGACGGCGAGCAGCCCGACCTGGTCGGCGCTCACCACGACGATCTCGTACATCCCCTCGTCGGGCAGCGGGTTGACCTGGACGACGTGCTCTCCCGCCACGGCGAGCAGGTCGCGCTGGCGGTCGTCCAGCCGCGGCGGGCAGGGCATCCGCTCGCCGCCGAGTAGCGCCCGGGACCGTTCGACCAGGTCGTTGATCAGACGTGCCTTCCAGGTGTTCCACGCGGTCGGCCCGGTGGCCCGGGAGTCGGCCTCGGTCAGGCGGTGCAGCAGGGTGAGGATCCGGTCGCTGCCGGCGGCGGTGGCGACGGCCTGGATGGTCGCGAGATCGTCGATGTCGCGCCGGGTGGCGGTCTCGCCGAGCAGCAGATGGTGGCGGACCATCGCGACGAGCACGTCCACGTCCTCGGCGGGCAGGCCGAGGCGGGGGCCGATCAGTCGGATCTGCTCGATGCCGGCGTCGGTGTGGTCGCCGGGGAAGCCCTTGCCGATGTCGTGCAGCAGCGCGCCGAGCAGCAGCAGGTCGGGGCGGTCCACGTCGCGGGTGAACGCGGCGGCGTGGGCCGCGGTCACCATGAGGTGCCGGTCGACGGTGTACCGGTGGTAGGGGTTGCGCTGCGGGCGGCTGCGCACGGCGGCCCACTCGGGCAGCAGCCGCACCAGCAGGCCGACTTGGTCGAGGGACTCGAGCACGCCGACGGCGGCCTCGCCGGTGGCGAGCAGGGCGACGAGGGCGTCGCGCGCGGCGGGCGGCCACGGCTGCGGCATCGGCGGCGCCTCTGCGGCGAGCCGGTCGACGGCGTAGCGGCCCAGCGGCAGCCCGGTGCGGGCGGCGGCGGCGGCGGCGCGCAGGACGAGGACGGGGTCCTTGGCCGGTTCGACGTCGAGGGCGAGCTGGATCTCGCCGCCCTGGTCGATCACCCCCTCGTCCAGGGGACGCCGGACGGGACGCTGGCCGCGCCAGCGGGAGGTGTTGCGCAGCCCGGCGGCGGTGCGGTACCAGGTCGCGTCCCAGGCCCAGGAGATCGTCCGGCCGGCGTCGGCGACGGCGTGGGCGAGGGCCATCGAGTCGGGGTAGCCGAGCGCGCTGGCCACCGCCGTGCCGTCCTGCAGCAGCAGCCGGTCCTGCGGGCGGCCGGCGGCCAGGCGGCGGATCTCGCCGCGGGCGTCGAGCAGCACCCCGGCGGCGGCCAGCACCCGGTCGGAGGGGACCTCCGCGACCCAGGCCGCGGCGAGGGCGTGCAGGGCGTGCACGTCGCGCAGCCCGCCGCGGGACTCCTTGAGGTCCGGTTCGAGCAGGAAGGCCACCTCGCCGAGGCGGGCGGCCCGCTCGGCGACGGCGGCGGCGAGGTCGGGCAGCTGTTTCGGGGCGCGGGTGCGCCAGCGGGTGCGGGCGCGGCGGGCGAGGTCGGTGGTCAGCGCCGGGTCGCCGGCGACATGGCGGGCGTCGAGCAGGCCGAGCGCGGCCTTCAGATCGTCGTCCGCCACGGTGATTGCCTCGTCGACGGTGCGCACGCTGTGGTCGAGGCCGACGCCGGCGTCCCACAGCGGATACCAGACGGCGTCGGCGACGGTGACGATGTTCGGATGGGCTCCGTCGTGGAGGAGGACCAGATCGAGGTCGCTGCCGAACGCCGGCTCCGCCCGGCCGTAGCCGCCGACGGCGACGAGGGCGAGGCCGGGGCCGGGATCGCCGAACAGTTCGGTGAGCGCCTCGTCGGCGAGGTCGGTGAGTAGGCGGCGCAGCTGCGGCCCGGTCACCGTCGGCAGCTGACCGGCGCGTCCCCTGAGGATCTCCAGACGGTCCTTCATAACTTGCCCTCCTCCGGCTCTGGCCGCTCGGGCGGACCCGGCTCGCATCGGCCGAGCCGACACATGGCGCGGCACCGCGTCGATGGTCGCGCGGTGCCGCCTCATGTGATCGGGGTGAGGAGAGGAACGTCCGGGCTGAGGCCCGGAGCGTCCCCGCCCCCGCTGTTGCCTGCGTGGTGCGGATTCCGGGTGATGTTCGAGCGGTGCCGGGGCAGGAGTCGTGACTCGATGCTAGATCGCGTCGGCGCCCCGCTCGCCGGTGCGCACCCGGACCACGGAGTCGACCGGGACGACCCAGACCTTGCCGTCGCCGATCTTGCCGGTCTGTGCGGCCGTCGTGATCGCGGCGACCAGGTCGTCGGCGGTCTCGTCGGCCACGATGACCTCGATCTTGATCTTCGGGATGAAGTCGATCTTGTACTCCGCGCCGCGGTAGACCTCCGTGTGGCCCTTCTGCCGGCCGTAGCCCTGAACCTCGGAGATCGTCAGGCCATGCACGCCCAGGTTCTCCAGCGCCGCCTTCACGTCATCGACCTTGAAGGGCTTGATGATGGCGGTGACCAGCTTGGTCATGCCTGGACCTCCTCAGGCACCTTGACGGGGGTGACGCTGGTGGTCCGCGAGCCGCCCCCACCGATGGACGTGAACCGGTAGGCCGTCTCGCCGTGCAGCGCCTCGTCCATGCCGGTGATCTGGTCCTCGTCGCTCATCCGCAGCCCGATCGTGTACTTGATCGCGAGCGCGATGATCGCCGTCACGACGCCCGAGTAGCCGAGCGTCGCGCCGACGGCCAGGGCCTGCTCGCCGAGGACACTCCACGGACCGCCATAGAAGATGCCGTCGTGGGCCGCCGAGTTGGTGTCCACGGTGGCGAAGAAGCCGGTGAGCAGGGCGCCGAGCACACCGCCGACGAGGTGGACGGCACCGACGTCGAGCGAGTCATCGATGCCGACCTTGCCCTTGATGGAGGTGGCCAGGGCGCAGACGACGCCGGCGATCCCGCCGACCGCGATGGAACCCATCGGGGAGACGAAACCACAGGCCGGGGTGATGGCCACCAGGCCGGCGACCGCACCGGACGCGGCACCCAGCGTGGTGGCCTTGCCGTCCCGGAGCTTCTCGACGGCGAGCCAGCCAAGAATCGCGATGCCCGTCGCGATCTGGGTGTTGAGCAGTGCGTACCCGGCGAGCTTGTTCGCGCCCAGCGCCGAGCCGGCGTTGAACCCGAACCAGCCGACCCACAGGATACCGGTGCCGAGCAGGACGAACGGCACGTTGTGCGGACGGAAGTCCCCGCTCGGCCAGCCGGCCCGCTTGCCGAGCACCAGGGCCAGCACGATGGCGGCGATACCGGCGTTGGCGTGGACGACCGTGCCACCGGCGAAGTCCATCGCGCCACGCTTGAACAGCCAGCCGTTGGTCGCCCACACCCAGTGCGCGATCGGTGAGTAGACCAACACCGACCACAGCGGCACGAAGACCGCGAACGCGCTGAACTTCATGCGGTCGGCAACGGAACCGGTGATGAGTGCGGGAGTGATGATCGCGAACATGAGCTGGAAGGCTACGAACACGACATACGGAATATTGCCGTCACTACCGGACAGGTCCTGCAGCGCGAAGAAGTGGAATCCGCCCCAGAAGCCGTTGCCCGGACCGAAGGCGACACTGAAGCCGACGACCGACCACGCGAGCGTGACGATGCCGATGCAGAAGAAGTTCTGCATGATCATGCCGAGGACATTCTTCGCCCGGACCATGCCGCCGTAGAAGAACGCCAGTCCGGGCGTCATAAACAGCACGATCGCGGAACTGATGAGCATCCATGCGGTATCGCCCGTATCCATTTTGACCATGTTTCTCCTGTCATCCCCCCGCGCGTTGCGCGGACTGCACTCACCCGGTCCCCGGCCATGCTGCTTTCGTCCCGGTTCCTCGGGTCTGAAGAGTCGATAGGATCTGTTCCCAACCGGTGTCTTAACTGTTTCTGACGTGTGAAATCGCCGAATTGGGCGGCAGGTGGCCCGTTTCGGTCGCCTAGCGGGGGGCGTGCGGAGACTCTCCGACCTGTTCGGCGTGCTTCCGTGACTGTATAACTGTGGACAGTTACCATCCGGCGGTGTGAGCAGTGTCCCTACGGAGGGCTGGCATAGCGCTGGCGAACCGGACCCCGAGACCCGCCACCCCAGCGCTGTCGGCCGGCGCGTACCCATTGACAAGATTGGCCGCATTGACCTCGGCGGATTCGCCGAGCCCGCCCTGCCCATCCCCCGACAACGACCGGGACTGCCGAAGTCGCGCCCCGGCAGCCCGAAAGTCGCAGCAGGTATAGCAGCCCGCGCCAACGTCGCAGGTTCGAAAGTCACCGGCCTCATTGTCCTCGGCCTGGCTGGCATTCTGTTCGCCGGGCCGGCGACGGTCGCCGGCCCCGCCTGGGCGGCGCCGGCCCCGGCGGCGACTCGGCCGGAGTCGCAGAGTCTAGCCGACGTCCAGGACGAGATCGGGCATACGCGTTCAAAGCTTGATGAATCGGCTCGACGGGCGGCGAGCGCCGCCGAGGCCTTCAACGCCGGCCGGATCCGGCTCGCCGAGGCCGAGCGGGCCGCGACCGTCGCCGCCGACCGAGTCGACCGGGCGGACCGGGCGGTTCGCGAGGCCACGGACCAGCACCGGGGCCTAGCCGTGTCGGCGGACCGCGCGGGTGGCTTCGCCCAGCTGTCTCTGCTGCTGACCGGGGATCCGCGTCGTGCCCTCGACCGGGCGGGCGCAGTCGACGCCCTGGCCCGGCGGCAGCGGGTGGCGGACACCGGCCTGCGGCTGGCTCGCCTCGATCTCACCGAGGCCCGACGCAGCGCCGACGAGGCCCTCGCCGACAAGAAGAAGATCGTGGCGGATCTCGCCGCGGGCAAGCGGACCATCGAGGCGGCGGCCGACGAGCAGCGCGGCCTGTTGCAGCGGCTGGAGTCGCGCTACGCCGAGTTGGAACGGCAGGCCAGGGCCCAGCAGGCGGCCGCCCAGCGGGCCCGGCAGGCGGCGGCGGCCGCCGCGGCGGCGCAGGCGGCCCGGCAGGCGGCGGCCGAGCAGGCCCGCTACCGGCAGGAGTCCGGGGCGGCGGCGGCAGCTGGCCGGGCTTTCGCCGCGGCTCCGGTCATCGCGGCTCCGGCCGTGGTGGTGAGCGGTGGCGGCGGTGCGGCGACCGCGGTGCGGGAGGCATACGCCCAGCTCGGAAAGCCCTACGTATGGGGGGCTGAGGGGCCGGGGACCTTCGACTGCTCCGGGTTGACCCAGTGGGTCTGGGGAAAGGCGGGCGTCGCGCTCAGCCACTACACCGGATCGCAGTGGGAGGAGGGGCGTCGAGTAGACCGTGCCGCCCTGATCCCCGGGGATCTCGTGTTCTTTCACCCGGATCTCGATCACGTCGGGCTCTACGTGGGGAACGGGAAGATGATCGATGCCCCCCGCACCGGCGAGGTGGTCCGGGTGGAGAACGTCTGGTGGTCGAGCTTCCAGGGAGGCATCCGGCCGGGAACCTGATGCCGGCCACCCGGGGGATCGGTGGCCGGCAGGAAGAACCCTCGAGGGCGTAGTGGGGTCAGTGGTCCACGTAGACGAGAGCCGCCGTGCTGCGACTGATCTCCGCGTCGCTCTGACCGTTCGGGGAGACGATGTGGATCAGATCGCCACGGGAACCCGGCATGATCTGGGCGCCTGGCACGATCGCGGCGTCCTGCAGCCGGCGCATGGCGCTCTCGTCGGTCTGCAGCCGCTCGGAGATCCAGCTCACCGTCACCGGCTGGCCACCATCTGCGGCAGCCCGGTCGGCGGAGGCCAGCAGGCTCACGGGAGCGGCTGCGGGCCGCGGCGCATCGCTGCGCTGGGCGGGTGGAATCTCGTTACCGAACGGACAACGCTTCGGATCGCCGAGCAGGACGGTGAGCCGGGCCTCGACCTCGTCGGAGATCACGTGCTCCCAGCGGCATGCCTCGTTGTGCACCAGGGCCCAGTCCAACCCGATGACCTTGGTGAGCAGCAGCTCGGCCAGCCGATGCTTGCGCATGACAGCAGTGGCCCGCAGCAGACCCTTCTCGGTGAACTGGACGGTCCGGTCGTCGGCGAGGGAGACCAGCCCCTCGTTGGCCATGCGAGCGGTCGACTCGCTGGCGGCAGGCGCGCTGACGTGCAACCGCTCCACCAGGCGCGCGCGTAGCGGTGGGATGCCCTCTTCCCTCAGTTCATACAGGGTGCGGAGGTACATCTCGGTACTGTCGATCAGTCCAGTCACCGGTCTCCTTCGTCCTTCTCAGAGTACGCCCTGTCCGCAGGTCGCAAGGGCCATGCGTCCCGTGTATGCCGCATCCCTGGGCGGCCTCCCGGGCGGCCTCGCCCCGACCGCACACCGCTCGAATGCCCCGCCGGCAGGTCGATCCCGGACGGGGGCTCACCCCCCCGGGACACTGCCGACCGTCGCACTAGAATCAGCACCATGAGCACGACTCAGATCGCACCTGAGACGTCGGACACCCGCACGGACGAGGGTGACGACCACTCCCACTACGCTCGCCGGGAGGAGATCGTCCGTGCGTCCATCGAGGGCGGTCGGGTCACCGCGCTTTGCGGCTACAAGTTCGAACCCGTCCGGGACCCCTCGCGCTTCCCGATCTGCCCGAAATGTAAGGAGCTCGTCGAGATGGCCCAGCAGTTCGGTTGACGGGACGACCCGCGGCGGTCGGGATCGGGGATCGCGCCGGCCCGACTTCGCCGCGTTGGCTGCAGACCGCCGATCGGTGTCGGCGACGGCGCAGTCATGAAGGCGCCGCCATCCGTCGGCGTCTCATCCAGCGGCCGTACGATCACCCTAGGTGTCATCCGATGCCGCTCCGCCCCAGTAGCTCAGTGGATAGAGCGACCGCCTCCTAAGCGGTAGGCCGCAGGTCCGATTCCTGCCTGGGGCACTTAGCTAGGCTCACCAGCACGTTTTCAACGTTTGACGATCAACGAAGGTAAGCGCTCCGGTCGTCGGCCTACTAACTTTTGATGATCGGCGACGTGCGCGACGCTCCGGCGCTCCGGACGGGCCAGCCGGCCGACGCGCCCGGTGGGGTGCCGACCGGAGGGAGGCGGGGCCCCGTCCGGCGCGCGGCGGGACCGGCCGGCACGGTCGGCGTGGCGTGTGCGGCGCCCCACTGTTTCAGCTCTCGATCATCAAGCGGCCGGTACCTGCAGAGGTACCGGCCGCTTCGTGCTCTTCGCGACCCGTCAGGGCCGCCCTTGAAAAAAAACAAGTACGGAAAGTTGGCACAGACCTGATGACGCCGGTCAGGTCACGGCAAGCCGGTAGCTGAGAACGGACCGATGGCCGGCCATGACGATGTCGGCCGTCTCGACCGGCAAGTCACCCACCCGGTACGTGCGCTTCATCGCCAGGACGGCGACGCCTGGCGGGAGTTCCAGCGCCTTCGCTTCGTCGGCAGTCGGAAGGCGTGACTCGATGTCCTCCTCGACCGAGTCGATCCGCTGACCGATCAGGTCGAAGCGGGCCACGACGCCGACAGCGGCCCCCTCTTCGGGAGGCTCGATGGGCGTTCCCGCGGTGAGGGCGGCCGGCTCCCATGACGTGGCGGTCTGGATCGGCGTCCCGTCGTACCGGTAGAGGTAGCGCGTTGCCACCACGGGAGCGCCTGGCTGGATGCCAAGCCGCTCGGCGACGTGCTCATCGGCCGTCTCGTGCGCGGTCCGATGGTCCCAGGACGCGCGGCCTCCCGATGCCGCAACGGACCGAGCGAACGGGGAACCCGACTCTGTCGATGCCGGTGGGCGTCGCCGGTAGAAGTCCGTCGTTATGCGTCGGACTGACGGGCGGGTCTGGACGAACGTCCCGTGCTGGCCGCGAGTCTCAACGAGTCCTTCGGCCTGGAGCTGCGCGACCGCCCGCCGGATCGTCTCCTGAGCCGCTTTGAATGTGCGGGCAAGCTCGCGGTGTGGAGGCAGTCGACCCCCCGGGGGGTACTCCCCCTGCTCGATCTTGTCTCGCAGCGATGCCGCGATCTGGAGGTACGGGAGGCGGCCGGGCGTGGGCATGCCCTAGACCATACGAGCATCATCCCGAAAAAATCTTGAAGAACATGCCCTAGGGCATATCTATGCCCTAGGGCATGTGGGTAAGGTCGTGCCACCGCTGAGACGGGAGGCAACCCGTCGGGGCGGATGGCAAGAGCCCGGGTCTTTCTGGACATGGAAAAGGCCCGGGTGGGAGGCAACCCACACCGGGCCGGACGCGACTTGGCATCGCTCTTTGAGCGTACAGCGTCTGTGCACGTCGTGGCGCCTTCCGCACCCCTTGGTCTGCTCCCGGCTCGGGCCGGGGGCCGGTGGAAGGACCGAACGATGTTGTTGGAACGTACGTCGGCACGCCCGGTCGGGGCGATGCCCTCAGGTGGCCAGCCGGCCGGTGCGCTGCGGTCGTTGACCGCCGGTGACGCGGTCGCGGCCCTGGCGGCCTCGGACATGCCGGCCCGCGGCCCGGTCAGCGTCACGCAGGCGTGGGAGTTCACCGCGCAGGGCCTGGCCCGCCTCGACCTGGCCACCATCCGCGAACGCCGCCAGATCGGCCGCGAACTCCTCGCCCGCACCCAGAAGACCTCCGACCCGACCGCGCAGGGCGTGCTCTACGACGCGATCGCCGCCCTGTACGGCGGCCAGCGCCGCCACCAGCGCGCCGTCGACGTCGTCAGCACCCTCACCCAGGCCGGCACCGTGTGGCCGCGGGAGTCCCGATGAGCCCGGCCACGCCGCCGCGGACGGCGGCTGATCTCGTGAAGCTGCTGAGCTCCTACGGGGTGTCGGTGGCGTTGGGCGCCTCGACACTGCCCGACCGCGGGGACATCTCCCTGTCCGCCACCGTGGCCTACGCCGAGCAGGGCATCGAGCGTCTCGGCGGTGTCGCCGGGGTGCGCCGGCAGATCACGAAGGCGGCGAACCTCGACGCGGCGTGGGGGGAGTTCCTGCGCGGCCGGGAGATGCGCCGCGCCTCGATGACCGGCGCGCAGCTGCGCGCCGACGACCGGCAGGCCGCGCGCCTGACGGCGACCCAGGAGCAGGTGTGGGGGCCGGGTCGCCCTCCGCGTGCCCTGGCCCGTCAGGAACGGGTCCGGATTTTCTCCCAGCGGATGGCGGCCGAGCTGTCCACCACCCGGCCCCGGCGGCGGGCGGCATGAGCCGCGGGAACTGCCGTCGCTGCGCCGGGACGGGCCTGATCGGGGATGCGGTGTGCCGGGCGTGCAACGTCGACGTCTACGCCCCCGGGGATCTCCTGGTCGGTCTGGGTCAGCGCCTGGTCGACACCCTCACCGGTAGCTCCCACCGTCCCACCGCCCACGGCGTGCGTACCACCCGCATGGGCCGGGAGACGGTGAGCCTGGCCGACACCCCGACCGGCGGGCCGCTGCGCGCACCGGCCTGCGACCGGTGCAAGAAGATCGGCCGGCCTCTCCAGCTCACCCGCAAGGGCCAGCGGTGCAAGATATGCCGATGAGCGTGACGCCACCGACGCACAGCACCTGACCGGCACCCACCGCACGCCGCGACGGTACGGCCCGATCCGCACCGTCGCGGCGCCCCGCCGACCCGATCGAAATCCGATCCGTCCGCACACGGCTGACCCGATCCGATTACCGAGGCCGACCGGCACGAATCGACCCCGCCGGACCGGCCCGACGTCGATCGGGACCGGACCCTTGGAGGCCCCGCCCGTGCCCCACACCACCCACCATCCCGCACCCGCTGGCCGCTGCTGGCGGGACGGCTGCACCAACCCGGCCAACGGTCGTCATCGAAGACCACGACGGCGGACAGGCCAACGTCTGCCCCGACTGCCACCGGGACGCGCAACGCACCTCCGGCGGGTCGACCCACGGCATCGGCACCGTCGTCCGCCGACCCGGCTAGGCCGCCCTCGCCCGCCTGGCCCCGACAGCGGTCCGGCGGACACCGACCCCGCCCGTAGCCCTCGACGCAAGGAGACCCGTCCCATGACCACGCCCACCGCTGCGGCCGGCGACCAGGACGCCGACCCGTTCGCGGGACTCCCCCCGCTGATCTCGGTCGAGACCGCCGCGGGCGTGCTCGGCTTCTCTCGCGCGTTGGCGTACCGGTACGCCAAGTCCGGTGAGCTGCCCTGTCGGCACGTCGGCGGCCGGGTCTTCGTCATCACCGCCCGCCTGCGCGCCCTACTCACCCCCGACGCCCCGCCGGCCGACGCGACCGACCCCGGCCGTCCGCCGGCCGCCTGACCGGCGACCGGCCGACCACGAGCCGACCCGTCGCGTCAGGCCCGCTCCCCGTGACGAAACCCCACCCGCCGCACAGCTGCCCGCCCCCGGCGAGGTAGCGGCGCTGCCGCTACCCGGGCCGCTACCTCGCCCACCCTCGCTGACCTGCACCGGCCCGGCCAGGTAGCGGGTAGCGGTCCCGGCGCCGCCAGCCCGGAAACCGCTGAAAACCGGCCTTGGAGGCCACTCATGGCCGCTACCGCTACCCGCCGTTGGCACCTCGCCCGCCTGGCCCGGGGTGTCAACGCCTGTCAACGGGGTGTCGCCGGGGTCTGCCGGCACGGGGGTGATCTTTTTTGTCGGCCTGCACCCCGGCCGGCCGGCCCCGCGGACGCCAGGGGGAGCAGGCGGGGAGGCACCCGGGCGGCAGGGAAGTTC
>NZ_CADCWT010000161.1 GCF_902806485.1 Candidatus Frankia alpina | reverse complement strand
GACACTCACACCCCGCAACAATTACCCAACCTCACAAATCGTTGCCGGGAATGGCTCAGCGGCAGCGACCGCCCTGAACCGCCCCGACACGTGGTTGCTGGTGATCGAGGTCGATCATCTCGTTGCAGCGGACTTTGTCTGACCAGGCTGGGCTGGAGGTCGTTGCCCTCGAGCATTCCGACCCCACCGTCGACTCCACCGCTCTGACGCTTGGGTTCCTGGTCCGTCCGAACCTGCGCTGAGCCTTCCCACTCGCTGAGCCGCTCCGTGGCCCGAGACCAAGGGATGTTTCCCAATGTCCGCTCTGCCCTACCCGCACGAGCTGCCGGCGGTGGCCGGCAATGTCACCCTTGTAGACGCGGTCTGGGCGCAGGTCGCCGCCCGCCGGCTCGCCCCCGCCGTCGTGGACGGCAGCATGAAGTGGAACTACCGGCAGCTGCGGGAGCGGGTCGACACCGTGGCCGGCCAGCTACTGGCCACAGGTGTGTGCCGTGGCGACGCCGTCGGCCTGTGCGCCCCGCGGGGCCGGGAGACGGTGGTCGGGATGCTTGCCGCGCTCGCTGTGGGAGCGGCCTTCCTTCCCCTCGACCCACACGGCGTGCCCGACCCACACGGCGTGCCCGCCCCGCCGTCGCAGGCGCTGGTCCGGGCCGCCGAGCTTGGCGTTGGGGTCGTCATGGCGCCCCGCCGCTGGCATTCCAGGTTCGCCGACACCGCGTGGCGCTGCTATGAGGTTGACCTGGACCGTGAGGTTGACCTGGACCATGAGTGGGCCGGCCGGAGCTCGCCTCCGCCGGCCGCGGGCCCCGACGCGCCCGATGACATCGCCTGCGTCCTGATGACGTCGGGCAGTACAGGGCGGCCGAAGCCGGTGGCGATCCCAGACGCGGCGCTGTGTCACGTGATCACGGCCCTTGCCGACGTGTACGAGCTGCGCCCGGGTGACCGGGTGCTGCAGTTCGCCCCGGCCACCGCCGACGTCGGCCTCGAAGAGATCTTCACGACGTTGGCGGCGGGGGCGACGGTCGTGGTCCGGGACGACGACATGATCTCTTCCCCGGCCCGGTTGCTGGCCCGCACCGCCGAGCTCGGCCTGACCGTGCTCTCGCTGCCCACCGCGTACTGGCACGAGGTTGTTGATGGCATGGTTCGTGACGGGCTGGTCCTGCCGCCGTCGTTGCGCCTGGTCACCGTCGGCGGGGAGGGACCGCGGGGGGAACGCGTCGAGGACTGGCGCCGGCTCACCGCCGGATCGGCGACCCGGCTGGTCAACGTTTACGGGCCCACCGAGACCACCATCGTCGCCACCACCGAGGAGCTGGCCGGGCCGGCGGTGCCCACACCCACAGACGCGATCATCTCGGTCGGCCGCCCGCTGCCCGGCGTGCAGATCAGCATCGAGGATCCCGACGGCCGTCCGGTCGAGGACGACGAGGACGGCGAGCTGGTCATCTCCGGACCCACCGTGGCCGCCGGCTACCTCGGCCTGCCCGAAGGTTCCTCTGGTGGTTTCATCACCAGTCCCGACGGTGCCCGCCGCTACCGGACAGGTGATCGAGCGCGCCGGCTTCCCGACGGCCGGTACGTGGTGCTCGGCCGCCTCGATCGGCAGGTCAAGGTGCGCGGATTCCGCGTCGATCTGGCCGAGGTGGAGAAGGCGATGCTGGCCGGCCCCGGAGTGCGCGACGCCGTGGCCGTCTACGATCCCGAGTCCGCCGGGCTGATCGGCTACGTGCTGCCGGTGGGGACGCTCTCCCCACCGGATCTGAAGCGGCTGCGTCGGCACCTGAACGAGACGCTGCCCGCGGTAGCCGTGCCGTCACGGCTTTTCCCCGTGGAGTCGTTCCCCCGCACCGACCGAGACAAGATCGACTACGCGGCGCTGGTGGCGCTGGCCGGCACCGCAGCGGCCACCTCGTCCTCGCCACCCGCCGCACCCGGGGCGTCCGGTGATCGGCCGGCTGCGACCGATCGGAAGCAGCGGATCTGCGCCGTGGTCAGCGACGCGCTCGACGGAACCCCGGTCGAACCCGACGACTCGTTCTTCGCACTCGGGGCCCACTCGCTCAGCATGGTCCGGATCGTGGCCGGGGTCGCGCGGGAGTTCGGCGTGGAGCTCGCCATGTCCACGGTGTACGGTCGCCCGACCGCGGCCGGCCTGCTCGCCCTCGTGGACCAGGCCGACCCCGCCGTTCCCACCAGCCCAGCCGGCGCCGTCGGGCGGGAGCCGGACCGACCGGCGCCACTGACCGCTTTCCAGCGCGACATGTGGTTGGCGGAGCAGCTCGCTCCGGGCACCCCGATGCACACCCTCGGACTGCGCTTCCGCCTGGACGGGGTCGACGACCCAGGCCGTCTCGCCGCAGCGTTGCGTGCCCTGGTCGCCGGCCACGACGCCTTCCGCGCCGTCGTGCGGGAGGGCGCCGACGGACCGACGCTCAGGGTCGGCGCGCAGCCCCCCGCGCTGCCCTTCGAGGCGCACGACCTGTGCGCGATCCCCGTCCGGGAACAGGCCGACCGCCGCGCCGAGCTCGCCGCCCGCCGCGGGCGCACGGTCTTCGACATCGCCACCGGCCCGCTGCTGGCCGCCACCGCGATCCGGCTCGGGGACCGGGAGTGGGAACTCGTCGTGGCCGTGCACCATCTGGTGTTCGACGGCTGGCCGGCCGTGGTGTTCGCCGAGCGGCTCGCCGCGCTGCTGGCGGGGGAGACCCCCGCACAGCTGCCCTCGTTCGCCGGGTATCTGCGGCGGCGGCGGACCGAGCCGCGCACCTTCGAGCACTGGATCGACCGCCTCGCCGCGGTCGACACCGACGTGGAGGTCCCCGCCGACCGGCCCCGTCCACCGGTGCGGTCCTTCACCGGCGCCACCCATCGGATCGCACTGCCCCTGGACCTGCTGGCCGCCGTCGAACGCGCCGCCCGAGCCCGGGCCACGACCCCCTCGGCGCTGCTGCTCGCCGGGGTGTCCGCCCGGCTCAGCGGGCACGGCGACGTCACCGGGCTCAGCCCGCTGGGCCCACCGCAACCCCGACACCGCCGCCGGCATCGGTGCCTACCTGACGATCGTGCCGCTGCGGGTCGACCTCTCCGACGACCCGGACTCCGCCACCGCGATCGGCCGGGCCGGCGGCGCTCTGATCGACGCCCTCGGCCACCCGGACGTGGCTCTTGACGAGCTGGTCCGGGCGCTGCCGGTGCGGCCGCACTCCGACCGCGGCCCGCTGACCCAGGTGATGCTCAACATCATCACGATTGCCCCGGCCTGGTCCCGCCGCGGCGACATCGCCGTCGAGCACCTCGGCGACACCGTCTCCGGCGGCGCCAAGCTCGACCTGAACCTGACCGTGGACCTGGCGCGGCCGGGCGCGCCCGAGCTGGCCGTCGAGTACGCCACGGACCTGTTCGCCCCAGCCACCGCCGCCCGCCTGCTCGAGCACCTGCTGATCCTGCTGCGCGACCTCGTCGAGCACCCCGGCCTGCCGGTCAGCCGGCTCGCGTTGCTGTCGCCGGCCCAGCGCGACGCCGTCCTGGCAGCCGGAGTGACCCCGGCTCCCGACGCCGACACCGACGCCGGGGACGCCCACGACCGCCCGCGCGGTGGGGCGCACCTGCTGGTCAGCGAACAGGCCCGGCTGTACCCGAACGCCACGGCCGTCCGCGACGGCGACGTGAGCTGGACCTACACCGAGCTGGAGCGGCGCGCCGATGTCCTCGGCGCGCGGCTGCTGGCCGTGGGGGTGACGCCCGGGGACCGGGTGGCGATCTGCCTGCCCCGCGGCCGGGACGCCTACGCCGCCGTGCTGGCGGTGTGGCGCGCCGGGGCCGCCTACGTGCCGCTGGACCCGCAGTACCCCGAGGACCGGCTGCGGTACACGCTCGCCGACAGCGGCACGACGGTGGTGTTGACCCGCCCCGGGACCTGGCCGGGCGAACTCACCGACACGGTGATGGTGGACGTCACCATGAACACCGGTTCGGCGGCGCCGCTGCCGGCCCGGCGGCCGCCGGGGCCGGAGACCGCGCCGACGGCCGCCGCCTACGTGATCTACACCTCCGGTACCACGGGCCGGCCCAAGGGCGTCGTCGTCGCGCACGCCAACCTGCACCACGCCGCGGCGATGTGGCGGCAGGCCTACGACCTGCGGCCCGGCGAGCGGCATCTGCAGGGCGCCAACACCTCGTTCGACGTGTTCGCCGGCGAGACGCTGCGGGCACTGACCACCGGCGGCTGCCTGGTGGCCTGTGGGCAGGAGACCCTGCTGGACCCGGCGGCGCTGGCCGCGCTGCTGGTCGAGGAGCGGATCGCGGTCGTCGAGCTGGTGCCGGCGGTGCTGCGCCGGCTGCTCGACCACGTGGAGCCTACGACCGGCGGCCCGCCGCCGCTGGCCGGAATCCGGGTCCTGGCCGGGGGCGCCGATGCCTGGGCGGTGCACGAGTACCGTCGCGCCGCCCGTGCGGTGAGGCCGGGCGGGCGGGTCGTCAACTCCTACGGCGTCACCGAGGCCACGATCGACAACGCCTACTTCGACGGCGACGTCACGCACCTGCCGGCCGAAGCGCCGCTGCCGATCGGGCGTCCCTACCCCGGCAACCGGCTCTACGTCCTCGACGACCGGGCGGAGCTGATGCCGTTCGGCGTACCAGGCGAGCTGTGGATTGGCGGAGCGGGGGTCGCGATCGGCTACCACGACCGCGTCGACCTCACCGCCACGCGGTTCCGGCCCGACCCGTTCGCGGGCGGGCCCGGCGCGCGGATGTACCGCACCGGCGACCGGGCACGTTTGCGCGCCGATGGTGTGCTGGAGCTGCTGGGCCGACTCGACGATCAGGTCAAGCTGCACGGGCATCGGATCGAGCTGGCCGAGGTTGAGGCCGCGCTCGCCGCGTTACCGCAGGTCGGCGCTGCGGCGGTGGTGCTGCGGCCCGACCGGCGGGGCACACCCCGGCTGGTCGGCTACGTCACCGCGCGGGACCCCGCCGACCCACCCGACCCGACCGGGCTGCGCGCGGCGCTGGCGCACTTTCTGCCCCGCCACGCCCTACCGACACAGACAGTGCTGCTCGACTCCTTGCCGCTGAACCCCAACGGCAAAGTGGACCGCCGGGCGCTGCCGGCACCTCCCGAGCCGCAGACCGCCGACGACCCGCCGACGCCGCCGCCGCGGACACGCGACCAGCAGGAGATGGCCGCCGTCTGGCGCCAGATCCTGGGCCACGACCAGATCGGCCCCGACGACGGCTTCTTCGAGCTCGGTGGCGACTCGTTCCTTGCGCTGCGGCTCATCAGGCAGGTCGAGCAGACGTTCGGTGTCCGGGTGGCGCTGCTCGACCTCTACCGGCATCCCACCATCACCCAGCTCGTCGAGCACCTGGAGACCAGGCGTGGCTCGGTCGGCGGGCCCGCGCGGCCCGACGCGCTGTTGCACCGGCTCACCGTCGCGGACGGATCGGCCGCCATGGGCACGATCGTCTGCATCCCGTACTCGGGTGGCCAGGCGGTCTCGTTCGAGCCGCTGGCTGCCGCGCTGCCCGACGGTTGGGCGCTGTAGGCGGCGCAGTTTCCAGGATGGGACTTCAGCCGCCCCGACGAGCCGTCGCTCGCCTTCGATGAGCTGGTGTCCCGCTGCGCGGACGAGATCACAAAACTGCCCGGGCCGATCTACCTTTACGGCCACTGCCACGGCGCCGCCGTCACCATCGCGCTCGCCAACCGGCTCCAGGAGCTGGGATCGCCGCAGTCCGGGGTGGCGGTCGGCGCGATGTTCCCGATGGCGCGCATGCCGGGACGCTTCTTCGACTGGATCTACCGGCGGTTCCAGGTGGACCGCCTGGTTTCCGACCGTGCCATCCAGGAAGAGGTCCGCGCCCTCGGCGGCGGCCTGGCCGGCCTGCAGGCCGACCCGGCCGAGCAAGCCGTCGTCATGCGCGCCGTGCGCCAGGACGAACGCTGCTCGGAGGAATACTTCACGCGGACGCTCACCGATCGTCACCATCCCCGGTTCTCCGCGCCGATGCTCAGCATCGTCGGCAGCAAGGACAGGGTCACCGAGCTGTATGCGGAGCGCTACCACGAATGGGAGCACTTCGCCGAGCAGGTGGACCTGGCGGTGCTGCCCCGAGCCGGGCACGGCTTCCTCAAGCACCAGGCCCCCGAGCTGGCCAGGACCCTCACCGACTGGGCGGCGGAGCTTCACGAGCCGGCTGCCATGGGACCGTCGAGCGGCGCGGCCCCGCAACCCGTGCCCCGCGACACCGCCGCCGGCGACACCGCCGCCGGCGACACCGCGGCCCGCGACACCACGGCCCGCGGCGGTGCGGTGGACGGATCCCGCCACCGGTCGCCGGATCCACGTCCCGGTTTCGGCCGGTTCGCGGTGGTGGCCGCCGGACAGCTCGTCTCCGCCATCGGCAGCGCGCTGAGCCTGCTCGTCATGAGCGTGTGGATGCTCGATCACACCGGCCGGATCTCCGCCTTCGCCACGACGGCCGCGGTTTCCCTGCTGCCCGGTATCCTGGTCGGCCCCGTCGCCGGCGCGGTGGCCGACCGTTACGGCCGGCGCACCGTGATGTTGATCGCCGACGCCACCGCGGGAGCCACCACGTTCGGCATGGCCATGCTCGTCGCCCTCAACCGGCCGAACCTGCTGGAGATCTGTCTGCTGTGCGGGCTGACCTCGGTCGCCGCAGCCTTCCAACGATCGGCCTTCCTGGCGGCCGTGGCCCAGCTGGTACCCAAGCCGTTTCTCGGCCACGCCAGTGGCGTCGTCCAACTCGGCGCCGGAATGGGGGCACTGTTCGCGCCCATGATCGGCGCGGGGCTGTTGGCCGTGCTGCCCCTGTCCGTCATCCTGCTGATCGACGCGGCCACCTTCACCGTGGCGGTGGGCACCCTCGCGGCCGTACGGTTCCCCGACCGGCTGTTCCGCCGCCGCGAGGAGTCGATGCGGGTGCAGCTGGCCCGGGGCGTCCGCTACGTGCTGCGCCGGCCAGGGCTGCGGGCGTTGATGGTGTTCTTCCTCGGCGACCACATCCTTTACGCCATCGGATTCACCCTCATCCAGCCGATGGTGCTGCTCGAGCACGGAGTCGGCACGCTCGGCCTGGTGCTGGTCGCAGGCGGCGTCGGGGCGCTGACCGGGGCGCTGACCATGAGCATCTGGGGTGGTACCCGGCGGCGGACCCACGGCATGCTCCTCGCCACCGCCGCGAGCAACGTGGCCATCGTGGTCATCGGCCTGGCCAGGGAGCCCTGGCTGATCGCCGTCGGAATGTTCGGGCTCGCCTTCAGCGAGGCGCTGATCGACGGCCACTGGATGGCGCTGCTGCAGACGAAGGAGGGACGGGTGAACTCGCTGTTCCTCGTCGTGGTCACCGTTTTCCTGCCGATCGGCTACCTGGTGATGGGACCGCTCGCCGACCACGTCCTGCGGCACACGCTCGAACCCGGTGGCGCACTGCACGACTCGGTGGGCCCGGTCCTGGGCACCGGGCCGGACCGAGGGCTCGGGTTCGTCGTGGTGATCAGCGGGCTCCTGCTCAGCGTCTGGCTGCTGCGCGCCTGGGCCAATCCGCGGCTGCGGCTGCTCGAGGACCACCTCCCCGACGCCGTTCCGGATGCGGAGATCTGGGACCGCGACACCGAGCAGGAACGCGCCGACCGCGCCATCCGCGCAGCCGCCGGAACAGCCGCTCCGGCCGCTCCGGCCGTCGGTGCAACGGTCGACGGACCGAGCGCCGAGGATCTGGCCTGGATCGAGACCTGGCGGGCGGTCTACGACCACGCACATAAAGGCACCGATAGCCCGGTCGTGGGACAGGACTTCACCGGCTGGAACTCCAGCTACGACGGCACCCCGATCCCCGCCGAGGAGATGCGGGAGTGGCGTGACGCCACCGTGGAGCGGACCCGCGAGTACCGGCCTCGACGGGTGCTCGAGATCGGAGTGGGCAGCGGCGCGCTGCTCGTGCCGCTCGCTGAGCACTGCGAGCACTACACGGGCACCGACCTGTCCTCGGTGGCCGTCGACACCCTCGACCGGGACCTGCGCGAGCAGCGTCCCGCCCTGCACCGCCGCGTCGAGCTGCGCGCGCAGCTGGGCCACGTCGCCGACGGCCTGCGCGCCAGCGGCTATGACCTGATCATCCTCAACTCGGTCGTGCAGTACTTCCCCAGCCGGGACTACCTGAGCGAGGTCCTCGACGTCGCGTTGGGCCTGTTGACGCCCGGCGGGCACATCTTCGTCGGCGACGTGCGCAACCTGCGGCTGCATGGTCATCTGCGGGCCGCCGTCAGACAGCACGCACCGTCCCCGGCGGCCGTGGCCGGCGCCGGGGATACCGAGCTGCTCGTCGACCCGGCCCTGTGGGACGACCTGGCCCGGGGCCGGCCGCAGATCGTCGGTGTCGACCTGCGCGTAAAACGCGGCCGAGCGCACAACGAGCTCACCCGCTACCGCTACGACGTCGTGCTGTCGACAGCCCCAGCCGAGGTCCGATCGGTCACGGCGATCCCGACCATGGCCTGGGGCTCCCAGCTGGCCAACCTCGACCAGCTGTCCCGGTTCATGGCGACGGACGCCCCGGCGCCGCTGCGGGTGACCGGGGTCCCCAACCGGCGGCTGCACAGCGGACCGCGCGCCCACGCGGCACCCGATCCCGAACAGTTCCACGCGCTCGCCGCCCGTCACGGCATGTGGGCGGCCCTGACCTGGTCGGACGAGGACGCCGAGTTGCTCGACGTCGTGCTGCTCCCCGCCACAACGCGACCGCCGCTCACCGGGCTGCTCACCCGCACCGGACGAGACGACGACCTCACGCACCGTCCGCTGGCCAACTCCCCGGCCGCCCGGACTGTCCCGACGCCCGATCCCGTTCTCCTCTGACCCAGCCGCTTCGCCGGTGTGCACCTACCCCGGGTGGGACCCGCCGTGCGGGTCCCACCCGGCGGGAGGCCCGGGGCGGGAAGCCGCCGGGCCGCCCGCGGGGCGTCACTTCTCGTAAGCGGCCACGAAGGGGGTGTCGGCCTTGATCTTGCCGAGGCGGGTGGCGCCGCCGGGCTCGCCGAGCGGCTCGTCGCGGCCCGGGAGGATGTTGGTGAAGAACGCCGCCTCGCTGTCGAGGAACTCCTGGTCCTTCGCCTTTATCCGGTCGTCACTGAGGACCGCGCCGACGGGGCAGGCGACCGCGCAGGCCCCGCAGTCGGTGCACTCGTCCGGGTTGATGTACATCTTGCGGCCGCCCTCGTAGATGCAGTCGGCCGGGCATCCTTCCAGGCAGGCGCCGTCCTTGACATCAATACACCCGGCGGTGATGACGAATGGCATGAGGGTCCTCGTTTCCGGATCGACGTTGCGGACCGCTGCTGAGCGGTCGGCAATCGCGTGGCTGGCCTACGACTTTCGTTCCGGCTGGTGGGCCGGGGCGGGTGCCGTGCGGCGAACCCGAAAGGAATCGTAGCGGGCCCGGCGAGGTCGAAACGGCGCGCGCTGTGAATGTCATGTAAACAAACAGCGTGCGAGAAGGGTGGCGTCAATATTTCTCGGGAGCGGGAAAAAATGATGCCAAGGATAATGTTGACGATGAACTTATCCTGGCTCTTTTCCTGCTGCCGTTGGGTCGAGGCGCAGGTCAGCGTGGCCGCACCTCGACCCGGGCCCGAAGCTATTCCTGGGTCAGGGTGGCGATGTCGATGACGAATCGGTAGCGCACGTCGCTGCGCAGCACCCGCTCGTAGGCCTCGTCGACCTCGTCGGCGCCGATGAGCTCGATCTCGGAGGCGATTCCGTGCTCGGCGCAGAAGTCGAGCATCTCCTGGGTCTCGCGGATGCCCCCGACGCTGGAACCGGCGAGGCTGCGCCGACCGCCCAGCAGCGAGAACACGCTGAACGAGCTCGACTCGGGCGGTGCGCCCAGGTTGACCATCGTGCCGTCCAGGCGCAGCAGGCCGAGGTAGGCGTCCAGCGGCAGGTTCGCCGACACGGTGTTGATGATCAGGTCGAACGAGCGGCGCAGCGTCTTGAACGTCGCGGTGTCGCCGGTGGCGTAGTAGTGGTCGGCGCCGAGGCGCAGGCCGTCGCTCTCCTTGCTCAGCGTCTGGCTGAGCACGGTCACCTCGGCGCCGAGCGCGTGGGCGATCTTGACGGCCATGTGGCCGAGCCTGCCCATGCCGACGACGGCGACCTTCGTGCCGGGGCCGGCCTGCCAGTGCCGCAGCGGCGAGTAGACGGTGATCCCGGCGCACAGCAGCGGGGCCGCCGCGTCGAAGGGCAGCGCCTCGGGGATGCGCACGACGAAGTGCTCGGTGACGGGGACGCTCTGGCTGTAGCCGCCGTAGGTTGTCTCGCGTTGTACGTCGGCACCGCGCCCTTGAGGCAGTACTGCTCCTCACCGGCCTCGCACGCCTCACACTCGCCGCACGAGTCGACGAAGCAGCCCACGCCGACCCGGTCGCCGACGGCGTACTTCGTCACCCCCGGGCCGACCGCGGCGACCACACCGGCGATCTCGTGGCCGGGCACGAGCGGGAAGGTGCCCCGGCCCCACTCCTCCTTGGCCTGGTGGATGTCACTGTGGCAGATGCCGGCGTACTTGATGTCGATGAGGACATCACGGTCGCGCAGCTCGCGGCGTTCGACCGTCGAGCGCTCGAACTTGGCGCCCGGGCTGGGGACGACCAGCGCTGCGGTGGTTGCCATGAAACTCCCTCAAGCCCTCGCCACCGCCGGGCGGGTGCACCGCGGGGAACGCGGCGAGGGCCGTGATGATCGATGTGTGACGCGGACGAAAGTCTGCGAACGGCCCCCGGCGCCGGCACCCCGGCCCCACAATGTAAGAGCACACTCACTTCCGTTGTATGGTGCACAGACGTCCAGGCGTCGGGACCGGAGGCGGCGATGGTGGAGCCCGTCCACCCGGTGGAGCCGACCGGCCCGGTGGGGACGGCCCGTTCTCCGGCGTCCGGCGAGCCGGATCGGCGGCCCCCCGCGCGCAACTCCTATCACCACGGTGATCTGGCGGCCGCGCTGGTGGCCGGCGCCCTCGACCTGATCGCCCAGGGCGGCCTGGCGGCCTTCTCCGTCGCCGCGGTCGCTCGCCGTGTCGGGGTGAGTTCGGCGGCGCCGTACCGGCACTTCCCCGATCGCGACAGCCTGCTCGCGGCGGCCGCCGCCGCGGCGCGCCAGCTCACCGGGCAGCTGCGCGCGGCCGCGGACCACGCCGGCGCCGATCCGGTGCAGCGGCTGGCCGCCACCGCCGGCGCCTACACCAGGTTCGTCATCGAACGCCGCGCCGGGATGGACCTCCTGTTCGCCCCGGGGCTGGCGGGTAGCCGCCACCCGCAGCTCGGCGCGCAGACCCGGGCCCTGCTCGACATGCTGCTCCCGCTCGTGCTGGCCCTGCCCGCGGTGGCGAGCTACCGCGACGCGCTCCTGCTCGTCGAGCAGCACCTCGCCCAGGCCCACGGGCACGCCGTGTTCCACCTCGACGGCGTGTTCGCCCAGCATCGCCGCAGCGTCGACCAGGCCGCCGCCGCAGCCGTCGCCACGGCCCGGATGCTCGTCGCCGGCCACGCTGCCGGGCGCCCCTGATCGTTGCCGCTGCTCAGGCAGTGCGTCAGGCAGTGCGTCAGGCAGTGCGCCTTTCCCGGTAACGTTT
>NZ_CADCWT010000160.1 GCF_902806485.1 Candidatus Frankia alpina | reverse complement strand
GAGACAGGCTCTTGAGCACCAGCCTGGAGACTCAGTACCGTCCCTCGGTCCTCCATCCACCGGTCTCACTCACTCTGTGCGACCTCGCCGTCGCAACGTGCGTTCAGATCCTCCGTCTCAGGCATTGCGTTCCTCCCGGCTGGTGTGGGTGGATAGCGACGCGACCGCGTCAGGGTCGGCGTCAGCGCGGCGGGCCGACGACGACGTTGCCGAACTTCTCGGCCGCTTCGGCCATCCGCTCGGGTAAGATCTGGAAGCCGTCGGGCCGCGCAGTGGTCCTGTCGCGGCCGGCGTATCGGAACATGCCCTCGATGTCGGCCGGCGTGTTGATCATCAGCAGGTCCGCCTTTTTGGACGCGATCCGGTACGAGTGCGCCTCCTCCTTGGGGAGGAAGACCACGCCGCCTTCCGACAGCTCGTATTCGCGGTCGTTGTGCCAGACCAACGCGGTACCGCTGATCAGCATGAACACCTCGTCCTCACGCACGTGCCGGTGATAAGGCGGCGCCTCGCCCTCGCTGACGTCGAATCTGTCCATCATCAGCTGGCCGGCTGTCGCCGCGCCGTCGAGCACCATCGTGAGCGTCCCGCCGTCGATCCATTCGAGCTGCTGATGATCCTTGGCCTGAGCGAGGTACAGCATGCTCACGTGGTTCTCCTTTGCGTGGGGCGGAGCGATCGCACATCGAACGTAGACGCCGCGCGGCCGGCCCGCATTCATCCGCTTGCCGAAAACGTGTTCCATGTTGCGGCGCTTCCGCCGGCCCCGCTCATTGGCACCTACGCTGTACGGCAGTTCCTACACCGGAAGACTGAGGCGGAAGGCCCGAGGTGACATGCCGGTCTCGCGGCGGAACGCGGTCGAGAACTGGCTGGAGCTGCTGAATCCGCACAGTTGCGCAACTTCTGTGACCGTAAGTTCGCTTTCTGTCAGGCGACGCCGCGCCACGTCGATTCTCATCCGAGCGTGGTGGTAGGCCCGTCGAGGCGTGAAAGACGCGCAGGAAGTGGTACGGGCTGAGCCCGGCGCTGCCGGCTATGTCCGAGAGCGACACGGGCAAATGCAGATTGTCCCGCATAAACTCGACCGCGGTACGGACCCGGGTGTCCTCCCTGCCCACGTCGAGCCTGCCCACGTCGGGCGGGACCGACGATCCGCCCCCGTAATGGCTGAGCAGATGGGCGAGCAGGAAGGCCGCCGAGGTCTGCGCGTACAGCTCGTCGACCCCGGCCGGCCAGCGCCTGCGTGAGCCCGGTCAGGGTGCTGCGCACGACGTGGTCCTCGGCCAGCACCGGCTCCGTGAAGCTGACCGGTGCGGATCGCCGACCGCTCAGCTCCGCGGCGGTACGTTCAAGATCTTCTCCCGAGATGACCAGGACACTGAGCTCGCGGATGCCGCACCCCGCCCGCGTCCACTCATAACTCAGCGGAACATTAGGCGGGACGAGCCACGCCTTCCCCGGCGCGAGGTGGGCGGATCGCCGCACCGCGCCATCTCGCCGCTGTACGGCCACGGTTCCACGGGTCACCAGCATGATCCGAGGATGCGGCAGGACGCCCATGTCCACGCGGCCCGACGCGTCGCTGCGCTGTGCGACCCGGACCAGCACCGACAACCACCCGGCGTCCTGCACGCTGCACCGTCGGGTGGTGCACTGCACGTCGTCGTCGAAACGCTGCGCCAGTCCGGCAGCGTCGAAGCGGGTGATCCCCAAAGCCGGTGGAGCAGACGTCACGCTGGCCTCCCATGGTCCTGCCTGCGAGGGCCGCGGTGCGGCCTCCGGAGCCGCTTTTGACCAGTCTGCCCCGTCCTCGGGAGTTGTAAGCGGCACGGACAGCACTCGACGACGCAATGGCAGAGACGACCGGAACCTGTCGGGTCCAGGTGGCCGGCAGATGTCCGTGATGGGCCCGGTCGCCTTCTAGCGGACTTCGGGCGTGGAGATGAGCGGCACGCCGTTGTCGGCCAGGATGCCCGCGACGATCTTTGTCAGGAGGGTCGCGTTGGCCGGGGCCACCCCGCTGGTGAGCTCCGCGATCTTCGCGGTGACGCTGTCGTAGGACTTCATCGCCAGCCGCGCACCTCTCGCGGTCAACGCGACCTGAATGACGCGTCGATCGGTGGTGTGGCGGATGCGCTTCACGAGGCCCCGGTACTCAACCCGGTCCACCAGGCCGGTCAGGCTCGAGCGCTCGACGTGCAGGATGCCGGTCAGTTCCGTCATGCCGACCGGCCCCTGGATGAGCTCGCACAGCAGCTGGACCTGCTGGGGCGTCAGGCCGAGACCGCGGCTGACATCGGCAAAAAGGTGATCGATCAGGTGCGCGAACTGCACGAGCGCGTCCGCGAGCCGTGGCTGGCCGTCCACCTGCGAGTCGCTGGTGGACGGCCCGGTCGTCGCGCACATGAAGGTGACCATAGACGACGAAGTGGCGACGCCGGGCCGAGCCTGCCGGACGACGAACCGCCGGCTGGTCCGTCAGGTGCTGGTCGAGGTTGCCTGGGGCTGCTCGCCGGTGGTGATCGGTCGGGTCTCGTCGGCCGACCAGGCGGACCAGGAGCCGGGGTAGAGCGCGCCGACGGGCAGCCCGGCGCGCTCGAGCGCCAGCAGGTCGTGGCAGGCGGTGACCCCCGAGCCGCAATAGACGATCACCTCGTCGGCCTCGACGGCGCCCAGCGCCGCGAAGCGTTCCCGCAGCTCGTCTGCCGAGCGGAACGAGCCGTCGCTGCGAAGGTTGCCCGCCCAGGGTGCGCTGTGCGCACCCTGCACGTGGCCGAGGCGTGACTCCCCGGGCAGGGCGTCCGCGCCCGAGTAGCGTCCGGCTGCCCGCGCATCGAGCACGACGGCCGCGCCACCGGCGGCGGCCGCCTGGACCTCGTCGGCGTCGCGCAGCAGGTGCGCGGGCCACGGCCGCGGGCGACGCACGACCGGCGTGCGTATGACCGGTCCCGACTCGCGCGGCCCCGGCCAACTGTCGAGCCCACCGTAGAGCAACGCAGCGGGCGCTCCGATGGACCGCAGCAGCCAGACCAGGCGTGCGGCGAACCCACGGCCCTGGTCGTCGTAGGCGACGACGAGGGCGTCGTCCGCGATGCCCAGTGCCCCCAGCCACTCGGCGAACGTCTCCGGCGAGGGCAGCGGATGACGCCCGCCGGCCTCGCTCGGCGGATCGGAGAGGTCGACGTCGACGTCGACCCAGACCGCGCCGGCCACATGCTCGTCCAGGTAGGCGAGGTGGCCGGAGCGGCCGTCGAGATACCACCGCACGTCCGCCACGACGACGCTGTCGAGCCGCTGCGCGACCCACTCCGGCGTGACGACGGGCTCCACCTCGACCCGGGCGCTCATCGGGGGAGCTTCCAGCGGATCCGCTCGGCGGCGATCCGGAGCCGGACGCGCTCGCCGGCACCCTCGAGCACCACCGGCGGCGGCGGCCCGCCGGTCCACTTGCCGAACGTGGTGTGCACGAGGTCAAGCGCCGGCGCGCCGGTGTCGAGAGACACCACCCGGCCACGCACCTCGACGTAACGCTGGGTGTTGTCGGGGTCGATGATCAGCACCGAGACGCGCGGATCGGCGACCACGTTACGGTACTTCTGCAGCGTGGTGCTGGTGCCGATCAGCAGGTGCTCGTCGTCGGCGTGTGCCCAGACGATGCTCGTGTGCGGCTGCCCGTCGGGCAGGAGCGTCGCCAGCGTGACGTCGGAGCGCGCCTGCGCGAGCCGCCGTACGTCAGGATCAAGCATCCGCGGCCACCTTGGCGGCGCTGCCGAGGCTCGCCACCTGCGGGATGACCTCGCTGCCCACGAGCTCCATCACCTTCGCGACGGTGGCGGCGGGAATCCCACCGAGATCGATGGTCAGCAGGTGCAGCTTGTGGCCCCACAGCTCGTACAGGCGCCCGAGCTTGTCGACGACCTCGGCCGGGCTGCCGCAGATCGCCTGACCGGCGATCAGCGTGTCGAAGTCGAACGCCGGGCGGGTTGCGTCCTTGGGTATTGTCGCGTCGTTGAAGTAGTTGGCGAGGTACTCGCGCCACTGCGAGCGCGCCTGCTGGCTGGTCTCGGCCACGAAGACGTGGCTCGTGGCGCCGGTGCGCGCGGCCTGCGGCGGGCGCCCGCGCTGCGCCCACAGCTCGCGGTAGAGGGCGAACATCGGCGCGTTTTCCTCCGGCGTCCGCGCGACCGTCCCCATCACCATGGGCAGGCCGAGATCGACCGCGAGGTGGATCGAGTCCGGCTTCAAGCTGCCGCTGACCCACACCGGCGGCTCGGACTGCACGAGCCGGGGCTGCAGGTGTATGTCGCGCAGCGGTGGCCGGAACTGCCCCTCCCAGGTGACGCGATCCTCGGCCCACAGCCGGAGGAGTAGCTCGAGGTTCTCGCGCTTGCGGGCCGGCTTGCTCGCCAGCTCCTGGCCGAACACCTCGTAGGGCGCCTCGTAGAACGACGTTCCGGCGATCAACTGCAGCCGGCCGTTGCTGATCAGGTCGAGCGTGGCGTAGTCCTCGGCCACGAGCACCGGGTCACGGTTGCTCACCAGCGTCGTCGCGGTGCCCACCGTGATCGACGTGGTGCGCGCGGCGATGGCGGCCAGCACCACCGGCGGCGAGGAGATGAGATCGCGATCGCCGAAGTGGTGCTCGCCGACGGCGTACCAGGCGAAACCAAGCTCCTCCGCCAGTACGGCGCCCTCAACGACCTCAGACAGCCGCTCGCGTTGCGTGACACGCTCACCGGTGAACGGGTCGGTCAGCAGCGTGCCGAACGTCATCACGCCGATATCCATCGGATCAGTCCTCCTTGATGGCGGGTGCCGAATCCCAACGACCACGCCACCGGGTCCCACCGCGCACAGTCGTCCCCCCAGCTATGTTCACAATAGCGGTCGGGATAAGTACTTCGTAACAGGTACTGTCTTGTTTTGTCAATAATCTGCTCTCCGAAGTACCCTCGCCGGCGCCCGCGACGCCGGCCGTGGCGGGGACCGGCCGCGAGCCAATCGATCAGTCAGGTCGACGGTCGGTTGCCGACGGGCCCGAGGAGAGCGGCCCGAACGCCCGCAGGAACGTGGCGACCGCGCTGCGCGCCAACCGGCGCAGTTCCGCCGCGATCACCTCGCGCAGCAACCCGAGCTTGTCCCCGAAGTGGTTGTAGACCGTGTGCTTGGCCGCACCCGCCTGGGCGGCGATCGTCTCGACACTCTGCGTCGCGAAGTCCGCGACGCAGATGCACCTCACCGCGGCGCTGGCCGCTGCGCCCCCCGCCGCGTCGTAGGCGCCCAGACGCAGCCCTCGATGAGCTGGGGCGCGCCGGCGGTGAACCGCGGCAGGTCGATCAGGCTCGGCAGGTCGGCCGCCATGGCCAGGGCGGTGACCGCGGCATCGAAGGCGTCCTCGCAGCCGGCCGCCCGCTCGAGCAGCACCGGATCCTGCTGCGGGAACCAGTCATGCAGGTGGTCGCGCCGGCTGCGGTGGCGGCTCTTGACCACACCGGCCGGCACGCACAGCCGCGGATAGACCTCCACGACGCGGGGCCAGCCCGCCTCGTCGAACGGCCAGATTGTGAAGCCGGCCGCGGCGAGCCGCGCCAGATGGCCCATGCCGCGCAGCGAACCCGTGCCGACCGTGCCGGCCCCGCCGATCTGGAAGGTGCTCTTCGGCCGCCGTTCGAGATCCTTCTCCGTCTGGCGGAAAGGATCGCCGAGGCGCTGTGCCACGGTCCCCGGCCGGCCCCAGAACGGCGGCGCACCCGCCGCGAGCAGCTCCTCGGCCCGCTCCCCGACGGCCGCCCAGACCTCCTGGCCGTTGCGCCAGCCCTGGCGGGCGCAGAACCACGCGGGAAACGAGAAGGAGAAGTCCAGCCCGACGACGGTCCGTGGCTCGCGGCGGCCGCGGTCGACGAGGGCGGCGACGACGGCCTCCCGGCCAAGCCCGTTGTCCAGCTCGACGAGCCGCCCGGCGACCACCCGGGCCAGCCAGATCGACTCGGCCGCGCCCTTCGCCCACCCCGACCAGTCCACCGCGATCACCTGCGCCACGAGACGTGGACGCTATCCGGGGAGCCGCGCCGACGTCGACCACGCACCGCGGAACACCATGATCGCCTCGTCCCGGGCGAGGGCAGGGTGGAGGATCACCGCATGACTGAGGACTCCGCATTCCTGCGCCCCGTACCCGCGGGGGCCGACACACCCGAGCCGAGGTGGGGTCGGATCGGGTCTCGCAACCCCGAGTGGCTGCCGTGGGTGCGCGAGCTGCACTCCATCGCCCAGGCCGGGCTCGCGTACTCCCAGGACCCCTATGACCTCGAACGATTCGAGCAGCTCCGCAGGGTCAGCTACGAGATCGCGGCCCGTTGCGCCGACGTCACCGTCGAGGTGGCGCAGGCCATCTTCGGCGGTGAGGTCGGATACCAGACGCCGAAGGTCGACGTGCGCGGGGTGCTGTTCGACGGCGACCGGATCCTGCTCGTCCATGAGAAGGAGGACGGTGGCTGGTCGCTGCCCGGCGGCTGGGCCGACGTCGGCCTCACTCCGGCCGAGGTCGTCGTCAAGGAGATCTTCGAGGAGGCCGGTCTGCGCGCCGAGCCGGAGCGTCTGCTCGCGGTCCTCGACAAGCGCCGCCACGCCCACCCGCCGTACCCGAACGACACGTACAAGATCTTCATTCGGTGTCGGGTGATCGGCGGGAGCCTCGGCGGCGGGCTGGAGACCTCCGAGGTCGGCTGGTTCCCGCGCGACGCCCTGCCGCCGCTGTCCGAGAAGCGCAACACCGCCGGCCAGCTCGCCCTGATGTTCGGCTACCTGGACGACCCCACCGCCCCGGCCGTCGTCGACTGAACCGGTGCCCGGTGCCCGGAGGCGTCAGTGCTCGGCGTCGAGCACCGCGGCGAGCCTGATCGCGAGGTCGTCCATCTCCGCCGGCGGTACCCATTCGGCTTCCAATCGGCGCAGGAACGTGAAGACGTCCGGGCCCTGGTCCGCCGCGGGCAGATCGGCGGCGCGCGGCACGACGTGGACGTGCAGATGCTCGAACCCGGCGGCCTCCGAGAACGCCGCCACATAGGTCTTCACGCAGCCGGTTACCTCGACCAGCGCCCGGCTCAGGCGCCAGGTCAGCACCCCGAGCTCGGCGGCCTCGGCCTCGGCCTCGGTGAGCTTCGCCGGGGATGTGACGTGCCGCCGGCTGACCAGGACCATCCACCCCGGCAGCGCCGCGCGGATCGCGTGCGCGGCCCGCCAACCGGCCCCGATCAACACCCGTTCGCGTGGCGGTAACCCGGCCAGCGCCGCGTTACCCGCGCACGAGTAGCAATCCTCCTCTCCCTCAGCCGCCGTCCCACCGATGTCCATCGCCGCTCCCGCCCTCTCGGTGAAGAATGCTTCACGCCTCGCCTGACGATGCGTTTCGATCCGTGTATTCAGCATCGAACACCCAGACACCGCATACGTTTTCATTTGCACGTCCTGCCACGCACAGCCACAGAGATGCGGCTTGGAAGGGCGTCGTTGCGGTCCTGCATGCGCATGCAGCCGCGCTCGCCTGGGTGCGCGACTCTGTGGGCCTGTACCCGGTGCCCCTGGAGATTGCTGCCGTACTGAATGATCTTGATGGGCAACTGCGCGATGTGGGCGACGATCGTGATCCGGTCGCCGTTCTCGGTCGGGCTGCTGTTGATGCACTCGCTGCGTACCGGGCCGCCGCAGCCGCGTGAGCGGCTACGTTCTGGATGATCTGACTCTGGTGGCGGGATTCGCCGGCGCCGGGGACGAACATTACCGGCGGGAGCTGTCCCATCTGCTGACCGGCGCGATCAGCGGCGGCCCTGTGCTGATCGTCCCCGCGCTTTGCCTGGCCGCCGTTTGACGCGGCCTGCCAGGCACGCAGCTGCGTTCGCACTCGCGAGTGAATGGCCAGTCCTCACCGTCGACTCAGATCGCTACCGGCTGGTTCCTGTCGACGTTCTGTCACTGTGATGGCCGGTGGCTGCACTCGAAGGGCAGATGCTGGGCGGGACAGGAGTGCGATCCTGGGGGTCAGACGGTGAACAGGCTGCTGGCCCAGAAGTCCTTGGGGTCGCGGACGCCGGGCGGGACTGCGAACACGGCGCTGCTGGTGTGGACGATGTACTCGTTGAGCGCGTCCGAGGCGGCCAGCCGGCGCTGGATCGGGATGAATCCGGTGCGGGGGTCGGGCTGGAAGGCGATGAAGAACAGGCCCGCGTCGAGCTGCCCGGTCTCCTGGTTGACGCCGTCGGTGTAGGAGTAGCCGCGGCGCAGGATCGTCGCGCCGTCGTTGGTCGACGCGGCGGCGAGCCGGATGTGGGCGTCCGCGGGGATGACCGGCTCGCCGCCGGCGCTCTTGGCGGTCAGCGGGACCGGGTCGAACTCCTCGGCCGCGCCTAGCGGCGCGCCGCTGCCCTTCGTCCGGCCGAAGACGTTCTCCTGGTCCTGCAGGAAGTCGCGGTCCCAGGACTCCAGCAGCATCCGGATGCGGCGGGTGACGACGTAGGTACCACCGCGCATCCACGCCTGGCCGCCGTCCGCGCCGACCCAGACGTGCTTGTCCAGCGATGCGGTGTCCTCGCGCTTGACGTTGTTCGTGCCGTCCTTGAAGCCCATCAGGTTACGCGGTGTGTCCTGGCTGTCGCTGGTCGTGCTGGTTCGGCCGAAGCCGAGCTGGAACCAGCGCAGCACGGCGGTGCCCTGGGCGAGGCGGCGCAGGTTGCGCACCGCGTGGAAGGCGACCTGCGGGTCGTCGGCGCAGGCCTGGACGCACAGATCGCCGCGGCTGCGCAGCGGGTCGAGGTTGTCGCCGGGCAGCGGCGGGATGTCGGCGAGCGCCGCGGGCTTGCGCCCGGCCAGCCCGAAGCGTCCGTCGAACAGGCTCGGCCCGACCCCGAAGGTGATGGTCAGGTTGCCGGCGGTCAGCCCGATCGCCTCGCCGGTGTCCCGCGGCGGCGAGTGCGGCGAGGCCGCGTCGTCGGCGACGGCCTGCCCGGCGGTCATCCGGGCGGCGGCGGCGGTCCATCCGACGAGCAGCTCGCGCAACTGATCCCGGCTCACCCCGGCGGAGACGTCGAAGGCGGCGAACGCCAGCCGGTCCTGGGCGTCGGTGGTGATCCCGGCCTGCTGCGCACCGTGGAACGGCACGGTGCCCCGCGGCGCCGTGGCGGTCGCCGGTGGTGAGTCGTCCGAGCAGCCCGCGGCGGTGGCCGCGACCACGCCTGCGCCGGCGAAGCCCGCGGCGCCGAACAGCGCCCGCCGGCGCGACAACGCGAACCGTTCGACCATGACGAATGCCCCTCTGACCTGGTTCTTCGCGATGCGCGGCCCACCGCCCACCGCACTGTTGCGCGGCCCGGCTCCTGCCGGGGCGGGCTAGCTGACGATGACGCCTGCGACCTGGGACAGCGGCTCGGCCAGGGCATCGACCGCCTGGGACAGGCCGCGGCGCTGGTCCTGCGTCACCTTGTCGTAGTTGACGTAGCCGGCGCCCTCCTTGTACGGGTCCAGCGCCTTGTACATCGCGGTGAAGCGGGTGCGCACGGTGCTGGCAAGCGTCGGGTCGAGCGACTTCAGTGCGGGCTCGAGCAGCGTGAACGCCTTGTCCGCGCCCTCGACGTTGCCCTGCATGTCGAGCAGGTCGAGCTTGCTGTACCGCTCCTCCTCGCCGGTGATCTTCGTCTTGCCGACCTCGTCGAGCAGCTCGGTGGCGCCGTTGGCGATCTGCGCCGGCTGGAAGGTCGCCTTCGCCACGAGCGTGTTGAGCTTGCCGACGTCGGTGTTGAGCTTGTCGGCGATCGGCGCGGTGCCGGCCAGCGAACGGTCGGCGAAGATGGCCTTCTCCAGCCGGTGGAAGCCGGTCCAGCTCGCCACGTCGGGTGCGTCGTCGATGCGGGCGTCGATCGCCGGGTCGAGGTCGCCGAACGACTCGGCGACCGGCTCGATCCGCTCGTAGTCCAGGCGCGGCACGGCGTAGAGCTTGGCGGCCTGGTCGAGGTCGCCGGCCTTGACCGCGGTCACGAACGCCCCGGTGCTGGTGACCAGGTCCGCGACCTGCTGGCGGACGTGGGTGGCGTAGCCGGTGGTCGCGGTGCGCAGCGCCGAGGTGACCTCGGCACTGCGGGTCGCGGCAGCGGTTGCGGCGGCGGTCTGCGTGACGGTGAAGTCGGTCTTCTCCGTGTCCGCGCCGGGGCAGTACAGCTGGTACTTGCCGGCCTTCACATTCAGCGAGAACGTCCCGGACAGGCCGGGGGTGAGATTTTCCTTCTCGCCCAGAATGGTGTCGCCGTCGACCAGCTCGGCCTCGGTGACGTCACCCGCGTCCTTGTTGACCACCTTGAACGTGGTCGGGCCCGACGGGATCGTCGCCACGTCCGGCGAACAACTTTTCGAGGTGATGGTGACGATGACCGTCTGCTTTTTCCCGGCGACGCTCGACCCGCCGGAGCTGCCCGAGTCACTTCCTCCACAAGCGACGACACCCGTCGCGATCACAACGGCTATGGCGCTATATGCGACAGGTGCGCGGCGCACGTGTGCCCCCACTCTTGTTCCTCAACTAGCGAAAATGGATACGTACGGTTAGCGGCTCTCGCGGTGGCGGGGGCCAGGCTGGCGGTCTGGGGGTGCGGTCACGGGGTCGCGGGTGCCGGGTCGATGGCCGCTGTTCCCTCGGCGCCACGCTCCGCGGTGGTCGTGGGCCCGGCCGGCGGCCGACGACGGGTCGGCCAGGCGACGTAGGCGGCCAGCGGCAGCAGATACACCAGCCAGGCCACGACCTCGGCGACCACGGGCCGTGGCTGCAACCCCAGCATCCCGGTCAGCACGCTCGCCAGCGGCGTACCCGGACGGACCAGCCACGACAGGTCGAACGTCCGCTGCTGGCCGAGATCGAGCCAGCCCGCCTCGTGGGCCGTGTGCGCCGCGGTCGCCAGCAGGCCGGCCGCGATCAGGAGGAGGACGAAGCCCGTGACCCGGAAGAAGCGCGCCAGGTTGATGTGCACGCCGCCGCGGTAGATGCCGAAGCCGACCGCTGAAGCCACCAGCACGCCGAGCAGTGCGCCGCCGCCGGCCGAGGCCGGCGAGGTGCTCGCGTTGAACGCCGCGATGAGGAAGACGGCCGTCTCGAAGCCCTCGCGCAGCACGGCCAGGAAGGCCATGAGCACCAGCGCGCGGGTCGAGCCGCTCTCCAACGCCGACGCCGTGGCCGATTCCAACGACCCTCGCAGATCCCGGGAGTGGCGGCGCATCCAGACCACCATGTACGTCACCATCGCCACCGCGATGAGCCCGATAACCGTCTCGAGCCCCTCCTGCTGCCCCTGGGGCAGCTCCCGGTCCAGGAGGTGCAGCGCGATGCCGATGCCCAGGCAGAGCAGTAGCGCCAGTGAGACGCCGAGCCACACCTGGCGCAGGGCGTCCCGGCGATCTTGCTGCCGGAGGAAGGCTGCGACGATGCCGACGATCAGCGACGCCTCAAGACCCTCCCGAAGGCCGATCACAAACGTGGGAAGCAAATCCGGCCTCCGTCTCTAGTTCGTTCGCAGCTTCCGGCATGTGCGGTCCGTCACCTGCGGTTAACCTCAGCTAAGTTAGGGCAACCTAACGACGTTGGCAAGAGAACCAGGACAGCTGGGACGGGCCGGCATCGTGCCCGCAGGGCCGTCCCAGCGCGCCTGCCACCTGCGCGAACGGCAGTGAGCCTTTCCCGGTAACGTTTCGTCGCTTTGCGTGACATCAATGTTGTGTTGGTG
>NZ_CADCWT010000159.1 GCF_902806485.1 Candidatus Frankia alpina | reverse complement strand
CGCTGGACTTCGGCGCCCGGACCCGTTCCAGCACGGACGGCCTGGGCGCCAGCCACACCCGGGGCGTGTCCCCCTCGGGCAGCCCAGCCCGGATCCAGGCCAGCCTGAGGGCGTCCGTCAGCCCACCGAGCTCGTCAACCAGGCCGTTCGCGTGGGCGTCGGCCCCCGTCCACACCCGGCCGCGGGCCAGCTCGTGCACCTGCTCCCGGGTCAGCCGCCGGGCCGCGGCCACCTTGTCGACGAAGTCCGCATAGACGCGGTCGAGGAACTCCTCCAGTTTCTCCCGCTCCCCCACGGTGAACGGGCGCCGCGGCGACATCATCAGGGCATGCTCGCCCTCGGCGACCGCGCCGAAGCCCACCCCGACCTTGTCGAGCAGCTCCCGGACCACCTGCTTGCCGGCGAATACCCCGATGGACCCGGTCAGCGTGCCGGGATTCGCGACGATGAGGTCCGCGGCCAGGGAGACGAAGTAACCGCCGGACGCGGCGACGTCCCCCATCGACACGACGAGTGGGCGGCCGCTGGCCCGGAACCGCTCAGCCTCCCGGCGCACCAGGTCCGAGGCGACGTAGGAACCACCCGGGCTGTTCACCCGGAACACCGCCGCCACCACGTCCTCGTCGCGCGCGGCGGCCCGGAACGCCGCCGCGGCGGCCTCCGCGGCGAGCACCGGGCTGGCGAACGGCCCCGGGCTGCCCTGCCCGAGGATGACCTGGCCGGTGCCGTGGATGAGCGCGACGACCGACCGGCGTGGGTCGCGATGCGGCGCGGTGACCGACGGCGCCAGCGGGACGCCCCGGGTGTCCCCGGCGGCCGCGCTGTCGTCAAGCGACCCCGCCGCATCTGAGCCCGACCCGGTGCCGGCTGCGGGGGCGTCGGCCCGGCGCTGCGGCGTGGGTGCGGTCTCGCGCAGGAAGAAGGCGCCCGGACCCCGCGCGATGAGGGTCGCGACCCGACGCACCGGCGACTTCTCCCGCCGCTCGGCGAGCCGGCGGTAGGCGGAGGCGTACATCAGCACCGGCTCGGCGCCCTCGCCCGCGGACCCGCCATCCGATTCGCCGGCAGCGAGGTCGGTGTCCGCGGTAGGGGCGAGATCGGCGTCGACCACCCCGGCCAACCCAGCCCCGGCCGCGCCGGGCGCCGCAGACGCATCGCCCGCCGCCGAACGGCGGACCCGTTCCCGCGCGGCCGCGTACACCTCGTCGCGGTAGCCGAGGCGGTCGATGAGCCCCACGTCGAGGGCGACGGTGCCGGCCAGCGGGCCAAGGTCGATCAGCCGGCGAACCCGGTCGGCCGGCATCCGGCGGCCCTCGGCGATGCCGGCCACGACCTGCTCCGAGCTGGACTCGATGATCCGGCTCACCGCCTCCAGGTGCGCCGGCGTGAAGTCCCGCTCGACGAGCGTGTTCACCGCGTTCTTGTATTCGTAGCGCTGGCCGATCTCGACCGCGACGCCGAGACGGTCCAGCGCGCCGCGCAGGAACGGCGTCTCCATCCCCAGGCCGGTCAGCCCGCAGTCCCCGGACGGGGCCAGCCAGATCTCGTCGAACGCGCAGGCGAGGTAGTACGGGCCGGTGCCGCCGCCGAACTCGCCGAAGGTGTCCGCGTAGGCGATGGCCGTGCCGCCGGCGGCTCGGAAGAGGCCGATCGCCGCCCGGATCTCCTGGATGCGGGCCAGCGGCGTCCCGACGGCGGCGATGTGCGCGACCACGACCGACACCCGCGGATCCTCGGCGGCATGACGGAGAGCCTCCACTAGATCGCGCAAAGTGGTGCGCCGGTGAGCGAGGGCGAGGGCGACCGGATCGCTGGGAACGCCTTCGAGCGGATCGACCGTCAGATCGAGTTCCAGGACGATCGGAGCCGTCCGCCGCGCCGCGATCTGGCGGACGTCGGCCAGCGCCTTACGTGGGGTGGCAGCCATGGTCGCCAGGCTAGTACCACCGACCGCCCAGGTTCCCCTGACCGCGTCAACCTCACGGTCGTCTCGCGGTCACCCAGCCGGCGTGACGCTGTCACCCGACCTCGCCGAGGCGACCCACAGTTCCCGCCAGCGCGCGCCGGGCAGCGTAGCCGGGGCGGCGCCGTCCACCCGGGCCGCGCTCTCGGCGGCCGCCAGCCGGTCCCGGAAACGGCGCGCCGACGTGCGCAAGGCCCGCTCCGGATCGACCCGGGCCGCCCGCGCGAGTGCGACGGCGGCGACGAGCAGATCACCGAGGACGTCGTCAGCGGCCACACCCGACCGGCCGAGCGCCCGGGCGGCGGCGGCCGCGATCGCCGCGACCCGCTCGCCGGCCTCGGCTACCCCGTCGGACCCGGCCACCTCGCCCGATCCGGCCACCTTGCCGGACTCCGCCGCCCCACCGAGCCCGGCCTGCGCGCCGCCCGTCCCACCGGCGATCTCGGTGAGCGCGAGATCCACCGGCACGCCGATCCCGCCGGCCCGCTTGAGCAGTTTGGCCGCGAGTGTCAGCGCCGGCTGAGACAGCGCCACCCCCTCGGTCACCGAGGCGCGCCCCTTCTCCACCGCCTTGATCGCGTCCCAGTTGGCGGCGACGTTCGCCGACCCGTCGACGACCACGTCGGCGAACACGTGCGGGTGGCGCCGGATCAACTTCGCGACCAGCCCCGCCGCCACATCGTCGACATCCCAGCCGTCGCTCGCGCGTTCGGCGGCGATCCGGGCGTGGAAGAGCACCTGCATGAGCACGTCGCCGAGCTCCTCGCGCAACTCGGCGAGGTCGCCGTCCTCGATTGCCTGGTACGCCTCGTAGGTCTCCTCGATCAGGTAAGGGGCGAGGGACTCGTGGGTCTGCTCAGCGTCCCACGGGCAGCCGCCCGGGGAGCGCAGCCGGTCCATCACCGCCACAGCATCGAGCAGGACCGACCCGGGCAGCTCCGCCGTACCGGCGAGGGTGCCCACCACGATCCCGGCGGACGGCGTCACGCCCGCGTCGAGGCCGGGGGCGGCCGGCGGACGGGGCTGGGCGAGGCGGTCGAGCAACAGGTCGAGCGGCGCCGGCGCGGACGGGTCCGGCAGCCAGGCGAGCTCGGTCGCCGCCGGATCTGGCAGGCCGGCGCGCAGGAGGGCGGCCAGATCGTCCCCCGCCCGATCGACCGCCGCGTGGCCGTCGACGAGGACGACGATGGCGCCGGCGGCGCGCAGGGCGGCGAGCTGCGGATGGTTCGCGGCGGCGGTCAGCACCGGCATCCGGCGCACCAGATCCCACGCCGGCGCGGTGAGCAGGCCCGGGGCGACCCGCGGGCTGGTGACGACCACGGTGATCCGCAGCATCATGACGTCCACTCGCTTCAGCTGGTCGGAGTCGGGACTGGACGGGTCAGGACTGGGCGGTCAGGTCCACGGTGGGGACGGGCGCGGGCCGGCTGGCGATCGAGCCGTCCGCGGCGATCACGGCGATCTGGCCGGTGTTCCAGGTCCCGAACCGCGGGTTGATCGAGATCGAGTCCTTCTTCTCGGCCTGCGCGAGGACGGGTTGCAGCTTCGCTGAACGCTCCTGGCTGACGATGAAGCGGGCCAGGTACGGCTTCGCCTGCGCGTAGGTGAGCGGGATTCGGCCGACCCGGTCGACGATGCTGCCGTACTGCTCCCGGGTCTCCGCCTCGGTGGCGAGCAGGTGCGGGCTGACCCGGTCGCTCAGCGCCGACTCCAACGCCCCGGAACGCACGATGACGGAGACGTCGCGCGGCGCGAATCCCACGGCGGCCGCCTGCTGCTCGAACGCCTGCACGCTGCCGAACTGCAGGATGGCGTACGCCTGGTAGAAGGAGGCGACATCGGCGGAGCTCAGCCTGATGCCGCGTCGGGCCGCCTCGTCGGAGAGCAGTTCGAGCTGCACGAGGGAGGTCAGCGTGCGCCGTTGGAGTTCGAGGCGGTTGAGGGCACTCGACGCGGGCTGCGAGGGCTGCGAGGCCGGTACGCCGTCGGCGGCCGCGAGCCCCCGCTCGACGATGCCGCGCAGCTGCGAGGTCTCGATGGACTGCGATCCGACCTGAGCGGCGGCCCCGGCGTGCGTCGTGCAGGCCGTCCCTGCGGTCCCGACGAGCACGACGAGCCCGACACCGGCGAGGAGACGGGAGAGCTTCACGACTCCAGACGCTATCCGCTCGCCTGTGGCGAAGCACACTCCCCCGCCCGACGCCGCCGTATTTCCCGCGATGCCGCCCAACGGATCCCGCGTCGGACGCCGCTCAGCCCGCGGCCGCCGCGGCGACCGAATCGCCGGCGACGGCAGCCAGCAGCTGACCCGCCCAGGCGAGCAGCGCCCGGTCACGCAGCGGCCGGGAGCCGATGCGGCCCGTCTCCGTCGGGGCCGGCACCAGCACGATCCGCATCGCGGGCTTCACCACCGCGCCCTTGTACAGGCGGGTCAGGCGCATGGTCTGGCTCTCCCGCAGCTCCAGCGGCGCGAAGCGGATCTGGCGGCCGGCAGCGGTGATCTCGGCAACGCCGAAGCGGCGCGCGAGCACCCGCAGGCCGGCGACGGCGAGCAGGTTCTCCACCGGCTCGGGCACCGGGCCGAACCGGTCCACCAGCTCCCCCCGCACCTCGTCGATGTCGGCGTCGGTGACCGCGCCCGCGAGCCGGCGGTAGGCGTCCAGACGCAGCCGTTCGCTGGGCACGTAATCGTGCGGCAGGCTCGCGTCGACGGGAAGCTCGACCTTCGCCTCGGGCGGCTCGGACACCTTGTCCTTGCGGTACTCGGCGACCGCCTCACCGACCATCCGCACGTACATGTCGAACCCGACGGAGGCGATGTGCCCGGACTGCTCACCGCCGAGCAGGTTGCCGGCGCCGCGGATCTCCAGGTCCTTCATGGCCACGGCCATGCCGGCGCCGAGGTCGTTGTGCTGGGCGATGGTGGCCAGCCGGTCGTGGGCGGTCTCGGTCAGCGGCTTGTCCGGCGGGTACAGGAAGTAGGCGTACGCGCGGTCGCGGCCGCGACCGACCCGGCCGCGCAGCTGGTGGAGCTGGGACAGACCGAACACGTCGGCCCGCTCGACGACGAGGGTGTTGGCGTTGGAGATGTCCAGGCCCGACTCGACGATCGTCGTACAGACCAGGACGTCGAACTTCTTCTCCCAGAAGGAGACCATCACCTGTTCGAGGGCGTCCTCGTGCATCTGGCCGTGCGCGGTGGCGATCCGGGCCTCGGGAACCAGCTCGCGCAGCCGGGCGGCGGCCCGGTCGATCGACTCCACCCGGTTGTGGATGAAGAAGACCTGCCCCTCCCGCAGCAGCTCCCGGCGGATCGCGGCGGCTACCTGCCGGGTGTCGTAGGGGGCGACGGAGGTCAGCACCGGGTGGCGCTCCTCCGGCGGGGTGTCGATGGTCGACAGCTCCCGGATGCCGGTGATCGACATCTCCAGGGTGCGCGGGATCGGGGTGGCGCTCATCGTGAGCACGTCCACCGCCGTGCGCATCTTCTTGAGCTGCTCCTTGTGCTCAACGCCGAAGCGCTGCTCCTCGTCGACGATCACGAGCCCCAGATCCTTGAACCGGCTCTCCCCGGACAGCAGCCGGTGGGTGCCGATGACGACGTCGACGGTGCCGTCGGCGAGACCCTCCTGGACCGCCTTCTGCTCGCCGGCCGAGTTGAACCGGCTCATCGCCTTGACGACGACGGGGAACGCCGCGTATCGCTCTGAGAAGGTCTGGAAATGCTGCTGGACCAGCAACGTCGTCGGGACCAGCACGGCGACCTGTTTGCCGTCCTGCACGGCCTTGAACGCCGCCCGCACGGCGATCTCCGTCTTGCCGTAGCCGACGTCGCCGCAGATCACCCGGTCCATCGGGACAGGTTTTTCCATGTCGGCCTTGACCTCGTCGATCGCGGCGAGCTGGTCGGGCGTCTCGCGGAAAGGGAAGGCGTCCTCCAGCTCGCGCTGCCACGGGTTGTCCGGGGCGAAGGCATGCCCGGGCGCGGCCATCCGGGCGCTGTAGAGCCGGATCAGCTCTCCGGCGATCTCCTTGACCGCCTTGCGGGCGCGGGTCTTGCGCTTGGCCCAGTCGGCGCCGCCGATGCGGTCCAGGCTCGGCGCGTCCCCGCCGACGTACCGGGTGATCTGTTCGAGCTGATCGGTGGGGACGTAGAGCCGGTCGCCCCGGGCATACTCCAGCAGCAGGTACTCGCGCTTCGCCCCGGCGACGGTGCGGGTGACCATCTCGACGTAGCGACCGACGCCGTGCGCATCGTGCACGACCATGTCGCCGGGGACCAGGGCGAGCGGGTCGATGCCCTTGCGCCGCCGGCTGGGCATCCGCCGCATGTCCTTGGTGGTGACCCCACGGGCACCAGCAATGTCGCTTTCAGTAAGGACTGCCAGGCGCAGTGTGTCGCTGATGAAGCCGGTGACGAGCTGCCCGCGGGTCACCACGACGACCCCGGCGGCGAGCTCGGCGTCCTCGGCGTAGCGGGCGCCGAGGTCGGCCTCGCGCAGCATCTCCACCAGGCGCTGGGCCGGGCCGTGCCCCTCGGTCACGATCAGCACACGCCACGATTCGGCCTGCCAGCCCTTGACGTCGGCGATGACGGCGGCGATGTCACCGTGGTACAGAGGCGCCGGTCGCAGGCTCGCGACCACCGTGTCGTCGCCCTCGGCGACGAGCCCGCCGGCCTCGCCCGCCGCCGTACCGGCCGGCCCCGGGCCGGGACCGCCCGTCTCGGGGCCGGCCGGTGCCGAGGTGAAGGGGGTGACCGACCACCAGGGCAACCCGAGCTCCCCCGCGCGCTCGCGGACCTCCGCGATGGAGCGGTAGGCCGCGGCAGCGAGGTCGATCGGGGCCCCGCCGCCGAGGGCTGCGACACTCCAGGACGCCTCCAGGAACTCCTGGCTGGTGCGCACCAGCTCACTCGCCCGGGAACGGACCCGCTCCGGGTCGCAGACGAGGACGTGGGTGCCGGCCGGCAGCTCGTCGAGCAGCAGCGACATCTCGTCGACGAGGACCGGCGCCAGCGCCTCCATACCCTCCACGGGAATGCCATTGGCGATCTTGTCGAGCATGTCCACCACCTGGGGGTGGCGAAGGGCGAGGGCGGCGGCCCGGCCGCGGACGTCCTCGGTGAGCAGCAGCTCGCGGCACGGCGACGCGAACAGCCCGCGCCGGCCGGGGCCGGCCGGGCCGGCCTCATCCTCGGGCAGCGCCCGCTGGTCGGCGACGGCGAACCGGCGGACGTCCTCCACCTCGTCGCCGAAGAACTCCACCCGCAGCGGGTGCTCCTCGGTCGGCGGGAAGACGTCGAGAATCCCGCCGCGCACCGCGATCTCGCCGCGCCGCTCCACCAGGTCCACCCGGCGGTAGGCCATGCCCACCAGCCGGGTGACCACGTCGTCGAGGTCGGCGGTGTCGCCCGCCGCCAGACTGACCGGGACGAGCTCACCGAGCCCGGCAACCTGAGGCTGGAGCACAGAGCGGACCGGCGCGACAACGACCCGCAGCGGCGGCCTGCCGGTGCTCGCCGGATGGGCCAGGCGGCGCAGCACTGCCAGCCGCTGACCCACCGTGTCCGCCCGGGGAGACAGCCGCTCGTGGGGCAGCGTCTCCCAGCTCGGGAAGACGGCCACCACGTCGGGACCGAGCAGGCCGGTGAGGGCGGCGGCCAGATCCTCTGCCTCCCGGCCGGTGGCCACCACGGCAAGAACAGGCCGACCGGCGCCGTGGGCGGCGGCGAGGGCGGCGGCGGCGAACGGCCGCAGGGCGGCCGGACCGGCGAGGTCGAGCACGGGTTCGCCCGCCGCGCCGATCGCGCGCCCCAGGGCGGGATCGCCACCCGGTCGGGCGATCAATGCGTCGAGCAGCGGCGCGAGAGTCATGGTTGCGTCCTGTGTGCCTCTCGGAAACGAGCGGAACGGAAACAGGCGTGGAGCAGACGCCGTGGCACGAGACCGCCACCGCGTAACACGACGACCTGGCGCAACAGGGCCCGCCACGGCCCGGGCCCGCTCGACCTAGGGCCCGGGCCGCCACCCGACCCGCCCCCGGCGATGACCCGGGCGGTCAGCCGACACCGGCCCGACCCCGTCGGCACAGACGATATGACCAGCCTACGACAGGATGCCCGCCGCGCCCCTGCCCCGAGCGCGCCCGACGGCCTGTCGACGTACAGTCGACTGCCTGGCGTCCAGTTCGGTCGCCTGATACCTACACTGACGTTAGGGTCGAGTTGTCCAGCATGCGCCGCAACGTTTCGAGATCGGACGCGGCCCGCGGCAACGTCTACCAGATCGGGGACGTAGTCGAGCGGGTCGGCCTCTCCCTGTGAACAGTCCGCTACTACGAAGAAGCGGGCCTGCTCATGCCGGTGGGGCGGACCGTCGGCGGGTTCCGCCTCTACGACGCGGACGCGATCTAGCGGCTGCTGCTCATCAGGAAGATGAAGCCGCTCGACTTCACCCTGGAGGAGATGCGCTCACTGCTGACCCTGCGCGACGAGCTGGCCACACCCGACCTGGCCGCGGATACCCGCGCCGCGCTGCAGGAGCGGCTCGGCACCTGGGTGCTGCTCGCCGAGGAGAAGCTCTCGACCCTGCGGGAGCAGGTGAGCGTGGCGGAGTCCTTCGTCGGCGGACTGCACGATGACGCGGGGCGCGGCGGCGGCTCCGTCTGACCACCGCCGCCCGGTGCGGCGCCCCGAGGGGACACGCGGGACGCCGTACCGGGGTCCTGTCGGACTCGACCGCCTAGCCCCAGAGCCGTTGGTAGGCAGCCGCAGAGGCCGGATTGAGATCGGGGTTCACCAGCGAGGAGCGGACGTTACCCTCCTCCGCGTCGGGGAAGTACGCCTCGTAGGCGAGGATGTCGGCGTTGTGCGCGAACGTCTCGTACATCTTCTCCATGTAGGCCGGATTGTCCCCGCCGGCCGCGCCGCTGCGCCCGGCCTTCGTGCCCTGCTGGCTGACCACGCCCCACTCAGGCACCGAGAACAGCTTGTGGTGGGTCCGGGCGAAGGTGATGACCTGGCAGAGCCCCGCGTCGGCGTTGCACTGGTTGTCGAAGTCGGCGTAGGTCGGGCTGGGCGGGTACTGGTCGTAGCTGTCGACGCCGATGACGTCGACGTACTGGTCGCCGGGGTAGAGATCGAACGCGCCGACCGACGTGGTCGACCCGTGGGCGTTGAGGTTCCAGTCGATGCGGGCCTTCGGACTGGTCGCCTTGATCGCCGACGAGGCGTTCCGGAAGCACTGGATCCACTGCTGCGGATCCGTCGCCGCCCAGGCAAACCACAGGCCGTTGAACTCCCAGCCCAGCCGGACGAAGGAGTCGCCCCGGCCCATGTTCACCAGCCAGCGCCCGAACTGCTGCCACTTGGCGTCGTAGTTGCCCGCCGCGCAGTCGGCGAGGTTGCCCTTCTCCGGCCCCGAGTCGGGGAACAGCGGCTGGGTGAGGACCCAGGTGCCCGCGTACCCGGCGAAGGTCGACGTGCTGTGTCCCATCCACGGATCCGTGAGGGAGCTCCAGCTCGACCGGTCGGTGTACATCACGACGACGTCGTTGGGCCGGCCGCGGAACCTCGCCCAGGTATTCGCCTGCGCCAGGGAGTGTGCGGCGACGCCGGTCGGGAACAGCCCGGTGGTCGCGGCCCGCTCGACCTGTGGAACGGCCGCCACCTGCGCACCAGCCAGGGTGGGCCGGGCCGCGGTGCCCGACTGCGCAGCCGGCGACGCGCCCCGCCTCGCGCTGGTGGCGATGGGGTCGGCCCCGCCGCCGCTGCTGGACGGCACCAGCAGCAGCGCCGTCACCGCGACCAGGGTGAGCACCACCGCGACCGACACCGCGATGACGGGCAGGTGCGGGACCCGGCTGGCATTGCCGCCCCAGTGGTCGGTGATCCACACCGCCGCTCGGGCCCGCCGGCCGCAGACCGGTGCCGCGCGGTCGTCCGACCGGTCGGCATGGCGGGCGCCAACCTTCGCGGCCTCGGGCGCACGCGCCGAGCCGCCCTCGTCGGACCAGGCCTCGCCGTCGGACCAGGCGGCCCGACGGCCCAGCCCGGCCGAATCCAGGGCGACCCGATCCGGTCCGCTTCGGTCTGTTCCAACCCGGTCGAAGCGGGTCCGGTCCGACCGGACTCGCTCCGGCGCAACCCGGCCTGACCCGGCCCGACCGATTCCGGTTCGCTCTGACCCGCCCCGGTCCTGGCCGGTCCGGCGGTCGTCCCGGCCCTCGTCCTGCCGGCCCGCAGCCCGTGTTCCGGCCGAGCCGGTGCGAGCGCGGGTGCCGTCGTGGCCGCGGGCGGCGGGGCCATCCGCGGCGGCCGAGGCAGCGGGGCCGGACGGCTGCAACGGCGCCCACCGACCTCCGTTGCGAGGATCGGCGGCCAGCCAGGCGTCGCGGGCAGCGGTCCATCCCCCGGTGCGCGGTATCCCGTGGGTGAGCCCGGAGTCGTCCCGCCCCTCAGCGTGACGGCCGTTCGACTCGGCGTCGTCGCGGCGTCCACTGTCCCGCGGCGGGACGCCGGTCTCGGACCAGCGCAGGACGTCCGTCTCGCCGCCCGGGCGCGGTCCGTGCGTCCGCACCCGCACCGGCGGCGTCGGGGGCTCATGATCCACCGGCGGGGACGCGGTCAGGTCCGCCCGGGGGTCACCCGGCCATCCGGGGTCGTCGCCGCGCGCGCCGGGCCGGCGAATCTGGAACAGCGCCGTGCCCTCGTCCCAGTCGGGCGGGTCCACCGGCTGCCCGGACGGGGGTCGACCGTGCACCAGGACGGCCCGCTCCGAGAGCGGATTGGTCGGCGCGTCCAGAGGCGGACCGAGCGGCGGATCGTTCGGCGTGTCAGTCGGCGGGCCCGTCGGCGGATCCACCGACAACCCGGTGCCGAAGGACGCCGCGTGGGCGGACGAATCGGTCGGGCGAGGGCCGGCGGCCCGGGAGTCGGACGGACGGGTGCCGGGCAACCGGGGATCGGCGGGTCGATCCGCACCGGCCGCCGCCGGCTGGTCACCGTCGCCGTCGGTCCTCGACCCACCAGCGCGCACGGTCATGGACGGAGGGAGCAGGACCACCGGCGGCGTCCGACGCCGGCGCTCGGAACGGTCGGAACCCGGCCGGCGGTTCGCGCGAGCACCGCCGACGTCCCCGTCGGGCAGTTGCGCCCCGGGCGTGACGGGCCAGGCTGGGTCGCCGGCCGTGGAGTGGGCGCCACCGGCCGGACGGGGCTCCGCCGGCCCGGCGGAGCGATGCACCCGTGGTCCCCGCTGCCCGCGGTCCTCGCCGGAGTCCGCGGACCGAGGCGCGACCCGCTCCCGGTCTCCGGCCGCAGGCTCATCCGACCAGGAGCGCCCGCGCACCCGCATCACCCCAGATCGTGCTCTCCGCCCCGTCGAAACGTCCCGGCTTATCCAGTGCCCTACTCTCACCCGAGGTGACAATTCCTCCACCCGGCCGACTTGCCAGGGGATTCGTCGGCACCGGCAACGCCGCGAGCCGAGGCTCCTTCATCAATCCAGTAGTGACGAACGAACCGTAACAACAACGCGCGAAGAGCGATGTCGGCGGCCTCGGCATATCACGGACAGCAACGATCATCCGCATCGACACCAAACCCCTTCCGCTCCGTGGGAAGCAGCCGGCAGCCGGCGACCGCCGGCAGGCCGGACGCCCGCGCCATCGCGGGATCCACCAGTCAGGACGCGGCGCCGGTCAAGCGAGTTGCCGGACCTGCGGAGATCTGGCACCATTTATCGTTCATTCGCCACGAAGGTGGGCCGCGTGGTGCCGTCACTCGGCGACCTCCGCCGTCGGCGGTCGGGCCGGTCCAGGGCCGCCTGGTGGGGCCGCAGCGATGCGGCGAGGGGCATCGCTGGCGTCCTGGCCAGCGTA
>NZ_CADCWT010000158.1 GCF_902806485.1 Candidatus Frankia alpina | reverse complement strand
AGGTTCGGGAGGCGTTGGACGCCACCCAGTGGTCCTATCTCGAGATGCTCGACGGGCTGCCCGAGCCGCACGGGACCCGCGGTCGGGCCATCCTCGCCGACCTGTCCGAGGCCGGCGGCCACGACGAGCTGACCACCCCCCTCGCGCCGGCGCTTCGGGCGGCGAGCTCCGCCGCCACCACGACCGTCGCAGACGCCCTGCGCCGAGCCGCACCGGCGAGGACGCCGCTGGTCCAGCCGCCCGGCCCAGGGCAGGCCGGCACCTCCGGCGGGAACGGGACGGCGGTCGACCTCACCTCCACGCCCTCGCCGACGGTGTCCCGGCCGGGCGGCGGGCCAGAGCCGATGCCATCGAACCCCGAACAGGGCGACCAACGGGTGCCCGCCGGATTCCGGGTCTGGCGGGTGGCCGGCGGCGACCTGGACTCGCTGGAGCGCGCGGTGGAGGAACTGCGCAGGCTGGCCGCCGACCGGCGCGGCGAGATCGAGCTCACCTGGCGGCTCGTGCCGTGACGACCGCGCCTGACCGGGGGGCCCGCGCACCCGCACCGCCGGGCCAGCCGTCCGGCGCTGCGCCGGGCGTCTCCCGGATCACCCGCACGGCGCTCGAACAGCGGGTCCGCCGCCTGCTCCCGCGCCGGTCGAGTGCTGGTGCTGGTGCCGCGCGCCCGCCGGTCATCCTGGTGCGCGCCGAGCCGGTCTGGGAAGGCGACCCTCGGCTGCGCGTTGACGGCACGACCGTCCGCGTCGTCGCCTGCGTCTCCACGCTGGCGGTCCTGGAACAGGTCACCGCCCACGCGGCCGGCGCGGCGGGCAGACTGCCAGCGCCGCCGGGGGAGGTTGGTCCGGGCGCAGGTGACGCCGAGGCGCTCGTCCTGCTCACCGACCGGGACGAGGGGGGCATTCTCAGCCGCGTGCTCCGCCACCGGGTGCACCACGTCGAGCCGTGGGCTCTGGTCGAGGAGAGCTTCGGCGCCGCCAGCGTCGACGCCCAGCTCAGCATGGAGAAGTGGGCGGTGTCCGCCCTGCTCGACGCCATGCCGCCCGGCGGCTGGCCTCGGCTGACCGGCCCGGTTCTCACCCGCGACCACGCGCTGCGCAGCCTCGCCGCCCGGCGCCTCGGCCTCGACCGACTCGGCCTCACTCCCGCCGACCTCGACGTGACGGCGCTGCTGCGCTGGAGCGCGCTGCCGGGCGCGGTCGCCACGTTCACCGCCGTGCGGCCGGACGAACGCGCCGGCCTGGTGCGTTGGTTCGTCGAGACGATCGGCACGCCCGCCGAGGTGTTGTTCGCCGCGGTCGACGCCGGATTCGGCGTGGAAGCGCTGTCCGTGGGTCTCATGCTCGGCGTGCTGTGGGCGGCCTCGCCGGGCGACACGACGGCGCCGAATTCTCCCGCTGGGTCGGAAAGCGGCGATGGCGATCATGCGTCCGGTGGGCCCACGGTGGACGCCGCCGCCCTGGAACGGGCCCGCGGACGAGCCGAGAGCTACCTCGGCGTGCGCCGCCTGCCGGACGAGGCGCTGCGCCGGTTCGCCGACGCCGCGCACGCGGTCGTCGTCGGGATGCTCGCCGAGCGAGGCAACGCTGCTCCCGGCGGGTCGGTCGCCGACGCGGCTGATCCGGTGCCACTGCTGCTGCGCCGGGCCGAGTTCATGCTCCGCGACCTGGGGATGACCGCGGCCGGAGCGCGCAGCGACCTGCTCCCCGCCGGACTGGAGAGCCGACTCGGCACATTCGCCTGCACGGTCCACTCTGCGCTGGACTCCCTCGACGGCGTGGCGCCCCCGATCGCCGCGGGTGTTGACCGCGCCGCTGGGGCGTTGGGGGCGCACCATCTTGCCGCCGAGGCGCCGCTGCGGGTCGAACAGGCGGCGATGGCCGTGCGACTGCTGCGCTGGCTCGCCCGGCCCCCCGCGGCCACCGGCGACGACCAGGATCTCGTCGCCGACGAGATCCGTACCGGTGGCTGGGTGGACACGGCCGCCGGGTACATCTGGGCCGGCGACGTGTCCCACCCCGACCTCCAGGCTGCCTACCGGCGGCTCTACCAGGCCGTGGCCGCGCGGCGGCGGGACGGGGAGGCGGCCTTCGCGGTGCGCCTGGCCGACGCCACCGCCGGGGCGCTGCCCGTCAGCACCCTCGGCGTCGAATCCGTCCTGGAGCGGATCGTCGCCCCCCTGCTTACCGGGGACCGCGGGGTCCTGCTCGTCGTCCTCGACGGGATGAGCGCCGCGGTCGCCGTCCAGCTTGCCGAGGACCTCCGCCGCGACCACTGGGACGAGTACGACCCGCTCGGCGACGACAGCCCCGCCGCCCCGGCACGTCGCCGCGCCGCCGTCGCGGCGCTGCCCACCATCACCGCCGTGTCCCGAGCCTCCCTGTTGGCCGGTGCACTCACCGAGGGACGGGCCGACGGCGAGAGGGCCGCGTTCGAACACGATCCCCGCTGGCGGGGACGATCCGTGCGGCTGTTCCACCGCGGCGCGCTGGGCGGTGGCGCGGGCGCGGCGCTCCACGAGGAGGTCGTTGCGGCGATCAGCGGTGAGGACGCACTCGTCGCCGTCGTCATCAACACCGTCGACGACAGCCTCGACGCCGGCCGGGAGGGGCGCGACCCGGGCTGGCGCATCGATGACGTCGCCCCCCTCGCGGCGGTGCTGCACCACGCCCGAGCGGCCGGTCGCGCCGTGGTCCTCACCAGCGATCACGGGCACGTGCCCGAGCATGGCACGGCCCTGCGGCCCACCTCGGCGTCGTTGTCCGCGCGCCACCGGATGCCCACCGGCGAGGTCGCCGCCGGGGAGGTGGAGCTCGCCGGCCGCCGCGTGCTCGCCCCCGGCGGGCGCATCGTGGCCCTGTGGGACTCGACCCTGCGTTACAACCCCCGCCGCGCCGGCTACCACGGCGGTGCCGCGCCGGCGGAGGTGACCATCCCCATGCTGGCCTTCCTGCCGTTCATCCCGACGTTGGACGACGGTCCGCCGAAGGGGTGGCGCCCGCTGGCCGACCAGCGGCCCGGATGGTGGACGGCAACCGTCGCCGAGACGGTTTCCCCCCAGCTCATGGTCGGCGCCGTCACCCGAGACCCGCGTCCCGCGGAATCAGGTCCTTCGAGGGCCGCGAGCGTCCGCCCGGTGCGCCGGCGGGCCGCCGAGGTGACCGGCCAGACCAGTCTGGATCTCCCCGTCGATCCTCCGACGCCAGCAGGCACCGTCCCCTCTCCCGCACCCGACGCGGCTGCCGACCTGCCTGCGCTCTCCGGTCGCCAGCGTGTCGTGGCCGGCCTCGTCGCCGAGATTCTCGCCTCGGAGATGTTCACCGCTCAGCTCGGGCGCACCCCGCGGCGGATGCCGACAGAGCGGGTCGCGGCCGCGCTCACCGCCCTGCTTGAGGCCGGCGGCACACTCGCCACCGCCGTGGTTGCGGAACGGGCCGGGGAGCACCCCGCCCGGGCCACCGGCTTCGCCACCGTCCTGCAGCGCGTCTTCAACGTCGACAACTACCCGGTGCTGGCGCTGATCGACAGCGGGCGCACGCTGCGCCTTGAACAGACCCTGCTGCGTGAGCAGTTCGGCCTGCGAGGGTGAACGCCCCGGCAAAGGTGAGCGCGGCCCGGCGCCGCGAGGTCCTCGACGCGTTGCGCCGCGGCGTGGTCCCCGAAGCCGGGCTCGATCTGCTCGCCGTCGGTCTCGGCCGGTTCGAGACCTCCGTCGGCGACGACCTGGCCGCGGTGGCCGCCGGCGGCGCGGTGTTCAAGGCGGTGCGCGGGGAGTACGGCTCCGGCAAGAGGTTCTTCACCCGCTGGCTCGCCGACCGGGCCCGCCGGATGAACCTGGCCGCCGCCGAGGTGCAGATCTCCGAGAACGAGACGCCGCTGCACCGGCTGGAGACCGTCTACCGGCGCCTCGCCGAACGCCTGAGCACCGCGACGTTCCCGCCGAGCGCGCTGGGCCCCGTCGTCGATGCCTGGTTCTACGCGTTGGAGGAGGACGTTCTCATCGCTGGGACGGCCGACCCGGCCGACCCGGCCACGTTGGAGCGGGCCGTCGCCGACCTGCTCGACCAGCGTCTCGTCGAGGTCGCCCGCAGCGCCCCCGCCTTCGCCGCGGCGCTGCGCGGCTATCGCGGCGCCGCGGTCGCGGGTGACCAGGCCACCGCGCAGGCCGTGCTGTCCTGGCTCGCCGGCCAGCCACACGTCGCGGCCGCCGCTCGCCGAGTCGCCGGCGTCCGCGGCGACCTCGACCATTTCGGCGCCCTGGGCTTCCTGCAGGGGCTGCTCGTCGTGCTGCGCGACAGCGGCTATCCGGGGCTGCTGCTCGTCCTCGACGAGGTCGAAACCCTGCAGCGGGTTCGCTCCGACGCCCGGGACAAGGCCCTCAACGCGTTGCGCCAGCTCATCGACGAGGTTCACGGCGGTCGCTTTCCCGGCCTGTACCTGTGCATCACCGGCACCCCGGCGTTCTACGACGGCCCGCAGGGCGTGCAGCGCCTGCCGCCGCTCGCGCAGCGGTTGGCGACGGACTTCACCGGCGACACCAGGTTCGACAATCCCCGGGCGGTCCAGCTTCGTCTGCCCGGATTCGGCCACGACGCCCTCGTCGAGCTCGGCGGCCGGGTCCGCGACGTCTACGCCGCCGGCGCCCGGGAACCCGGCCGATTCACCGCGGCCGTCGACGACGGCTACCTCGCGGCCTTCGCCGACGCGGTCGCCGGCCGGATCGGCATCGCCCCGCGGCTGTATCTGAAGAAACTCGTCGACGTCTTCGATCGCGTCGACGACCATCCGACCTTCGACCCGCGCCGCGACTACCCGTTGATGATCGCCGCCGCCGAGTTCACGGACGTCGAACGCAACGCCGCCTCGGCCGGCGACATCGCCCTGGACCTGGACGACCAGGAGGGCCCCCGGACGACGGCGGTCTGCCGGACGACGGCGGGCCGTGAACGCGCCCGACGCCGAACTGCTGCATCCGGTGGTGCTGCACCACATCGTCAACACGCTGCAATGGCCGGGGTTGCGGGCCTGGCAGCAGGCGGCGATCCGTCCCCTGCTCGGCGGCGGCGACGCGCTGCTGCTCGCGCCGACCGCCGGCGGCAAGACCGAGGCGGCCATGTTCCCGCTGCTGAGCCGGATGGCCGCCGGCTCCTGGTAGGGCACCAGCCTGCTCTACGTCTGCCCGCTGAAGGCCCTGCTGAACAACCTCGCTCCGCGGCTCGCCGGCTACGCCGGCTGGCTCGGTCGAGCGGGCGCCGTCTGGCACGGGGACGTCGCGACCTCGCGGCGGCGCGCCATCCTTCGCGACCGGCCGGACATCCTGCTCACCACGCCGGAGTCGCTGGAGAGCATGCTTGTCAGCCGCACTGTGGATCATCGAAGCTTCCTCGGCGACGTGCGTGCGGTCGTCGTCGACGAGGTGCATGCCTTCGCCGGCGACGACCGCGGCTGGCATCTTCTTGCCGTTCTCGAACGGCTCGCCGTCGTCGCCGGTCGCGATCTGCAGCGGGTCGGCCTGTCCGCCACCGTGGGAAACCCGGCCGAGCTGCTGCGCTGGCTGCAGGGATCCGCGGCCGGCCGCAGACCCGCGAGCCTCATCGCCCCCGACGACCGCCCGACGGCCCTCGACGACCGCCGGCCCGGGGCCCGGGCCGAGGACGGTGCTGCTCCGCCGTCCGCCGCACCGCCCGGGGACGTCGAGGTGGACTACGTCGGCTCGGTCCACAATGCGGCGAAGGTCATCGGCCTGCTGCACCGCGGCGCCAAGCGCCTGGTCTTCTGCGACTCGAAGAAGCTTGTCGAGGAACTGGGACAGGCGTTGCGCGCCGCTGGCGTGACGACCTATCTGTCCCACGCGTCGCTGTCCGCCGATGAGAGGCGCCGTTCCGAGCAGGCGTTCGCGGAATCCCGCGACTGCGTGATCGTCGCCACCAGCACCCTCGAACTCGGCATCGACGTCGGCGACCTCGATCACGTCATCCAGATCAATGCGCCCGGCACCGTCGCGTCGTTCCTGCAACGCCTCGGCCGTACCGGCCGGCGCCCTGGTAGCCGCCGCAACTGCCTGTTCCTCACGCTGGACGACGACGGCCTGGCCCGTGCGGCCGCGTTGTTGCTGCTGTGGGCGCGGAACTGGGTCGAACCGGTCGTCCCCCCGCCCGAGCCGCGGCACATCGTCGCCCAGCAGGTGCTCGCGTTGACCCTGCAGGAGGGGCGCGTCGGCGACCGGCTGTGGGCCAGCGGCTGGCGCGGACTGCCGCCGTTCGACCGGACCGCCGAGCCGATCGTGCGGTACCTCGCCGATGCCGGATTTCTCGACGTCGACGACGGCATGCTGTTCATCGGTACCGAAGCGCAGCGACGATTCGGCTTCCGGCACTTCTCCGACCTGCTCGCCGTCTTCACCGCGGCGCCGCAGTTCACCGTCTTCGCCGGGCGGCAGGAGATCGGCAGCACCGATCCTGCGTTGTTGTCCGACCAGGTGGATGGGCCGCGCCTGCTGCTGCTCGCCGGCCGCAGTTGGCGGGTGAACCACATCGACTGGAACCGGCGTCGCTGCTTCGTCGAACCCGTCGACACCACCGGCGGTCGGGCCCGCTGGCTGGTCGCCCCCTCCGCCGGGGCCGGCGCGCTGTCGTTTCCGCTGATGCACGCCGTGCGCGACGTGCTGCTCGGCGCCGACCCACCGGTGAAGACGACATCGCGCGCCGCCGAACGCCTCGCGCGGCTACGCGAGGAGTACCTGGATCGCGTACATCTCGGTGGCACGGTCATCCGGCGGGAGCGGACCGGCGATGTGCACTGGTGGACCTGGGCCGGCCGGCGGGCCAACGCGACGCTCATCGCTACCCTGGGTGATCTCGCCGAACGGCTCTGCCTGCCCGAGGTGGACGGGGAGGCCCTGGCCGGCCTGAAGTTCAACGCGGCCCTGCCCCCACGCCTCGCCGAAGCCACGCTCGCCGCTCGCCTCGCCGACCTCGACGCCGCCGCCGCCGTCCTGAGCGACCCCGTCCGCTTCGTCGTTCGCTGATGGCGGGATGGGAGTGTTGTGGAGATGGCCATTCTGACGCTGGCGACGGCGCGGCTGATCCTGCGGCCGATCGAGAACGGTGATGTCGACGGGTTCACCCGGATCTGGTCCGACCCCGAGTTCGCCCGCCATGTCGGCGGCCCGGTCACGTCGCCGGACGCCGTATGGCACCAGATGGCCGGGTGCGCCGGGTGCTGGCTGCTCACCGGCGTCGGGCCCTGGTCCGTGGTGGAGCGGGCGAGCGGGACGCTCGTCGGGCGGGCGGGGCTGTGGGACGAGCCGGGCTGGCCGGGCGTCGAGGCGCTCTGGTACATCGGTCGGCCCTGGTGGGGACGTGGATACGCCGTGGAGGCGGCCGGCGCGGCGATCACCTGGGTGCTCCGGGCGCGGCCCGAACTCGACCGGGTGTGCGCGGCCATCGTCCCGGCGAACATCCGATCGGTCCGGGTCGCGCAGCGCCTCGGGATGCACCGGACGGGCGCCGAGTATCTCCACGAGGAGAGGCACGCCATCTATGCCGTCAGCCGCGGCGACTGGTCGCGGCGGCCCGGCACCGGCTCGTGACCCGATCGGCCGGCACGGCCCCAGCGCTGAGAGGAACCTCGTCAGGAACGGGGTGGGTCGGCGGGGGCGATCGGGGAGGGGAGTTGCGGCGTGGCGGACGGCGGCGTGGACCGGGGCGTCGGGACGGACCGGGGCGTTGGGACGAGTCCGGCGGTGGAGATCGCGCAGTGGGTGGCCGCCCGGCGGGCGCGGGCGGGACAGACGCGAGTGCTCGCCGTCGACGGGCGCTCCGGCGGGGGTAAGACGACGCTGGCGCAGGCCATCGCCGAGCGTCTCCACGCGCCCGTGGTGCGGATGGACGACCTGTACGACGGCTGGGACGGGCTCGCCGCCGGCGTCGACCAGCTCGTCGCCCGGATCCTGGGCCCGCTGGCCCGTGGGGAGCGGGCGTGCTGGCGCCGCTACGACTGGGACCAGGGGCGTTACGGCCCCCGACAGACGCTGGACCCGGCGCCCGCGATCCTCGTCGTCGAGGGTGTCGGTGCCGGTGCGCGGGCTGCGACACCCCTGCTCAGCGGGCTGGTGTGCGTCGCGGCGCCGGTGCGGGTGCGGCGGCGGCGCGCGCTTGCCCGGGACGGGGACACCTTCGCCCCGCACTGGGATCGCTGGGCTCGCCACGAGGATCGGTATTTCGCCGCCGAGGACGTCGCCGGCCGGGCCGACCTCCTCGTCAACGGCGCGCCCGCCTCGGCCGGGCCGGCGACGGGGTGGCCGCAAGTCGTGGCCCGCACGGGCCTTCGCCGTACAGTCAGGCGGTGACGATGCCGGAGAGTGCCGCGGTCAACGGTCCCGCCTCGCCGCCGTTCCTGCCGGCGGGGGTCTCGTCCGCGGGGAGGTCTCCGACCGACTCGGTCTCCCGCCTCGCCGCCGACGAGGCGGTGCAGGGAGCCGCCAGGAGCCTGGCGGCGGCCGCGCCGTACACGCCTGGCGAGGTGGTCGTGCACCGGTCGTTCACCACGAAGCGGCTGGTGTTCGTCCGTACCGGCCATGTCGTCGGCCATGACGAACGCGGCCTGCGGCTGTGGATCCCGCACGGCTGCCCGATGGCCGTCGAGCTCAGCGCCGACGGCCGCGGGCTGCGGGACATGCCCTTCGCCGAGTGGATCCGCCAGCCGACGGTGATGACGACGACCGTGTGGCGCGGGCCGAACATCTTCATGCTGATCCCGCCGCGGGGCGCCAACTCGGTGTGGTGGTTCTGGGACTGGCAGGGGCGCTTCGTCCGCTGGTACATCAACCTGGAGGAGCCTGCCGTCGCCTGGCGTCACGACGACCTCGTCGGCGTCGATACCACCGATCATGACCTCGATCTGTGGGTCACGCCGGAGCGAACCTGGGAGTGGAAGGACGAGCACGAGCTGGAGGAACGGCTCGCCTACCCCGACCACTACTGGGTGCCTGATCCCGACGCGGTGCGAGCCGAGGGGGAGCGGCTACTACGGCTGGTGGAGGCCGGCACGTTCCCCTTCGACGGCACCTGGACCGACTTCCAGCCGGACCCGACGTGGCGAACCCCTGACGCGCTGCCCGCCGGGTGGGACCGCCCCCGCGCCTAGAATTCCCGAGGCCGGGGCGGGCCCGGCGTGGTTCGGATGGCCCCGGGGGAGTCGGCGTAGGACCAGCCGGACCAGCGGGTCACGGCCACGACGATGGCGGGTCCCGTCGGCGGGACCTGCTGGTACTGCGGGTAGCGCGCGGTCAGGGCGGCGACGGCCGCGGCGTGCCGCGGATCCCCGGCCTCCACGATGCGCGCCTTCCCGTCTGCCCGCGCCCACCACAGCCGCGCCCAGTCGTCGTCGTAGTGGTCGACCAGCAGGCTGACCAGCGGGTTGTCGCGGATGTCGCGCAGCCGCCGCAGCCCGGTCCGGGTGCTCTTCGGCTTGTGATCGACGACGGTCACGACCGTCGCGGCCCGGATCCCGCCGCGGCGAGTCCCGTCACCGGGGTCGCCGTCACCGTCGGACTCACCGACCGCCTCGAGGGCGAAGGTCACGGGTACCACGAGCGGCTGACCATCCACGCCGGTGGTGGCCAGCCGGGCCACCCGGGCCGCCGCGAACCGCTTCCGGGCCTCGAGCCCACTGAGCCGCACGCGTCCAGTATCCCCGCAGCCTTCCCAGGATCAGGCGATGCGCGAGACTGGCCTGGTGTCCGCAACTCTCGTCGCCTCCGGCCTCACCGTCACCCGCGGTGGGGCGACTGTTCTCGACGGTGTCTCGCTCACCGTCGCACCCGGTGACCGGCTCGGGGTGGTGGGGCCGAACGGCGTCGGCAAATCGACGTTGCTGCGGGCTCTCGCCGGCCTGGTCACCCTGGACGAGGGACGGGTCGATCTCGCGCCGCCGACCGCGGGCGTCGGCCTGCTGCCCCAGGAATCCGACCGGCTGCCCGGTGAGACCCTGCGGGCGTTCCTCGCCCGCCGCACCGGGGTCGGCGCCGCGCAGCGGGAGCTCGACGACGCCGCGGAGGCGCTGTCGTCGGGCGTCGCCGGTGCCGACGACCGGTACAGCGTCGCGCTGGAGCGCTGGCTCGCCCTCGGCGCCGCCGACCTCGATGTCCGCGCCGAGGAGGTCTGCGCCGAGCTGGGCCTGCCCGCCGACGCCCTCGACAGCCCGACGACCGCCCTGTCCGGCGGCCAGGCCGCGAGAGGCTCGCTCGCGAGCGTCCTGCTGTCCCGCTTCGACATCACCCTGCTCGACGAGCCCACCAACGATCTCGACTTCGACGGGCTGGACCGGCTCGAACGCTTCGTCCGCGGGGTGTCCGGCGCGCTTGTCGTCGTCAGCCACGACCGCGAGTTCCTCGACCGCACCATCGACACCGTCGCCGAGATCGACCCGCACAAGCACGGCCTCACCCTGTTCGCCGGCGGGTGGGCGGCTTACCTGCAGGCCCGCGAGGTCGCCCGGCGCCAGGCCCGTGATCGGTACGAGGACTACGCCGACCAGCGTGATGGTCTCGTCGCGCAGGCACAGCGCCAGCGGGAGCAGTCCGTGCGCGGCTCGGTGCGAGCCAAGCGGCGGATGCCCGACAACGACCGGGCCGCCCGGGGCGCGCGCATCGAGGCGGCGACGAAGAGCGCCGCGCGGGTCCGGTCGATCGAGTCCCGCCTCGACCGGTTGGAGGGGGTCGAGGAGCCGCGCAAGGAATGGCAGCTGCGTATGTCGATCGCGGCCGCCCCCCGTTCCGGCGACGTCGTCGCGACCCTCACCGGTGCGCTCGTGCGCCGGCCCGCCTTCACCCTGGGACCGGTCGACCTCACCGTTGCCTGGGCCGACCGGATCGTCATCACCGGGCCGAATGGCGGCGGCAAGACGACCCTGCTTGGCGCGCTGCTCGGCCGGCTGCCGCTCGACGCGGGCGGCCAGTCCCTCGGCACCGGGGTGCGTCTCGGCGAAATCGACCAGGTCCGAGGGCTGTTCCGCGGCGAGACCACCGCCCTCGCCGTCGCCGAGCGGGCGACGACATGGCCTGCGGCCGAGGTCCGTACCCTGTTCGCCAAGTTCGGCCTCGGCCCGGACCAGGTGACCCGGCCCGCGGCCTCGCTGTCGCCGGGGGAGCGAACCCGGGCCGGCCTCGCGCTACTGCAGGCCGTCGGCGTGAACTGCCTGGTGCTCGACGAGCCCACCAACCACCTCGACCTGCCCGCCATCGAACAGCTCGAACAGGCGCTCGCCGGCTACACCGGCACGTTGCTGCTCGTCACCCACGACCGTCGCATGCTCGACACCGTCGCGGTGACCCGCCGCCTGCACGTCACCGGCGGCCTCGTCGCCGAGAAGGCGCTGTGACCGATGAAACGTAGCGCGCAGGTCCCGTCCTTCAGGGCGGGGTTAGCGCGTCAACTCCCGCGCTAAGGTGACAACGGCATGGTGTATTCCGTCAGCTATGGGGAGTCGGGTGGTGAAGCGGGCGTACCGCTACCGCTTCTACCCGACCCCGCAACAGGCCGAACAGTTGGCCAAGACGTTCGGTTGTGTGCGCTACGTCTACAACCGGGCGTTGGCGGAACGCCACCGGGTGTGGGTTCAGGAACAGCGCCGGGTCAGCCATGCCGAGACGGACAGGATGCTGACGGCATGGAAGCGGGACCCGGACATGTGTTGTGGCTCGCCGAGCCGTCGAAGGGGCCGTTGCAGGCCACTCTGCGGAATCTCCAGGCGGCGTATGTGAACTTCTGGCAGAAGCGAGCCAAATACCCGACCTTCAAGAAGAAGGGCAGGGCCCCGGGAAGATCGTTCTAGGTTGCGATCTGCTACGCGGAGTATTGGCCCCGT
>NZ_CADCWT010000157.1 GCF_902806485.1 Candidatus Frankia alpina | reverse complement strand
TAGGTACCGCCGGTATCGGTTGGAGGAACTGGGGGGTGGTCCGGCCGCGCGGAGGCTGCCGTAGCGGCCGGCGCGTGATCGGGCTCTGTGCCTGTCGCCGGGGAGGGGGCGTCTGCCGGCGGCGGGCGGTGGGGGTGCGCTGCGGGCCGCGGCCGAACCGTCGGCCGCTCAGCAGACCCAGCGCGCGTCCGGTGACGTAGGCGCGCACGATCCGGCCCAGAACGCTGCTGCCGCCCTGGCCGATCTTAGGCATCATCCAGAACGGGATCTTGAACAGGAAATAGATCAGGGTGATGGCTGCCAGCAGGTTCACCAGCCCGTCCGGTTTCGGGCCGAACACGGTGAAACCACCGGGGGCGAAGAACACCTTGAAGCTGGCGATCAAAACGAACGACCGGGCGATCTGGATACTGATGCAGGCAAAGAATGCCTTCCACCACCAGTACGCGATCTTCTCGGTCTGCGGTAGGGCATGCCCCGACAGGGCCAGCGGCGCGATTCCGATCAACGCCACGGTGATCGTGATCCGAGCGATGTAGGTGCGCAGCAAGGCGACGATCAAGCCAGCGAGAAACAGTCCCAGAAAGATGACGAAGATGCTTCGGTTGACGACACCTGTGGCGCCGGTGGGCTCGATCGGTGGCGCGATCGCGCCGAGAATGATGTTCCGCAACTGTTTGGCGGCCGTGTCCGGGTCGAGTCCTTGCCCGAGGATCGCGGCGGGCAGCGGATTCGCGATTTCGATCGCCTTACCGGCCAGGAACTGGGACAGGGTCGCGGCCAGGAACCCGAGGGGAATGCGCGGGGTGATCTCCTTGATGGACGTCCGGGCCTGGACCGACTGGAACATCATGATCGTGATTCCGCCGATCATGATGAGGATGCTGTAGGAGGCGACGGTGATGCCCCACGAGGTTGTCCACAGCTCGCCGATGGCCGGCAGCTCCGACGGTTTCGGTGTGGTCAACAGCGTGCGGCCCAGCAGGTCCAACAAAGGGTTGAGGGCGGCGGTCACCAAGCCCCGAAAAAACTGTTGATCGCGCTGGTGATACCGCTGGTGATCCAGCCGACAATTCCGCCGCCGCCGCCGCCGCCGCCGCCGCCGCCTCCGTCGCCACCGGTATCGGGCGCGGTCGGGGTGGTGTGTGGGGTCGGGGGTGGCGGTGCGGTGGGCTGGGGAAGGCAGTCGGCGTCGTCGTCAGCGCAGGGTGGGGACGAGGTGCCGGTTCCGGTGCCGGAGTCGTCAGCGGTCCCGCCGCCGGGCGGGTTCGAGGTCGACGGCGTGCTCCCGCCGGACGACGGGGTGGGCGTGGGTGAAGATCCCTGGCCCGGGGGTACCGGGGACGGGCCGGGTTGCGGGTTCGGTGTCGGCCCGGTGGCGCTCGGCGTCGGGGCCGGCGTGGGAGCGGGGGTAGCGTCAGCGAAGGCCAGGGCGGGGCAAGCAACGAGCAGCACCACGGCGAGCGCCGCCGTCCCGACCAGCCGCAGCCCGCAGCCCCGGCGGTGGCGCCACGGGCGGGCCGGCCTCCGGGCCGCGTGGGCGAGGGAGAGAGGCGCCGGCGCGCGGCGTGCCGGGACGGCGGCGGTCATGGGCTAGCCCCCCGACGATCTGCTTGAGGATCGCGACGACGACCGGGGCGAGCGCGGCCAGCCCGTACCCCCAGCCCGCGTTGCGGAAGCTGTCCTTGGCTTTGCCGACCTCGCCGGGATCGCCGTTGGAGATCAGGTAGCGCACTCCGCCGATCGACAGGAAGACCGTCGCCAGCAGCGCGAGGATCATCATGATCCAGTTGCGGACGTTGTTCAGGACGGCGTTCAGATCCGGCGCCGGCGCGGCGAAGGCCGCCACGCTGCCCGCCAGCACGAGCGCGAGCACGAGCACGAGCACGAGCACGGTGAGCAGGACCGCTCGGCGTGCCACGGCACGCCGGCCGTCCGCGCGGGAACGGGCGGGGCGGGCCTCGGGCCGCGGTTGGGTCGGGTTCATGCCGGCATCCCCGCGACCGTCAGCGCCGGCGCGCCGGCCGGTGGATGTGGCCGGCGCGGGGTCTTGCCGGCAGGCGAGCGCGGGGCCCAGCTGGCACCGGCCGGGCCGGTGAGGTGGTCGACGAGGCGTTGCTTCGGGATGCCTGGCGGGGTGCCGTCGTGTGGCGGGCGGCCCAGGCGCTGATCGGCATGTCGTCCAGGCGGGTCGCGGCGATCAGATCGGCTTCGGTGTCGGTCAGGACTCCGGCGGCGACCGCGCTGGCCAGGACCTGTTCGGGACCGGCCTGGCCCGGACCGGACTGCGGTGCTTCGGCCGCGGCGACGGTCTGGAACAGGTCCGGGTCGGGATGAGGGGTCTCCCGCTGCTGGACGGTCAGCGCGAGCCCGGACCGGTAGGCGGCCCAGCGCAGCCGCACCGCGATCCGCGGCAGGTCCAGGCGGACGGTGGCCGCCGCTTCGAGGAACCCGGTGAGCACCTCGGCCTGCACGTCGGCCGGGTCGAGGTCGCTGTGCCCACCGAGCCGGGCGCAGACGGCGCGCAGGGCGGGTAGCGCCATCCCGGCGGCGCCGACCGTCCACGCGCCTCCGTAGCGACGGGAACGGCGGATCACCACCGCCCAGGCGGCGTCACGGACGGCCTGCGGGCAGGAACCGGCCAGCAGCCGGTCGCGCAGCTCGTCCAACGCCACCAGCCGCTCCGGCAGACCTGGCACCAGCGAGCCGTCCAGCGCCAGCGGCGCGGGGCCCGCGACCAGCAGGCCAAAGCAGTCCCGCAATGTCGCCAGCGGCAACGCGGACGCGCCCCGGCCGGCCGGTCGCGGAGGAAGTGAAGACATTCCGTCGGGCATTACTGCCGTCCTTCGCTGTCACGGAAATGTGGACAGCAACAAGGACGCCACACCGTTCCCAGCGAAAAGCCAGACTGATCTCCCAGTGAATGCACAGAAAAGATTGCTGGCGCCCAGCAGAATCCCAGCGATCTAGTGTCGGCATTCCCGCAAGCCCCGGAGTCGACCCGACGCCAGCGGCGCCCAGAACCTGCACAGCAGGGCCGTGAGCTGCGATGCTGTGACATCCAGGGAAGATCGCTGGGCATCCCTGCTGGCATCACGACCGGCCGACAACGACGCCAGCGAGAAAAATCTTGAAAAAAGTTTCGGGTGGACCGTCCGGGTGCCGCCAAGCGATCTGCCAGCGATCAATAGTCCGGTCGGACTAGGCGCTGCTCAGCGAGAAAAATCTTGGAAGAAATCGCCGGGCTGGTGTCCGAGACATGCCCAGCAGACGGTCTCCTTTTACGGCCGCGAAAACACCCCGCCGTGAAAGGAACACCTCTCGATGCCCGTATCCGACCCTGACCGTGACGGCCGTGCTGTCGTCCCCGCGGGCCGGCCGGCGACCGTCTGGCCGTGCCCGCCGGACAGCCCCGGCCGGCCGTCGGCCGGCTGGCTTGCAGCCGCCGTGGAACAGCTCGTCGTGACCCACACCCGGCCCGGCGACCCGGTCCTGCTCCTGACCCCGCCCTCCCCGGACGTGCCCGCCGAAGGCCGCCGCGAGACGCTGGCGGACCGGCTCGCCGACACCGGCCGAGCCGTCGCTCGACTCGGCCGCACCGTCCAGATCCACCCCGCACCGTCCGGGTCCGGACCCGGACCTGACACCCCCAGCCCCAGCCCCAGGCCGAACGGCGACCGCCGCCCGTTGGTCGTCACGGTCGTGGAACCGACGCGGACCGGCTGGTTCCACGGTGTCCCGTGGGCCCGTCTGGTCGCCCCCGCCGGCCTGCTGGTCGTGATCACCCGCAGCGACAGCATCGCCGGCCGGCTGATCGACCCCACCGGCGACCTGACCGCCGCCGCCGGCCGCCACGGGCTCACGCTGCTCGACCGGTTCGTCCTGCTGGAAGTCCCCCTCGACGAACTCGACCAGCCACCCACCCCGCTGCCACGTACGACGGTGGCCCGCACGGTGCACTCCGATGTGTTGCTGTTCGCCCCGCTCGCACCGGTGCCGCCGACGGGGGGCGCAGCCCGATGACCGTCGAAGGCGAGACGTGGCGCTGCGACGCGCGGTGGGCGACGGTCTGGCCCACCGGCCGGCACAGTGCTGCCACCCACCAGACCCGGCGACCGCCGGCCGTTGCGCCGCACGGCGGCGTGGCGGTGTCAGCGGAGGTCGCCGCCCACGCGATCGCGGCCTACAGCCGGCCCGGGGACACAGTGTGCGACCCGGACTGCGGACGGGGAACGGTCGTGGCCGAAGCCGTCCACGCCCGCCGCCACGGCATCGGCATCACCACCGACCCGGACCGGTGGGAGACCGCCCGCGCCGCGCTCACCCTGGCAAAGGCCCGCGGCGCCCGCGGCGACGGGATGATCATCGACGCGCTGCCCGACGGCGAATCCTGGATCGGACTCGGACCGGTCGACCTGGTCCTGACCGCGATCGGACCGGCCGACCCTGCCGAGACGACCGGTCCGGCCGGGGACCGGCTGCGCGAACGGCTGGCTGCCTACCGGGACCTGCCCCGGCCCGGCGGCCACCTCGTCGTCATCGCCACCTACCAGATCGTCGGCGGGGTGGACCTGGCCAGCCAGGTCGCCGCCGCCGGCCGGGACGTCGGGTGGCGGCCGGTGCAGCGTGCCGTCGCGCTCACCGCCGTCCCCTACACCCGGGCACTCGGCACCCATCATCCGCACGGGCGGGCACGCGCCTACCCGGTCCACCAGGACGTGCTCGTCTTCCGTGCCGACAGCCGACCAGCCCGGCGACCGCGCCTGCCGGACCCGCCGCGCCCACCGGCGCCGCCCGCCGCCCTCGACGCCTCGCACCGCCCCGCCGCCTAGCACTCCGTGCCGGCCGGGCCCGTGCGCGCACCGCACCGCCGCGGCCGGCCCTGCCTTCTGGTTGGAGCCCCGCATGTCTGACCTGCTGCCCATCCCCGCGCTGCCACCCGCCCCGCCCGCGCCGCAGCGCCGGCCCGGCTGGTGGTGGCGGCTCACCCACCCCCGCGCCACCCGGCAGGCGCGGCTGCTCGCCGCCCACCACGTCTGGACCACCGAACGCGCCCGCGCCGCCCAGATCGACCTCGTCCGCGCCGGTTTCCACCTCGGCCCGGTGCCGTTCGGCTACCTGCCTCACCGGGTCACCGTCCCCGTCCCCGACGCCGACGGCCAGCCCCGCCGCCGCGTCCGCCTCGTCCTCGACCCCGGACCCGCGACCGTCGTCGCGACGATCTACCGGTGGCGGGTCGATGACCGGCTCAGCCCTCTGTCCATCGCCACCCGCCTGCACGGTCTCGGGAACCTGTTCTTCACCCTGGTCGACCCGGCGACCGGACGCCCGCGGCCGTGGACCTCGACCGCCGTCAGCCGCGTGCTGGCCAACCCCGTCTACACCGGCGCCACCGTCTGGGGCCGCACCCGGGGCGGCCAGCCCGTCCCACCCGAACACTGGGTCGTCTGCCCGCACGCCCACCAGCCGATCATCGACGGCCGGACGTTCTTCCACGCCCAGCTCCTCGCCACCCCCGGGACCGCGATCCTCAGCCCGCACCTGCCGCCCTGGGAGTTTCCCACCGACCCCCGTAACCCCGAAACGGGAACGGAATGAGCCGCACGCCCGCCGCGGACGATTCCGAGCCGCTTTCCACCGGACGGCGAGACGTGGCCCGCCAGGTCGGAGTCGAACGGATCGAGACCGTCGAAATGACCGCCGAAGAATACGACTCTGCGGTGGCCGCTCTGGCGGAACTCGTCCTACAGTGGGAAAGGAACGGAGCGCCGAATTCAGCTCCGAAAAAGGCAGCCTGACACCCACACCGACCCTCCCTTCCGGCGGGCCGCTGTCAACCCATCCGAGAAAGGAGCATCGGTATGCCGCGCCCATTTCCCACCCGACAGTCCGCCGACAAGGTGGCGATGAACACCGTTTCCGGTGCCGTGCCGGTCGTCATCTACGTCCGGCACGGCACCGGAAACGGATGCCAATCCATAGCGGCACAGCAGGAGAAGGCCCTGGCCTTCCTCGCGACACGTGCCACGAATGTCCAGATCTGCGACCCGGCCGGCGACACCGGCGGCCGGTTTTCGGCGCGGCCAGCCCGCCGCCGGGGAATCCGGCGCCGCCGACGCCACGAATAGCCCGCCCGTCGCAGCAGAAAAGCGTCAAGGGGGAAGGAAAGGAACAGCCGCCATGCCGCGCTCGACCGCGCGCCGCACCACCACGAAAAGAACCCGGCAGGCCGTCGCCGCGCTGCCCGAGATCGTCCGGGTCGGGATCTACCTGCGCCGCTCCACCGACGACGAGAACCAGCCCTACACCATCGAGGCACAGGAAGAACGGCTGCGTTCCTACGTCGACTCCCAGCCCAACTGGGTCGTGGCCCTGCGGTTCGCCGACGACGCCTCCGGCGCCACCATCGAACGCAAGGACCTCCAGCGGGCCCTGTCCGCCGCCCGCAACGGGCTCATCGACGTCCTGCTCGTCTACCGCGTCGACCGGCTCTCCCGCAGCCTGCGCGACACCGTCCACCTCCTCGAAGAACTCGACCAGGCCGGGGTCGTGTTCCGCTCGGCCACCGAGCCGTTCGACACCGCCACCCCCATCGGCCGCATGCTGCTCCAGATGCTGGCGATGTTCGCCCAGTTCGAGCGCGACACGATCATCGACCGGGTCATCGCCGGGATGGAACGCAAGGCCGCGAAGGGCCTATGGAAAGGCGGCCGGCGCCCCTTCGGCTACCAGGTCGACAAGACCGCCAAGAAACTCATCATCGACGAGACCGAAGCCGCGATCGTCCGGCTGATCTTCGACCGGTACGTCCGCGACCGCCTCGGCACGAAGAGCATCGCCAACGTCCTGAACAACCGCGGCCTGCGCACCACCGTCGGCGGCCCCTGGTCCGGCCACAAGATCCTGCGCATGCTCGACAACCGGATCTACCTTGGCGAGCTGACCTTCCGCGAGATCACCGTCGAAAACACCCACCACCCGATCATCGAGGAAGAGACGTTCGACGTCGCCCAGAAGATCCTCACTGAACGCAGCGAGGAAACCTCACGCCGGGCATCCAACCCCTCCGACTACTACCTGACCGGCCGCATGCGCTGCCCCCAATGCGGCACAGCCCTCATCGGCACCCGCGCCACCGGCCGCAACCACACCTACCGCTACTACACCTGCCACACCCGCAACCGCTACAACCGCCATGAGTGCGACGCGCCCCGCCTCGACGCCGACGCCGTCGACTACGCCGTACTCACCGCGCTCGCCAGCTTCTACCGCGACAACCGGCAGCTCATCGCCGACGCCGTCACCAAAGCCCAGCGCCACCACCGCGACGCCCGCTCCGACCGCACCGACGAACTCACCACCATCGAAACCGAACTCACCCAGACCGACCAGGCCATCGATCGCTACCTGGGCGCCTTCGAGCGCGGTACCCTCGACGAAGAGATCCTCGCCACCTGGCTCGACGCCCTGCGCACCAAGCAGAAGCAGCTCCGCCAGAGGCAGGCCGAACTCACCGAAGAACTCGACGACGAACCGGCCATGCCGGCCCGCTCCACCCTCCACACGATCGTCAAGCACATCGAGACGATCATCGAAACCGGCGACGACCTCCGACGCAAGGCCCTCATCGAAGCCCTCATCGCCGAAGTGAAGATCACCGGGCCGGACCGGCTCATACCGATCTTCAAAATTCCTGGGCCCGATGCTTCCAGGGACGCCGCCAACGTAGAGACTGGAGACACAGACCGACCCAAGTCAACCCGACCATCAACGCCAACCGCCCCCCGCAGGGGCGCCGCAGCCGTCCTACCAGCCACAACGTCCCCGAAGGGAGCGGTTCGCGCAATGCCTACATTGGTGGGCCGTCAGGGACTCGAACCCTGAACTCGCCGGTTAAAAGCCGGCTGCTCTGCCAATTGAGCTAACGGCCCCGCGGGGCGATCGTACCTGGGTGGGCGTGGTCCTCGAAGCCTCTCACCGGTCGTGGTGCGGACCTAGGTGCATTCCGGTATGACGAGGGTCACAGTGCGCCGATCGGCTACGTCCATCGATGATGGCGATCTACGGCCGCACCTCGAGTTTCCCTGCGTGGCAAGCAATCACGCGCCGGGCCGGGGACGGCCAGCCGCAGGTGTCGAGGAGTCCACGTGAGTGACGTCAGCCCGGCTGCCCCGTCCGACCAGAGCGCCGCGAGTGCGGGGCGCACGATCGTCTTCATCCACGGGTTGTGGCTGACGTCGGCGAGCTGGCAGCCGTGGATCGACCGGTTCGCCGCGCTGGGACATACCGGTCTCGCCCCGGAGTGGCCGGGGATGGATCGTGACCTCGACGCCCTGCGGGCGGAGCCGACCGCCGACAACCGGGTCGGCGTGGTCGAGGTGACGGACAGCTATGCGAAGATCGTCGCGGCTCTGCCGGAGGCGCCGGTCCTCGTCGGGCACTCGTTCGGCGGCCTGATCGTCCAGCTGCTGCTCGACCGTGGCCTTGGCGCGGCCGGGGTGGCGATCTCGCCGGCGCCGGTGAAGGGCGTGCTGCGGCTACCGATCGCCACCCTGCGCTCGTCGGCGCCGGTGCTGACGAAGCCGGCGACCCGCCATCGGGTGGTGGGGCTGACCGCGGACCAGTGGTTCTACGCGTTTGCGAACACTGTCAGCCGGGGCGAGTCGGACGAGCTGTACGCGCGCTTGCAGGTGCCCACCCCGGGCCGGCCGCTGTGGCAGGCCGCATTCGCGAACGTCAATCCCAAGGCGCCGAGCAAGGTCGATTTCGGGAAGGCCGACCGGGCGCCGCTGCTGATTCTCGGCAACGACGCCGACCACACCGTCCCGGCGTCGGTGAGCCGGGAGGCGTTCACCCGCCAGCGCAAGTCGGGCGCGATCACGGCCTACCACGAGTTCCCTGGCCGCCCGCACCTGACGGCCAGCGTGCCGGGCTGGGAGGAGGTTGCCGACCTCGCCCTCGCCTGGGCGCTGGCGCCCCGCTCCGGCGAGATCTGAGCACGGCTCGGCAGGTCAGGACGGCGAGAAGTGCACCGGCAGTGCGGACAGACCGCGCAGCCACGGTGACGGACGCCAGACCAGCGCGTCGGGGGAGACCGCGAGGTCGGTATCGGGTAGCCGATCGAGCAGCACCTCGACGGCGGCCCGCACGATCGTCTCGGCGATCTCCTGAGCGGGATACGGGCAGCGGTGCTCGCCGTGGCCGAACGACATGTGGGCGTGGTTACCGCCGGGGCCCTCGAAGGAGTCCGGCCGCACCTGCGGGTCGCCGTTCGCCGCCGCGCAGCTCAGAACGAGCATGTCGCCGGTCTGGATGTGCTGGCCGGCGAGCTGGGTGCTGCGGATCGCCCAGCGGCCGGACATGTTCTGCAGCGGAGTGTCCTCCCACAGCACCTCGTTGAGCGCCTGCCCGACGCTGCGCCGGCCCCCGGAAAGGGTGACGGCGAAGCGGCTGTCGGTGAGCATCAGCCGTAGTGTGTTGCCGATCCAGTCGGTGATCGGCTGCTGGCCGATCCCGACGATCAGCAACAGGTCCCACGACGCCTCCTCGTCGGTCAGTTTCCCGGGATGGCCGAGCAGCGCGGAGGGGATGTCCGGCCGCGGGTGCGCCCGCCGGTCGGCGAGCAGCGCGTTGATGATGGCGACGAAGCGGGAGTGGCCGGCGATCGCCTCCGGGCCGGAGCCGTCCGTGGCCGCGTTCATCGCCGAGAGCAGCTCGGGCAGGCCGGTCTCGGGCACGCCGATCATGCGGCCGATCAGCAGCATCGGTATCGACTGGGCGTACTCGGCGATGAGGTCCGCCTCGCCTCGCCCGGCGAAACCGTCGACCAGCTCGTCGCAGGTCCGTTCGCACAGCGCCCGCAGCTCGAACAGGTCCACGTCGCTGAGCACGTCATTCATGATCGTCGAGCGGCGCTCGAATTCGGCGCCCTCCAGGTGCATCGTGTATGGCTGGTAGCCGACGACGGGGAGCAGCGGCCAGTCCGGCGGGATGCGGTCCCAGGCGTTCCAGCGCCGCGGGTCGCGTCCGAACAGCTCCGGATTGCTCGTCACGTAGTGCAGCTCGCGGTAGCCGAGGACCAGCCAGGCGGGGATGTCGCCGTCGAGCAGGATCGGCGCGACCGGGCCGTGGACGTGGCGCATCTCCCGGTATAACTGCGCCGGGTTGTGCTGGAAACGCGGGCCGTACAGCCGGAACGCCCCCGGATGGTCGGGGAAGGCCGGCGCCGGTGCCGCGAGCTCCGTCGCGGCCGGCTCCCAGCCGTCGACACGGTCGTGGTGGGGATGTGTCACGGCGAGGTCTCCTGGGCGGTGGACAGGGCGTACAGGTGGTTGACCAGCGCGATCAGCACCGACTTGCTCGACGCGCGGTGCCGGGCGTCGCAGTCGACGAGCGGCACGTCGTCGGACAGCGACAGCGCCTCGCGTAGCTGCGGCAGCGTGTGCTCCGGTTCGTCGAAGTTGTTGCGCGCGACGATGAACGGCATCCCGTGGTGCTCCAGCCGGTCGATCGCGTACCAGGAGTCCGCCACCCGACGGGTGTCGACGAGCACGACCGCACCGAGCGTTCCCGCGAACAGCCGATCCCACAGGAACCAGAACCGCTGCTGCCCGGGGGCGCCGAACAGGTAGAGCACCATCTGCTCGTTGAGGCTGATCCGGCCGAAGTCAAACGCCACGGTGGTCGTGGACTTCTCCCGCACGCCGCCGATGTCGTCGATGCCGATGCCGGCGCCGGTCATCGTCTCCTCGGTGCTCAGCGGGCGGATCTCGCTCACCGCGCGGACCATCGTCGTCTTGCCGACGCCGAACCCGCCGACGATCACGATCTTCAATGCGTCGTTGACCGTGCTCGCCAACGGGGTGCGGGAGCGCGGCGGGGCCTGGTCGGCGACCTCAGAGATTCTTGAGTCCAACGAGCACCTGCTTCAGGATTTCGGGATGGGGCAACGGCGTTCTGCCGACGGAGGCCGAGGGATGGCGCGCCGCGATCCGGCCGGTGTCGAGCAGATCGCAGAGCAGGATCTTCACCACGCTCACCGGCAGCTTCAGCTCGGCGGCGACCTCCACGACGGCGACCGGCGACCGGCACATCCGCAGGATCGCGGCGTGCTCGGACTGCATGCCCGACGTCGGATCGCTCTCGCTGACGATCAGTGTGACGAGGTCGAAGACGTTCTCGTCGGCACGGCTGCGCCCGCCGGTGACGGTGTAGAGCCGGTCGGGGTTCTCCCCATCGATGGCCTCCCGGATCACGAGGCCGTGAATCCGGGTGCGGCCGCGCGTGGTGGGGCGCTGAGATAGTCGCCGATCTGCTCGACCAGCTCGTTCATGTTGTGCCCGATGACGCCGGCGTCGGCGTCGTCGGTCGCCACGACGGCGAGGTGCGAGCCCTGGCCGGCCTCGATGATGAACAGCAGCCCCCCGTGGAACTCGGTCATGGACTGCCGCACCCCGCCGCTGCCGTCGCCGAACTCCATCGACGCACCATGCAAGAGGCTCTGGATACCGGAGGCGATGGCGGCGAGCTGGTCCGCCTGATCCACGCTGAGCCCGGAACTGCGGCTTGGAGAGCACCAGGGCATGCCGGGTCCCCGGCGTCCGCTCCAGCAGGTTCTCCAGCAGCCAGTCGAGGTCACGGGTTCTCGTGTTCATGCGTATCTCCGGCCGTGCGTAGGAGCGATCAGGAGTTGCCGTCTCGCCTGGTGGAGTGGCCGCCGATGTTGGTCCCGGTGTCGTCCGTCCCGGCGGCGTCCGTCCCACCTCGCGTCTGGAACCACATGCCCTGGTCCGGGCCGCTGGAGGTGTCCCCACCGATGGGGTTCGGCGGGTCCCGGGGGTCCGGCGGGTCCGGGGGTTCCGGCAGCTTGGTCGGCCCCGTGAGCGACGGTGGCAGGGGCGGCAGCGGCCGGGAATCCGCGTCGGCCTGGCCGGTCGCGCTGACTGGTGCGTCGGGCC
>NZ_CADCWT010000156.1 GCF_902806485.1 Candidatus Frankia alpina | reverse complement strand
GTCTAAACTCGGACGATCTTGCCTCATAACATCTTCCTGTAACCCGCCCCTTCGCCGTTGCGCCATACTACCCATGGAATTCAAGGAGGTGGCCCGGCAATCGGTTAAGCTTTGGCCCGCTAGCTGATTTTCGATTGCCGGCTATCCCGTTTTCCGTACCGTTGATGGACGGTTCGCGTACCAGACCTGAAGCCAGGTTGGGTAGTAGCGCTGGCCCCTGCCTTTTCCGATACCTGGCGGGAAGGCGGAGTCTGTCATTCTGGCCTTCCTCGCGGCACCGGGCGTCATCGGGATAACTCCTGTCCGGCATGCCTCGGGCAGCGTAATCGGCGTCTCGCCAGGGATGGGCCGCCAGTCACCTAGAGTGATCGGTGGCCAAGGCTCGACCGTTACAGCCTCCGTTACGCTCCCCGGGATGCCGCGGTCATCGGTGCTGGACGTGTGCCCTGTTGGCTTGGTGAGTGTGACTGTGACATGGTCCGTTACGCCCGCAATCTGATCACTCTCCGTGAGCATCGTAGGAGTGTCGGCGGCCTGTTCGGCGTCACTGTCGGTGTCGGCATCGTCGTCGAACAGGTGGCCCCATCCGGGTACCCAGTGTCCGGCCCCGTAGGAGCTTTCGACTTCGAGGATGTGCTCTTCGGTGATCCATGGTGCGCAGTGTCCTGCGTCGAACCACGCGGGCGCCTCCGGTAGCTCCCGGAGCCGTGTATTGGCCTCTTCCTGTGGAATGTAGGCGATTTGGACTAGCTCTGGGCGCTCGCCGAGCGGACCGTAGGTGCCACGCCCCTTGACGTCGGCGTCCCATGCGGGCTTCTTGACGTGCCCGTAGGTGGTGATCCATTTCTGTGCGGAGCAGGTTCCGGTGAGGATGCGGCCGGAGAACAGGTCGCGGGCGTCGGAGCCGCCGAACAGGGTGAGTGACATCTGATGGGCACCAAGTACGATGCGATGCTCCAGTGCGCGGCCTTGCATCAACGTGACGTGCAGCCAGAACGGAACCGGTGACTGCTTTTTCTGCCCGCCGGGGCCGGCCCACCATTGTTTTGCGCCGCCGGCGAACGACCCGAACTCGTCGATGATCAGAACCCTGGCGGGGAGATGTTTCGTTGATATCCCTTCCTGTTGCATGAGTGCGATGGCGGTGGCGGAGGCGACGAACTCGGCGAGGGCACGAATCGCGTCTTCAATGCGCGTGTGGATCCGCACCCCGGATACGGTCCGCGATGGCCGGGTGGGGTCTCCGGCGATCCCGTTCGGATGATCGTCGCCGATTTCGGTGAAGCTCATCCGCTTCAGGTCGATGATGTCGACGAGCGCTCCGTGTGTGCGGTTGTGGACGAGTGGGACGGTTAGTGTGGTGGTTTTTCCGCTTCCGGAACCGCCGACCACAGCGAGGTGGGGGACGTCGGTCTCGGTCCGGGCGTAGATCGGCGTCTTCCCGGGGCCGTCGCCGACGTGCATGACGTACGGGTTGTCGGACGGCCTCCAGGTCGCCGCGCCGGGAGGCTGGGGGGTGGGGGTGAACTCCATGAACCGCGGCGCGCTGGTGAGGTGGATGCGGGACACCTCCATCGGGACCTTGATCCACCGGTCGACGAGGCGGGCGATGGCGAGCTGCTGGTACTCCTCACCCGCCCAGTGATCGGGCAGGTTCACCCGGGTGATCGCTCCCTGCTTCGCTGGGTTGCCGGGCACGACCAGCCACTTGTCCGCCGACGCGCCGATCGGAAGCTGCAACGGCCCCGACAGCGACCTCATGAGCGGCTGGACGAGCCGACGCCGGTGCTGCCTGAGCATCCACCGGCGGTGCGCCCGGTTGCCTGCGTAGACCAGCCCACCTACGGCCACGGTGGCGGCCACGGTGGCGGCCACGGTGGCGGCCACGGTGGCGGCCAGGGCGTTGGCCAGGGTCGGGTCTGCGATCTGCCCGTACGCCTCGCCCAGGACGGCGAGGGTGCCGCCGGTGCGGTGTGCGGCACGCTGCCACCGGGGCCGGTGCTGCCACCGGTACGCGCGGCCGGAGGGGTGGACGACGGTAGTTGCCGAGTGAAGCCAGGTAGCGTCGGTGCGGGGGACTCCGTCGAGCGGCGAGCCGGAGATCCAGCACCACCCGACGATCCGGGCGGGGGTTCGTGTGGAAAGATTATGTCGGGCCATGGGGTGCACTCCCGTGGTCAAGGGGTCGGGCGCGTGAAGTCTTTGCTGAGAGTCACGCGCCCGATCCCGCCGAGCAAAGAGGTTTCGTCCGGCCTGTGGATAACCAGGATGATCAGGACTGATGCGCCGGAACCGCGGTCCCGCGGCCCGGGGTGGTGGTGCCCGTGTCGTCCGTCGCGGCGGAACGCTCTGGCCGCTGCGAACGGGCCACGTGGAACTTGATCGACACGGCGACTTCGTCCACCTGGACGTCCCATCCGTAGCGGGTCTCGCCGCTTTGCTTGTCCTGCCAGGACGACTGGCGGAGCGTGCCCACCACGAGCACGCGGTCGCCCTTGCTCAGCGACTCCGTCGCGTTCTCTGCGGTCTGCCGCCACGCGGTGCACCGGTGGTAGGACGTCGCCCCGTCCGACCACTCACCGGTGTTCGGGTCACGGCGACGCTCAGTGCAGGCGACGACGAACGACGCGACGGCCGCGCCGTTCGGGGTGAACCGAAACTCCGGCTCGTTGGCGAGGTTCCCGGCGATGGTGATCACGGCTTCCTGCATGGTGCTGCCTCTCTCTGCGAAACGGGGATCGGGCCGTGGGTGGGTGAGTCAGGCGACGCGGGGTCCGCGGGTGCGGGCGAGGTGGACGAGTCCGGCGACACCGGCGAGAGCCGCCAGGAGCACCACCAAGGCGCCCGTGACCATTTCCGGGTGTACAAGCACCAACCGGCCGCAGATGAGGGCCAGGGCGACGCTCAGGGCCACGACCGACCGGCGGAGTGTGGCGAGAACGGCCTGAGCGAGGTGCGCGGCTCGTTGCGCGAGGTGGATGCCGGCCAGGAGCAGAACGAGAACGGCGAGAATGGTCACGGGACAGTTCCCTTCCGGGTGCAACGGTGGGGGTGTTCCGGGAGCTGGTGACCGATGGCGTCCGTCACCAGCTCCACTGCTGACAGAGGCAGCTCGGGCTACAGGTACGGGTTCGGCTCGTTCGCCGCGGCCCGGGACTCCCGGATGATCCGGCGGACGTGCGAGGGGTCGACCGTCACCCCGGAGTCCGCGAGACGCTCGCGGATCGTGGGGACGTCGGTCACTCCGCTCGCGACAAGCTCACGGACACGACGGGCCTTGAACCCCCGCGGGGTCCCGTTGTCCCCCGGGACGTCCGGGGTGTCCTCCAGCCCGGGGGAGGACAAGGCCGTGACCTGCGGGACTTCGGTCAGGACGTCGACCTGACGTCCCACAGGAGGTGCGGAGGAATCCGCCACTGCGGCCACCTCGCTCACGGGCAGGCCGATGATATCCGTCCCGAGGGGGGGACGTCGCGATGCCTCCATCGCGAGCATCTGCGCCGTTGCCTGGTCTTCCACCCGGGCCACCTGCCGGCGAACCGCGGCCACGGCCATCTGAGCGGACGCGCGGGAAATCTGCCGAGCCACCCACTGTGCGTCGTCCGGCGACAGGTCCGGGGCCGTCGCACGATTCAGGGTCCACCACAGGACCTTCGCCGCGATACTGACGGACGCGCCGATGCACGCCATCGCAACTCCGCCTGCCTGGAGTCCCTCAAGGGCGATGGCGGTCACGGTGACCGCGAGCAACGCCCATCCGATCTTGTCCACCGTCGCGCGCCGGTCGGGCCGGAACCGGACGATGAACGACATGCCGAGCGTGGCGAGCCACGCGAGGTCGAACACCGCACCGGCGAGGTAGGCCGTCCACGTGCCGTTCAGAAGGTGCGCGATGGACACCGTCGACCACGTGATGGACACCAGTGTGAGCGCGAGCACCAGGCCGACGACACCGCGCACGGCGATGACATCGATGTCCCGGGGAAGCACCGGCACGGCCACGCGGCGGGTGCGGGTAACCAGCGCGGACTCGCCGTTGACGGTGTGGGTGGTGGCGTACTTCTGCGTCTCGATACGGAACTTCACCGGGCACCTCCGTTCGCCTTGTGCTTCTCCCTGGCGCTGCCGAGTGCGTTAGTGAAGACCTCGATCTCGTTGTCGAGAACGAACGCGGCCAGCCCCACGGAGTGGCAGGCGTGGTCGAGTTCTTCGATGTCGTTGGCCACCTCCCGCTCCGCCGACGCCATGTCGCGAACGGTTTGGAGCGCGACTTCCATGCGAGCGAGCACGTCTACCTCACGAGGAGGCACCGGCACGGCCACACCGCGAGTGAAGGTGACCGGAGTGGCCACGCCGTTGACGGTGTAGATGTCCGTGCACCTCTGCGCCTGAACGTGGAACTTCACTTCGCACCCCCGTTCGCCTTGCGTGCGGCGCGCCGTGCCGCGCGGTAGCCGGAGCCACCGGGGCCGTAGTCGGGCTCGTCCGGGAGGTGGGTCTGGCAGATGGCGATGTCGGGGTGCGCGACGACGGGCGCGTCGGTGCAGTAGTCGCACGCGGCGGGGGTCGCCGGGGGGTCTACGGTCGACATGGGTCGGATTCCCTTCTACGGAGGGGTTCGGTCAAGGGCCGTGTCTGGGGTGCGATCCCGGCCGCGGCCCGTCTGTTACAGGCCCTTTGACTTCCTGATCTCGCGGACCAACTTCGTGCGCTGGTCGAGTCCGAGCGTCAGCAGTCCGTCGACGACGTCGGCCTTGGTCACGCGCTTGCCCAGTTCCAGGGACAGTTCGAGGGTGAGCCGCTCGACAGCGTCGATGATCGGCCTGCTCAGGTAGTAGGACACCCGCTCCCGCGAGATCTCCGTCTGTACGGTCACTCGTCGCCTCCTCAGCAAGTCCGGCAGGGTCGGTGCTTCTGGAGTTGACGATACCTCAGAAGTCGGAGAGTCGGAGTTTCGGGGTTCGACTTTCGGTGTTGGATGTCCGGATTTTGGTTGCGAGCGAACGGGAGTCCGTCGCGCGCGGGTGGGTGCCGGCCGCGCCGGAGTCTGCTCCGGCGCAGCCTCTCCGGTAGGCGGTACGGACTCCGGCGCGGCGGACGGCTCGACAGCCGGTATCGCGTCCGACTCCGAAGCGAGCATGTCCCGGAACTTCCGGCGTCCGGGCGGTGTCATCTGATGTCTCCCGTTACGTAGTCGCGGATGATCTCCGCCGTCACCCGGCGGTAGTCGAGATCGGCCTCACTGGCGTACCGGCCGCGATAGGCCCCGATGGGCACTCCGGCCAGTGCGGCATCTTCGTGCGCCGCGTAGCTCCGGATGATCGTGCTGAACACGCCGTACCCCTGTTCCACCAAATCCGTCCGGGCCTGCTCCGCCCGGGGGATCGACCGGGGGTCCACCCTCGTGAGGAGAACCCGGAACGGCACTCCGGACGGCCGAACCACATCCCGGACCGTTCTCGCGAGTCCCGCAAGGTCCAGCGCCGCGGGTGGACTCGGAAGGATGACCGCGTCCGCGTGACGCACCACGGCAAGCAGTGCGGCGGACTCCCGAGCGCCCGGCGTGTCCACGACGATCACGTCGTACTCGGCTACCTCGCGGACGTGTCCCAGAAGCCGAGGGTCGGTTTCGGCGGTGTAGTCGAAACGGAGCTGGACGCCGGCCGCGCGCGCGGTCTGCCCACCTGGCGGAGTCCCCGTTGGAATCGGTGTCCAGTAGCAGCACGCGCGCGGCGAGCGTCTCGGCAAGCAGGTGGGTGATGTTGAGGGCCAACGTCGTCTTGCCGACGCCACCCTTCTGACTAGCAAAGATCAGTATCCGCATGGCGCGAGCCACCCCCTGTGTTGTGAACATCCACAGTCTGATGTCGCATCTCGGAGGTGGACAGAGGGTGTGTCCCCGAAGTGCGACACACAGCGCAGGATGTCCGGCGCGCCCGGAACGTCGGTGCTAGTCTGATCGTTAAATAAGTGGCTAGCCGCATAGCGGAAGGGGGTGAGATGCCATGGCGCGCACACGGAACCACGGGGTGCGCATCCCCGATGACCTGCTGACGCTCGCCGCACACGTGCTCGACATCCCGGACGGGGCATCGTCCGCCGTGGTGATCCGTACCGCGTTGGCCCGGATCGCCGGTGTCGACGTCTCGGACTACACGCCGGTCAAGACAGGCCGTCCGCGAGGTGCCCGGACCCACCGGCAAGCAGAGAACGGAGAGCAGGCGGCATGAGACCGGACGAGCTGGCAACGACGCGATGACCCTGTAAACGCAAGCAGCCCGGGTGCTGACAACACCCGGGCCGAACACCCCCCGAACCCTCTGGCAGGAACAGGAGTGCCTACGTGCACACCTACTTTACGGTCGTGCGCCCAGATCCACACGGCACACATGGGAACTCACCTGCAAGTGCCGGCGGCAACTTCCGAGCCGTGCCCGTGGGTGGCCCCACGGTCGCCGTGGGAGGCCCCGAACGTCACGAGGTGGGTACTCCCACCACACACACGGACCACCCCGTTACTCGACACGGTGGGCCCGTCCCGGATGCCCGATGACGGCCCCGGTGGAAGATCCCCGTCTCCTCGCGGCGATGGGCGGCGCATCGACCCCGGCCACACCGCCGGCCAACGGTGAGGGTCACGCACGCCCAGTGTTGGCGGACGTCTCCCTGGACGCACCTGGCGTCGCGGTGCACCGCCTGATTGGTCGCGAGTACCGCCAGCACGAAACGCATCTTGCTGCGGTCAACAGAGATGGTGACGAATACGCCATCGCGCCCGGACGGCTGGACGTCTCACGAGTCACGGAACTCCGGGACGTTGCGCCGGATCTCAATCCAGGACCGATCATCGAGACGATGTTCGACGTCGCTTACACTCCGCCCGGATCTGAGATCAGGCACGCCACCGTGACCGACCGGGATATGCGCTCTCGCGAGCCATCCTGGCCACAGGAAACCGGCATTGGGGGTGTCGTCCCGAAGCGCGGAACGGACATCATCTCCGATGCCATACGGGCAGCCGGAATGACCATCCGCTATGAGAGTGGGGTGTCTGCCTCATACGGGGTTTCGGGGCTGCTGTTCCGTCCGGATCGTCTGCCGGTTTTTCTCCGCCAGGGTGCTCCGGCACTCACTGCGAATGGGACCGATGACACCGCAATGTGCGAACTGCCGCCACAGGTGTCCAGGGAAGAGGGAATCCGGGTGTTGGGGCTGGACGAGCCGTCAACGGACGAGACATACGAGGCTGATTTCTCTGTCCTGCTCCGGTTCCTCGAAGTAACTTCGGACCCATCCGTTCCGCTGGCGATGCTTGCTCAACTGGCCTATTCGCCATGGGCTGGACTCCCGGGAGTCCCCCACCTCGCCGTGGCTGTCGCCGGTAACACCGGTCTCCGGAAAAGTGCCATGGCTGGGATTGTCACGGGTGCACAGTCTCGGCTATGGGTGCCGGTCGACGGCGACGCAGACCGCGCCACCGTGAACGTGCGCCACGGCGCTTCGTCAAAGATCGGCATAGACCGCCTGCTTTACCACCTCGCGGGTGGGGTGGCCGTGGTCGACGATGCGTTCGCGGGCAAGCTGACGCCAGGGGATATCCGAGCGCAATGGATAATGCTCTCCGGTCTCGCGCAGAGCATGGCCACGCAGAAAGGCGGTACGAAAGCCACGCGGGATGGGGTCGGTATCCGAACTGACCGGTACCCGCGGTGTGGCTTGCTTGTGACAGCGGAGGATTACCCGGAGGAAGAGCAGCACGGATCGGAGATCGCGAGGTACCTCGCGCTGTGGGCCGATGGTGAGGTGGACACCGCGGTACTGACCGAGGTGCAGCAGTCGATCCGGGCCATCTCACGTGCGCACGCGCGGATGATTCGGGACGGCCTGGCGGATCTGACTGTGGCACCCCGTGCGATCGCGTGGGCACGAGAGGAAATGGCCGAGTGGGAGCGCAACGGTCACAACCGTGCGCGACATAACGCCATGCTCGCCGTTGCTGGAGTGCGCATTCTCGCGGATGGATGGGAGCGCGCGGGAATCGGCCCGGGTGAGGCGTTCGCGCCGTGGGGAGCTGATGTCATTCATGGAATTGCCGACGCTCAGGCACGGCGGTGTGGAATGACTGGAGCTGGACAGACCGCGAGAAATCCCGTGGTTCTGTTCGTCCGCCGGTTCCGAGAAATGCTCCGGGATGGCACGTGGTACCTCGCGTCTCCCACTCGCGGCCCGGACGATGCTGCCGTGCCCCCATCGATTCCGGGATACGGCCCGGGGGTTGTCGGGTGGCGACAGGGCGCAGTCATGGGAGAGCAGGAAGGCACCCAGTGGTTCCCGGCGGGGCGAGGTGACCCGCTCGGTGCGGTCCGAGTATGGAGCGGGTCCGGGCGCACGCCATGGCGTCGGGCGATGCTCGTGATCCGCTCGTCTGAGTGGGACGACGTCGCGGACGCAATCCGGCGACGGGTCCGGGACCGTGACGAGTGGTCAATGCCGGCCGCGAGAGACCTGTTGCGGCTTCTCGCGGATGAGGCGTGGGTCAAAAGCGTGGCATCGGAAAAGAGCGCGCTATGGGAAGACGGGACCCGTCCGCACGTACTCAAGTTCGATTTGGGCCGTCTGCTCGACATCCCGGAAGATGACGGCCAAGGCGACGACGGCCAGGGCGACGACGGTTCCGGCAGCAGCGGCACTCCGGCGCCGGAACCTGCTCCGGCCGGGCCCACTCCGGCGGAGCAGGGCGAGATGAGATACCCGCCTGCCGTGCCGGAACAGGCTGCACCCGGGCTCACTCCGAAACAAGCCGCGATGGCCGCGAACGGCGAGGTGAGCACCGGACCGTGCCTGGCATGCGGCGAGTCGATGTGGCCTCACGTCCCAGGAGACGGCACCTACATGGACGCCACGGGCGCCTACGTCCAGGCGCACCCGTCGTGCGAGGCACCGACTTCGATGGTGGCTCAGCAGGCGCTCATTCCAGCTCCGGCCGCACCAGCTCCGACCGCATCCCGCCGCTCCCACAAGAAGACGACAGCGGACCCTTGGCCTGGGCCTGAGCACACCGACAAGTCCCTGTCTGCGTTGCAAGCCACGCTGATCAAGCGTGATTGGGACGTGCCCTCCGACAAGTTCGTCCGCGACGTCGCGGACCGCATCGAAGCGGCATTCCCCGTGGACGGCCGGCCGGGTTCAGGCGGCACTGGGCTTGTGTGGGCGGAGGGTCCCGGCCGCACCGGCTACCGCCTGTTCCGCCAGAAGCAGGGCCGCGCACCCCGACGCTTGCCGCCGGAGGAACGGATCTCCGATGTTCCTTGCCCATGGAAGATGCCGCGCCAGGAATGGCACCGGCCACTCACCCTGGATGAGCGCACTCTCGGGTGCTTCACGTCGTTCGACGTCAACGGTGCGTACCTGGCCGCAGCGAGCCAACCACTCGGGACCGGCCGGCCGGAGCACCTGAGCGACGCTGGCCGGATCAAGATCCGCAAGAACGTGCCGGCTATCTACCGACTGGACGTCGACCCCACGGTGCCGGACCTACTCCCGATGCTGTTCGCGCCGAATGGTCAGTACGCCGGACCGGTGGCCTGGTACCTCCAAGAGCGCGGGCTCGTCCGGCGCGTCGAAGAGACGCTGATCTGGCCGCTCACGGACGCCTACTCCTGGTTGGACCGCTGGTACAAGGCCACCCGGGACGCGCGGACGTGGCTCCTGCCCACCGGGGCCGGCGGCCAGGACGACACCGGCCGCGCCGCGCTCGACGCGGTCAAGGCCCTCTACACGACGTTCCTCGGTGGCTGGATGGCCAGCACGAAGAACCCCACAGAGGTCTACCGACCCGACTGGCGCGCGCACACCGTGTCACGCGCGGCAGCCAACCAGGCCCGTGCGCTGGACAAGCTGCGCGAGCAGACCGGGCGAACCCCGTTCGCGGTCCGCGTGGACGCGGTCTACTTCGCGGCCGACTCGACAGACGACGTCCCTGCCGGGATCGAACTCTCGACCAGCAAGCAGCTTGGCAAGTGGAAGCGGAACGGGTCCGGGCTCCTGGCACCGGACGTCGTGGCCGCGCTGGACTCAGGCATGGGCGGCGTGCACGCCGCACTCCGACAGGCGGTGACCGGCGAATGACCAGTGCTCGTGACGAAATGGACCGTTACATTGATTCGCATTCCTGGCAGGAAGGATTCCGCTCGCTCATTGATGAGGGACTCTCCAACAGGGAGATTGCCGAACGGCTGAACCTCTCGCGCGACGGTGAAATCAAGATGTCGTCTGCTGTCGCTCAGGCGCGCCGTTGGCGCAACGCGGTTACGGGTTCAGCCCGTCAGCAGCGAGGTGCGAAAGCAGGCCCGAAGGATCGTTCCGTAGTGAACGCGCTAAAGCGCCACGCCGTCGCGTCGCGCGGTGGAAAGCGTGGGCTCGTTGGCTGGCAGGCTTCCGTGAAATCAAAAACCGACAAGCGCGGACAGGGTAACCGCGGCCAGGAACTGGCACCGTTCGTGTTTCCGCAAGCGGCGGCCGACGCCATCCTTCGTGGCGACATGAACGCGGCCGGACAGGCGTTCGCGGACGGGCTCGTGCACCAGTACGGCGCGGAAGGTCTGGAGATCGCCGAATTCAGCAGGCTCGACATGGAGTTTTAGGAAGGTGGACCGTGAGTAACGAGAGACACAACGCTCGGGAGCAGACGTTGACCGGCACCCGCTCGGATTTACATGATGCGATCTGCATGGCCGCTGTCCGAATGGGGAAACCAACCGTTGCCCCGGAGGAGGCGGTGGCCATCATGCTGAAGTCGCTGAACGACTACGGGCTTCGTGTAGTGCCAATCGAAGCGGCCCGATCCGGCCGGCGCGCGGAGCTACACCTACGACGGCCATAACCTCGCCCTACGTTTCCACTGAGGCTCCCAGCACTCCACGGTGCTGGGAGCCTCAGTGCGTTGCCGGCCTCGCACCCTCGCCGGCCGGCGATGTCCACGTGGACATGTCCATGGACATCCACCCCGGAACGCCTGTGCTACGCCGGGGGACACGCCACCACCGGCACCGATGCGGACATGTCCATGGACACCAGCTCCGCCACCTCGCCGGCCTGTCCGGACTACCGCCACCGGACCTTCGGCCCGGCGTCGGGCACGTCGACGGCCAGGACCACGGCGAGGTGGCAGGGACCGCCGGCGCCACGGCCACCCTGAACCACGGAGAGTGACCGGCGTGAGAGGTGGCGAACGGTGCCGAAGCGGCCGGAGCAAGCCCGGCCGGCATTTGCCCCCTGCTCCGGCGGACTTTGCCCCTCCTTTGCCCCCTCGTTTGCCCCCCGCGTTTTCGCAGGTCACCGGGCATTGCCCCCTTTGCCCCCATGATCATTAGGTAGAAGTGTGTGGGGGGTGTACGGGCCGAGCCGATGTCGACGGAGAGTGACCACAACCGCTCGTCCTGCTCGCCCACACTCACCGGACTGTCCGCCGGGCCGGCAGCCGCTCGTGTGCCACGCTGGCGGACGCAACCCCACTCACCGGCCCCCTCACAAGCGGACGCCACCACGGACCGCCCACGACCCGTACGGCGCCATCCCGGGCCCCCGCGCTCGTCCACCTCGCCACCATCGGGGACCGCGCCGTGCGCGGCGAGGTGGACGAGCACCAGGACGACGGCAACGGGCCACCCGCTCCGCACCTCAAGGTGAACCCGGCCGGGCCCACCTCGCTACCCGGAACAGCCGAAGTCGGATGATCCACAGTCGGTATCGGATAGTCGGAAGTCAGAACATCCGATACCGCTCGACAGCTGCGCGGGCAATTCAACAATGCACTCACGGCGCCCCCGAACAATGCAAACAACAATACTCCGCGATGAATGCACACCAATGCGCGTTATAAATGGCGAAGCGAACACGCCATGAATACGCCAATCAATGCGTCAAGAAAACCACAAAGAATACGTACGATGAATGGCGCAAGAATGTCGAG
>NZ_CADCWT010000155.1 GCF_902806485.1 Candidatus Frankia alpina | reverse complement strand
TCACAAATCGACGCCGGGAATGGCTCAATCCCGACCAGCCGAAGAACCAAAAACAAACGATCTACACGACCTGACCAGTTACCTCAGGCTTACCTACCGGTAGACATATTGCGTCGGGAAAGCCGGCCGCGCACGGCGCTTTCCGCCTCGTCTCCCGCGGGCGGCCGGCGGTGTCCTCCCCGGATCAGCGCTCGACGTGGTGCGGCGGGAGATCAGCGAGGAGTCGCTCGATGTCCGGGTCGTCTTCCTCGGACAATGACTCGTCGCCCCATCCGATCTCCCGTTCGTCGTCGAACGAGTCGTCGTCAAGCGGCTCAGTGGCGCCCATGATCTTCCCCTCGTGTGGCGCGGCTTGTTCGCCGCCGCGGTACTGGTCCGGCGATCGCGGCCGAGGCGGCAGTTCGCTGGTGAAACGATTGTCGGCAGGACGACACTGGGCCCACCGGGCGGGTTAGGCGCGAGCCGTTGTTCGGCCCGGCGCCCGGCCCGGGTCTGCTAGTGCAATGCCGTCACCTGAGGCGCGTGGCCCGGATCCGGGCGCCGATGATGTCCGCCCGGTCCGGGCCGCGCGCCGGCGGTCAATCTACGCCGCCGGAACCACTGCGGGTGGCCGGCGGCTTGGTCAGGGCATGCCCGATGACCTCGACGACCAGCCGCAGGGTGGCCCGGCTGCCTGCCAGGAATGCGTCCGTCTCCCGCTGGGACCACGCGGAAGCGACGATCCCGGGCTCCGGTGTTCGGACGGCCAGGACCGCCCGGATGGACGCTCGGTAGCGGCCCACCGTGATCGGCGGATCCCCGATCGGATCGGTGTCGTAGTCCTCGTCGCGCTCTAACAGCGCCCCGACCTCATCGGCGCGGCGTGGCGTGGGGGGCATCGGTTTCCTCCTCCGTAAATTTGCTATGCAGCAAAATAGACCCTAGCGAGGTTCTTGGGGAAGAGCAAAGTGGTTACGATGTTCCGCGTGGACGACGGTGAGCAGTTGGTCGGCATCGGGGACATCGCGTTCCAACTCAAGATCACTCGCCAGGCGGTGGACTACTGGACACGCAAGGACTCCCGGTTTCCGGCACCCTTGCAGGTCATCAACGCGCCGACGGGTAGTGGTGCCAAAGGCACCCGAGTTTGGCGCAAGCGAGAGGTAGACGCCTGGATCGTGGAGCACTATCGACGCCGCAAACAGTAGGCGGTGTGTCCGGTACGGCGGTGCGGGCGCGTGACCCGGTCCGGAGTCGCTCCGGACGGCGCCCGTCACCGCCGTCGACCCTCGTCGGCGCATGCCGCCCGAGGCCGAACGGAAATGCCTGGAAGCCGTGCGAAATTGCACTATCAGCGCATTTCGGGGAGCTGCACGCAACGGAACGTCAGCTCCAATGCGGGTTCACCGCGCAGCGGTGCTCCGGCCTGAGTTCAGCGCGCCGGTCGCCGGTTACCGCCGCGGGGGCGACCGGCCGAGCAGGCGCGGGGCTCCCGTCCGGTGACTCCGGTTTGGCGTGCCCGGCTGCGGGACTGCGACCGTCGCGTCCCGTCACACGGCTTCGCCGGGTGCACCGCGATCGGCGCCGGTCATGCCGAAGGCGCCCAAGGCGGCAAGCGCTCGGACGCCTTCGGCAGACGGTGAAGGTGTTTCGGTCGGTCAGGCCGCCGCGGTGCTGGAGGCCGTGCTCGACGTCGAGGGAGCCGACGAGGACGAGCCGCTGCTCGCCGCGGCGGTCGACGACGACGAGTCGGAGCTGGCGGTCGACGACGAGTCGCTACCACCGGCGGAGCTGCCGGCGTTGGAGCTCGTGGCGTCCGCGGTGTCCTTCGGGCGCTGCTGCGTGGAACCGCCGGCGGAGCTCGACCGGCTGTCGTTCTTGTAGAAGCCGCTGCCCTTGAACACCACGCCCACCGAACCGAACACTTTACGAAGTCGTCCGGCGCAGGTCGGGCACTCCGTCAGTGACGCGTCGCTGAAGCTTTGCGCGACTTCAAGGTCACGTCCGCAGTCGGTGCAGCGGTACTGGTAGGTAGGCACGTACTCCTCCCGGCGTTGGCACTCAGAAGTGGCGACTGCCAACTTTAGCTTGTAGACGGCCCCAGATGTTCCCCGGTGCCGTCAGTCGGTTCGCACCGTAGCGTACGACTCGGGGTGACGATGATCTGCACGCCGCGATCGTGCTCCTCCGTGGGGACGAGATCGAGCAGCTCCTGGTCGTACAGCACGGCAATCACCGGGACGTCGGGCGTGACTCGGCGCAGCGCGCGGTCGTAGGAGCCGCCGCCCCGCCCGAGCCGCCGCCCCGCCCGGTCGACGGCGAGCGCAGGGATGATCACGGCCTCGGCCTCGGACAGCTCCCCGGGCGGTGCCGCCGCGGGGGGCTCCCGGGTGCCGAGGGCGCCCGGGACCAGCGTGCCGACGTACTCGCGGAAGTCCAGGTCGAGATCGGCGCGCAACACCGGCAGCAGTACTCGGGCACCGCGGGCGACCAGCCGGGGGAGCAGGTCGGCGAGATCGGGCTCCCCGGGTAGCCCCACGTAGGCCGCGATGCACCGGGCGTCGGCGACCTCGGGTATCTGCAGGATTCGGGTCGCCAGGACCGCCGCGTCCGCCGGCGAGCAGGACTGGAGGCGCAGGGCCAGGGAGGTCCGCCGCTGGGAGAGTAGCCGCGCGCGCAGCCGTTGCTTGGCGTCCGCGCCTGGTCCGGTCGGTGCGTCACCACCCGGGCCGAGTGCCGCGCCGGCCACCGCCCAGGAGTGGGGATGGGCCGTCGGCTTGGCGGCGGGCGTCCCCCGTCGGGGATCGGGTGGAAGGTGGTTTCCCTGCACCTGCACAGCCTCCCGCAGGTCGGCGCCGCAGGGGCTGGTTGCGAGCGCCTGGCGTGCCCGGCGGGCTGCCCCGCGGCCGTGCCGGTGGTGTCCGGCACTCGGCCGCGTACCGGGTGAGCTGTGTATTGCCCGTGAAGGCGGCCGTGGCTGTGCTCGTGCACTTCGACCCGGCTAAGGTTCCCTCATGCCAGTGACGAAGGCGGTTATCCCGGCTGCGGGTCTGGGCACTCGCTTCCTGCCGGCCACCAAGGCCGTGCCCAAAGAGATGCTGCCGGTCGTCGACAGGCCGGCTATCGAATACGTCGTCGAGGAGGCCTCCCGGGTCGGCCTGCGCGACGTCCTCCTTGTCACCAGCCGCACGAAAAAGGCGATCGAGGACCATTTCGATCGGGAGGCGGACATCGAGGCCGCGCTGGAGCGCAAGGGTGACGAGACCCGCCTGCGCCGGGTCCGTGCGTCGGCTGAGCTCGCCGAGGTGCACACGGTCCGCCAGGCTTCGCCGCGGGGGCTCGGCCACGCGGTCCTGTGCGCCGCCGCGCACGTGGGTGACGAGCCCTTCGCCGTTCTGCTCGGTGACGACCTCATCGACGAGCGCGACCCGCTGCTGGCGGAAATGCTTGCGGTGCAGGCGCGCTTCGGTGGCAGCGTCATCGCGCTGATGGAGGTCCCCGACGAGCAGGTCTCGATGTACGGCGTCGCCACGGTGGAGTCCGTCCCCACCGGGCCGGACGATCGGTACGGGATCGTGCGCATCCTGGACCTGGTGGAGAAGCCGCCGGTCGCGGAGGCGCCGAGCAATCTGGCGATCATCGGCCGCTACGTGCTGGCCCCGGAGATCTTCGAGGTGCTGCGGCACACCGAGCCCGGGCGGGGCGGGGAGATCCAGATCACCGACGCGCTGCGGACGCTGGCGCTGCGCGCGGTGGCCGGGGACGCCGGCGCCCAGCCGGTGCACGGCGTGGTGTTCACGGGCCGGCGCTACGACACCGGAGACCGGGTCGACTACCTCAAGGCGGTCATCCGGCTGGCCTGCGAGCGGCCCGATCTTGGGCCCGACCTCTATCCGTGGCTCGAGGAGTACGTCGCCGCCGGCGGGCCGAAGGTTAATTTGTCCTAATTCGGAAAGATTTCCGCCAGTTGCTGGCACCCCGATTGGCCTGGTTGCATTCGTTTAACCTTGACGCTTCCGGCGTGGCCGGGAACGATCCCGGGATCGGCCTGGGCGCGATCGGCGCGCAGGCCGCCGTGGATCGGCGGATTGCTGACGGGTGGGTGGCGCCCGCGCGACCGCTGATGTAACAGAGGTGTCCGGGCTCCGATGGCGTAGCCCGGATGATGCCGGGCGGGCCGTATGGTCCGACGGCATCAACGGGTACAGGAACGGGGACGGGCGCCGATGACGACGGTGGATGAACACCTGGAGCGAATTCTCGCAGCGGTGGCGCCGGCTCGCCCCCGCCGCGCCGGGCTGGAGCAGGCCCACGGCTGCGTGCTCGCCGCCGACGTCCGGGCGACCGTGGCCCTACCCAGCTTCGACAACTCGGCCATGGACGGCTACGCCGTGCAGGCCGCCGACGTCGCCGAGGCCACCGAGGCCACCCCCACCACCCTGCCCGTCGTCGGTGAGATCCCGGCCGGGCCCGGCACGCCGGCGCCGCTGAAACCCGGCACGGTGGTGCGGATCATGACCGGCGCCCCGCTGCCCCGCGGCGCGGACGCCGTGGTCCAGCTCGAGTGGACCGACGGCGGCCGCGAGTCGGTCGCGGTCCGCCGGCCCGCCGATCGGGGGCTAGCACATCCGCCGCGCGGGCGAGGACGTCACCCCCGGCGCGTTGGTGCTGCCCGCGGGGACGGTCATCGGCTCGGCGCAGATCGGCCTGCTCGCCGCCGTCAACGTGGCGCGCCCCCCGGTGCACCCGCGCCCCCCGGTGCACCCGCGGCCCCGGGTGGCGGTGCTGTCCACGGGCACCGAGCTCGTCGAGGTCGGCTCGCGGCTGGGTGCCGGGCAGATCGTCGACTCCAACAGCCACGGCATCGCCGCCGCCGCCCGCGAGGCCGGCGCGCTGGTGCGCCGGCTGACCGGCGTGCCCGACGGGCCCGACGCCTTCGCCAAGGCCCTCCACGGGGTGCTGGGGGAGGTCGACGCGGTGGTGACCACCGGCGGGGTGAGCGTCGGCGCCTACGACGTCGTCAAGGAAGTCCTCACCGGGACCGGCACCGTCCGGTTCGACACGGTGGCGATGCAGCTCGGCAAGCCGCAGGGCTTCGGCCTGGTCGAGGGGGTGCCGATCTTCACGCTGCCGGGCAATCCGGTCAGCGCGCTGGTCTCGTTCGAGCTGTTCGTCCGCCCGGCGCTGCAGCGGATGCGCGGGCTGGCCGCCACCGGTCTGCCGCGGATCGTCGTGACGGTCGACACGGAGCTGCATTCCCTGCCCGGCCGGCGCACGTTCGTGCGGGTCGGCCTCGTCCATCTCGGCGACGACGGCCGGCCCGGCCCGCGGACCGTCGCCCGCCTGGCCGGCGGTCAGGGCTCGCACCAGCTCACCTCGCTGGCCGGCGCGCAGGCGTTGGTCATCATCCCCGAGGAGGTGACGAAGGTTCCGGCCGGGGCCCGGCTGCCGGCGCTGTTGCTCGGAGCCGACTCGGGCGCCATCCTCGCCGGCATGGGTTGGGTGGATACCGACGCGTCGGATCCGAGCGCGGGGCCAGCGGAGCCGATCGCGCGATGACCGCGCCCCGGCTCACCCACGTCGACGAGCACGGCGCGGCCCGGATGGTCGACGTCACGGCCAAGGACGTCACCGCCCGCACGGCGACCGCCACCGGCCTGCTGCGGGTCACCCCCGAGGTGGTGGGGCTGCTGCGCGGCACCGGAGTGCCGAAGGGGGACGCGCTCGGGACCGCCCGGATCGCGGGGATCATGGGCGCGAAGCGCACACCCGACCTCGTCCCGCTCTGCCATCCCATCGCGATCTCCGGGGTCACCGTCGAGCTCACCGTCCGTGACGACGGGGTGGAGATCACCGCCACCGTGCGGACGGCCGACCGGACCGGCGTCGAGATGGAGGCGCTGACCGCCGTCACCGTGGCCGCGCTGACCCTGCACGACATGGTCAAGGCGGTCGATCCCGGCGCGGAGCTGACCGGCGTGCGGGTGCTGGCCAAGACCGGCGGGCGCCACGGAGACTGGCGCGCCGAACCCTCCCGGGAGGTCCGGTGAGCCGGTCGTCGAGCGTGCCGCCGGGGGCGCGCGCCCAGGTCGTCACGGTGTCCGATCGGGCGTACCGGGGTGCCTATCCGGACCGGTCCGGTCCGGTGCTCGTCGCCGGGCTGGCCGAGCTCGGCTTTGCCGTCGGTCCGGCGCAGATCGTCCCCGACGACCGCGAGCGGATCGCGGCCGCGCTACGGGCCGCGGTCGCCGACGGGATCGACCTGGTCGTCACCACCGGCGGGACCGGTCTCGGGCCGCGGGACATCACCCCCGAGGCGACCGGCGAGGTCATCGAACGGCCGATCCCCGGGCTCGCCGAGGCGCTGCGGGCCGCGGGCCGCGACGCCGTCCCCGCGGCGGTGCTCTCCCGCGGGCTCGCCGGGACGGCCGCGGCGACGCTGGTGGTGAACCTGCCGGGCTCGACGGGAGGCGTCCGGGACGGGCTGGGTGTGCTCGCGGGTGTGGTTGGACATGCCGTGGCCCAGCTCCGCGGAGTGGATGATCATGCGGCTGTGTCCGGCGTGGCCGGGACGACGGAATAGGCCACGGTGATGCGGGCTCCGGGCTGGCCGGCGGTGCTGTCCGAGGGATCGGTGACGGTGCGCCCGCTGCGACTGCGCGACGCCTCCGTGTGGGTGGAGATGCGGCTGCGCAACGCCGACTGGCTGGCCCCGTGGGAGGCGACCCCGCCGGGTCTGGTCCTGGTGCGCGAGACCTGGGCGCAGCGGCAGACCATCTCGGTGTATCGGCAGATGTGGCACCGACTGCGCCAGCAGGCGCGGGTCGGCATGGCGTTGCCGTTCGGGGTCGTTCTTCACGGCCGGCTCGTCGGCCAGGTGACGGTCTCGACGATTGTCCGCGGTGCCTTCAACAGCGCGCAGGTCGGCTACTGGGTGGACAGCGGCTTCGCCGGCCGGGGCGTCACCCCGACCGCCCTGGCGCTCGTCGTCGACCACTGTTTCGGCCCGGTCGGTTTGCACCGCGTCGAGGCCAATGTGCGGCCGGAAAACGTCGCCAGCCGGCGGGTGCTGGCCAAGCTCGGCTTCCGCGAGGAGGGCCTGCACCGGCGCTATCTCGCCATCGACGGCCACTACCGCGACCACCTCGGATTCGCGCTGACGACCGAGGACGTTCCCGAGGGGCTCGTGCGCCGCTGGCGGGGGAGCCACTACAGCCGGCCCTGAGGGTCGGTCGGCCTTGAGCGTCGGTGGTCCGGGCCGAGTGGACGCCTCCGCCGGGGGACCGGGGGCCCGCTTCCGGGTAATGCCGTGGGTGGGGTGACGAGTTCCACTCCGCCCGGCGGGGGGTGTCGGTAACCAGACGCCCGTCCGATGCTGTCACCGCGCGTTGTTCCAACACTCACCCCCGAGCTCATTCGCAGCGGCCTGCTGGAGGCTCGCGCTCCACCCGAGTGCTTCCGTATGGCGGGCCGAGCCCACTGAGGGTCCTCGGAACCGGTTAGACGACGGTTGGACGACCATCACACATCCGATTGCGGATGCGACACGCGGGGTTCGGGTCGGTGACCACATGGATTTCGCTCACTAGCGTCAACCTCGAAATCGCAATCCGCTGATGTCGGGAAGAGGCTCCTCATGGTCAGCACCTCCGCGCCCGCCGCGCTCGCCGCGCCCCGCGCGGACGGTGCGTGCCCGGCGCCCGGCGTGGGGATCGTGCCGGTCCCGGCATCGGATCATCGCGCACTCCACACCGGCCGGACGGCGGTACTCCGATGAGCGCCCTGATCTGGGCGGCGATTGTTGCGGTATGGGGTTTCGTGTTGATCCCCATGTGGCTGCGCCGCCATGACACGGCGTCGGAGCAGCGTTCCACCGAACGGTTCACGGGGGCGATGCGGGTGCTCTCCCGTCGTCCATCGGGCCACGACGAGGCCGACCCCGACCGATTCGACAGTGACCATGAGCGTCTCGGCGGGGTGAGAGGAACGGGTATGTCGCACGCGGATTCGCGTGATCCCATCGCTCCCGTGGAGTCCGCGCCAACGGGCCCGTCGGCCGAGCAGGGCGAATCCGGCGGCTGGCGCGACACGCAGTCCGGCACGGCGCGGGACTCCTATGCGACGCGGGCGGCCGCGCGCCCAGGCTCCCCCGCAGATTCCGACGGCGCCACGCCGGTCGACGCGGCCGGACCTGGGACGCCCGCTGCGGGCAGGCCCGCGACCCTGGGCTGGCCCGGCACTCCGGGCGGGCCTGGGGCTTCGGGCCGGGCTGGGGCTTCGGGCAGGCCGGGGTCGGCTGGCGGCGACGGCACGGTCCGCGGTGACGAGCCGCGGGTCGACTCCCGCCGCACCATCGCGCTGCACCGGGTGGTCGCCGAGCGGGCGGCCCTGATGCGGGTCCGCCGGCAGCGGCTGATCCTGGTGGCGGCCCTGCTCCCGGTGACGGTCGTGTTGGCCGCCGTGTTCGGCGGGATGTGGATCGCCGTGCAGCTGCTGATCGATCTCGGGTTCGCCGGGTACCTCTTCCATCTGCGGCGCGCCGCCCAGGTCGAACGCCGGCTCGCGATCACCCGGGTCTCGATCGAGCGCCGGATAGAGGCCGAGCAGATCGCCCGCAGCCGCCGTCGTTCGGTCGGATCCTCCTTCGCCTACCACGAGCGGGACTCCGCGGTGAGCACGGGCAAGCGGCACCTGGGTCCCGAGCCGGCGGAGGAGCTCACCCCCGAAGAGTTGGCGCACGCCCGGGCGGAGACGATCGACCTCGGCAGCCTGATGGCCGCCCAGCTCGCGAATCGCGACGACGCCGGGCAGGACGAGCTGCCCGGCTACGCGCCGCCCGCCGGCCCCGTTACGCCCGCCGACTACCCCGTCGACTATGGCGTCGACTACGACGGCGTCGACTACGACGAGGTCGAGGCGGACATCGAGGTCGAGATGGATGCCGGTGAGGTCGCGGCGGCGTCCGCCGCACGGATGACCGCCCGCTCGGCGGTCCGCCCCACCAGCCGGCCGACGACCTCGCGTCCCGGCCGCGTCCAGATCAACCCGCCGGGCACCCACGGTGGCCTGATCGCGTCGCCCGAGGCCGCGCAGCCCGGCGGGTCCATGGCCGGCCCGACGCCCCGTCAGCCCGCGGGCGGCGACCCCGCCGGCGAGGACACCGCCGAGCTGGACCCGCTGCTGCGCCGCCACGCCGTGGGGAGCTGAGCGCCCCGCCGGCTCAGGGCCGCCGGGCCCAGTCGGGCCACCGCGCGGACCGGGGCGCCGTCCGCTGCTGCGAGCGGAAGAGGGAACAGGAAGACCTCGATCGGCCGCCCCTGCGTCTGAGCCTGCAGCAGCCTCGCCAGACCGGTGAGATTCTCGGCGATCACTGCCCCGGCGCCGCACAGCACCCGGTGCGCCGCGAGGCTGAACTCCTGGCCCGGGCCGGGGGTGCGGTCCACGCTCAGCGCGTCGATGCCCACCGTCCGCACCCCGGCGTCGACGATCGCCCGGGACGTGTCGGGCGTCAGGTAGGGGTGGCGCAGGTAGTCGGGGTGCCCCCAGCGGTCCGACCAGCCGGTCACGATGAGGACGATGTCGTCCGGGCGCAGTCCCACGGGGAGCAGATCGGGCCCGATCGCCCCCTGCGCTGCCTGCCCGCGGGCGTCGACCAGCACCGCCGGGCCGGCGAAGCGTTCCAGCGGCAGCTCGTCGAGGCGGGGCAGCGCGTCGTCGATGTGCCAGGGCGCGTCGACGTGCGTGCCCGACTGTGAACCCAGGTGCAGGCGCTGCACGTTGACCCCGTCCGCGGGTGCGCGCAGCGCGGGTGCGACCGCCACCTCGGGATCCCCCGGGTACACGGGCATGCCGCTGACGATCGGTACTGACAGGTCGACCGGTTCGGCGCCCTGCGCATCGCCTTCGACGGGAACGGCTGGCACGGCGACCTCCGATGGGTGCGGGACGCCCGCCCGCGGCGGGCCGTCGCACCAGCCTGCCTGCCGGTCCGCGCCCCGCGCCACGGCTGCCGTGTCCGGCTGCGGTACGGAGCACGGCGGGCTGAACCATAATCTCGTTCCATGACCGAGATACTTCGGCCGGTGCCAGCCCTGCGCCGACCGGACCTGCTCGCGGCGGCGACGGCGGCGGCCCTGGAGTCCTGGCCGGCCGCGGGGTCCGCGCCGCCCGTCGAGCAGGTCGAGGTCGCGGAGATCGACCCCGAGCTCGCCGACACCGCCGCGTTCTGCGAGCGCTACGGGGTCGTCCCGGCAGACTCGGCGAACTGCGTGATCGTCGCGGCCAGGCGCGGTGCCGAGACGACGCTCGCGGCGTGTGTGGTCCTCGCGACGACCCGGGCGGACGTGAACGGGCTGGTCCGGCGCAGGCTCGCCGCCCGCAAGGTGTCGTTCGCGCCGATGGACACGGTCGTCTCCCGCACCGGGATGGAGTACGGCGGCATCACCCCGGTCGGGCTGCCAGCCGACTGGTCGCTGCTGATCGACCGCGCGGTCGCCGAGCATCCTCGCGTCGTCGTCGGCTCCGGCCTGCGCCGGTCCAAACTGTGGCTGCCCGGAGCGGCGCTTGCCGCCCTCCCTACCGCCGAGGTCCTCGACGGCCTCGGCACCTGACACTCCCGCGGTCTGTCACGGCGACTTTCTCACCGCCGCCAGCTGCCCGCCAGCGGGCTGTAGGACAGCACGCCCAGGCCGTGGCGCTGGGCGGTCGACAGGACGTCGTTCTCGATCGCGCGGGTGGGGGGCGAGGTACGCGAGTACGCGAGTACGCGAGCAGCCATCATTCGTCGACAATGCGCCCACGCTCAGCGACCGGAAGGTCAGGACTGGGGGATCTCGGCGCGGTCGCGGACATAGCGCGGATTGTCCGCGATCACCGCCCGTGGTGTCAGGCCGCTGGGGGAAACGCGGTAACGCACCCGGCCGGAGACCGTACGCGCGACCGAGGCGATGAAGGCCTGCGCGGCGATGCGTAGCGGGCCCAGCCAACGTCCCTCCACCGCCTCATGTACCCAGAGCTGCTCGATGTGCGTCTTCTCGCGCAGCGTCGCGGCGTCGACGCTCGCCTGCTCGAGGCGCCGGTAGGCGTCAAGCAACAGGTGCGCGGCAGGCGTCTCCCGTACTTCCTGGACTTTTGTCCCGTTCGCTATCTCCTCGAGTCCGACGTAGCGGCCGACGCCGTAGGAGCCCATCAGCGCGTTGAGTCTGCGTACCAGCTGGACCGGCGGCAGCAGCACACCGTCCAGCCCGACCGGGACGCCTCTGTCGAAACTGACCTCTGCCTCGACCGGCTCCGTCGCCTGCGGTCTCGTCCATTTATAGAGCGATTCCGGCACATCGATGTTTTTCGGGAATTCGAGGCCGTCGGCCTCGAATTCCCGACACCAGATGTTCACATCGGTGCTGTAAAGTGATGACTCGGAACAGACAAGTTCGATGAGCTTGTCATCGGCGATCGCCTGCATCTTCTTTTCTCGAGACGGCGCGTCGGTCGCGTAGGGGGAACCATAGCTGCCCTCGAACCGCAGTGCCGCGATGGTCTGGTTGAACCGCCGCAGACTGTTCTGCGTGCCGTCCGCGGTGTGCAGCACCGCGTCGTAGCCGCGTTCGCGGGCCAGCGCCGTGGCCACCTGCGCCATGAGTGGGCGCGACAGTGACGCCGAAATCGGATGGGTCCCCAAGTAGACGGCCTGCGCCGCGATCGCCGGAAAAACGTAGCCCGTCAGAAACTCGTTCGTCCGGTCCACCACGAGATGCTCGAACCCGAACCGTTCGCACACCCGCCTCGCCCGTGACGCCTCGCCGCCGCCGAGGTCGACGGTAAGCGCGAGCACGGTGGCCGAGGGCCACACGGTGTGGATATGCTGAAACAGGTACGTTCCATCGAGCCCGCCGCTGAACAGGCAGACGACCCGGTGCGCCTGGAGAAAAGTTCTGTCCATGGAGTTTTTCCGAAACTCGCCATGGCTGATTCGAATCAGATCGCCGGGATCGTAAAT
>NZ_CADCWT010000154.1 GCF_902806485.1 Candidatus Frankia alpina | reverse complement strand
ACATTCCTCACAACCTAGAGTAACCAGTCAGCACGGAAAGTGACCTTCGCGCGGCCCTGAGCTCCGGCGGTCCCACCCACCCCGCCGACGCGGCCCGCCGCCCGATCTCCGCACCGCCACCGCGCACCACGCCCGGATCGGTCGAGCGCGCCACCAACCCCGCCTGCCCCGGATACGTCGGCTCCTCCGAACGCGGGGCCGCGCCTGACATGGCGGACGGGAAGGCCGGTGGTGCACCGGGCTTCGCCCGCCCGGACCGCAGGATCGCGAGCTGCTCGGCCAGCCGCGCCCTGGCCTCGGCCTCGGGAAGGTCGAACAGATCGAACGAGACGATCTGACCGAGAAGCCCCTCACGAGGACACTCGGCCACCCGGATCGGGATCAGCTTGCCCGCAAATCCCAGCGGATCAGCCGCCTGCGCGGCCAGCCACTCCACCTGCCCGTAGACCGACCGCAGATAGGCGGGCGACAGCAAGGCGATGGTCCGCCGCGCCACCGCGACCCCCCGCTGCATTCCCGCGGGCCAGTGCGAGCCGACGATGAAATCCCACGCCTGCACCAGCACCCGGTACCCGGCATCCTCCAACTGCCAGGCGACCCATTCCGCCCACGCACGATCGCTATCCGTATAGGAAATGAAGAAATCCAGGTCCGACGCGTCTTCCTCTGCCGCCCCCGTATCCGACATATCGCTGATTGTGTCACTCCAGTGATGTCGTGTCAGCCGCCACAGCCGCCCACCGGACGGTGCCGGCCTACGCTCCGAGACCAGCCGGGCAACGGCCCGACGCCACGCACCGCGGCCGGCCTACGATGATCGGGTGCGCGCGAGTCGGGCTCGGGCTGGAGCCCGCGGTGGACTCGGCGCTGCGCAAGCTGCTGGCGGCTCTGCCCGCGGCGACCCGCCTGGACGCCGAGACCGTCACCGCCACCCCGCTCGTCGACCCGGCGCCGCGGACGGCACGGAACCCTGAAAGGGCACCGAACCCTGAAGCCGACGATCGTCAGGAGACCACACCGTAACGGCCTGAGCCGCCGCCGACGGCGCGGGCGGCGTCACGACACCTGCAGGGCGGCCGGCGACTCGGGCAGGATCTGCCCGCCGTCGACGACCAGCGCCTGCCCGGTGATGTAGGACGCCTCGTCCGAGGCGAGGAACAGCGCCGCGTGGCCGATCTCGTCGACCTCCCCGAGCCGGCGCATCGGGATCGCGGCCTCCACCGAGTTCAGGTAGTCCGCGCTCAGCTCAGCGAGCCCCTCGGTGCGGACGTTGCCCGGGAGCACGGCGTTCACCGTGACCCGATCCCGGGCAAGCTCGACCGCCGCGGTGCGCATGAACCCGAGCATCGCCGCCTTGGACGCCCCGTAGTGCGACCAGCCGGGAACGCCGGTGGCCGGCCCGGTGATCGACGAGGTGAGGATCACCCGGCCGCGCCCGGAGGCGACCAGCGCCGGCAGGAACGCCTGCACCGTGAGGATCGCGCCCTTGACGTTCGTCCCCAGCACCTCGTCGATGTCGGCCGCCGTCATCGCCGCCAGCGGCGCGGACGGGGAGATCCCGGCGTTGGCGCAGACGACGTCCACCCCGCCGTGCCGCTCGGCGACGGTACGGGCCAGCCGGGTGTTGTCCGCGGCGCTGGCCACGTCGGCGAGCACGAAGCTGACGGCGCCGCCGCCGAGCTCGTCGAGCTCCTGGGCCGTGGTGGCCGCGGCGACCACATCCCGACCGCTGAGCACGACGTTCGCCCCCGCCTCGGCGAAGACCCGGGCGATGCCCTTGCCGATCCCCTTGCTCCCGCCGGTGACGACGACAGTCCGACCCGCGACCGAGGTGAACATGTGGCACGTCCTTTCGTCGATGCGGGGGCGATGTCGGCGTTGTCCCCGGCGGGCGGGACGTTCAAGCGGCCCGGCTTGCCAACCGGCCCGGCTTTCGGTCTGGCTCCGGCCGCGGCCCAGGCCCTGGCCGAGATCAGCCGGTGAGCAGAAGTCCGGCGAGATAGGCCTCGGCGAGGTCGCAGGTGTCGCGGGCGTACGCCGGGATGCTGGGCACCGCGTCGGAGTGCGGATGGGTGCCGAGCCACGCGACGAGCAGCAGCCGGCGCAGCAGCACGAAGGTCGGGATCATCGCGACGTCCGCGGCGGTCAGCGGGAGCCGCCGCTGGTAGGCGGCGAGCCACGCGGCAACGAGATCGCCGGCGGAGTCGAGGTGCTCGATGAACGACAGCGACGCCGCCAGATCCCACAGGTACCACCCGAAACCGCAGTCGTCGAAGTCGATGACGCAGACCTCGCCGCCCGCCGCGGAGGCGTCGCCGGAGGGTGGTGCGTCGACAGAGGGTGGTGCGTCGACAGAGGGTGGTGCGTCGCCGGGGACGAGGAGGTTCGCCAGCCGCATGTCGGCGTGGATAAGGCCAAACCGGTCCGGCCCGGCGCCGAAACCGGCGAGGCGCCGCTCGATGACGGCGGCGGCCCGGCCCAGCAGTCCCAACGCCTCCCGCGCGTCCGCATCCCCGAGAGCGGCGGTCAGGCCGGCGGTCCAGCTTCCCCACCGGCCGGACGCACCGAGGGTGCTCTCCCACGTCCAGGCGAAGCGCGTGAACGACGGCGGGGGTGCCCAGCTCCGGGCGTGCTGGTGCAGACGGGCGGCGATGTCGCCGAGCTGCGCGAACGCCCCCCGCAGGCCGGCGGGTCCCAGCACCTGCGGGGAGTGGCCGGCCACCCAGGCGAACAGCACGGCATGCCGCTCGCCACCACCCGTCCCCGCGGCGTCACCCCCCAGGCGGACGGTCGCCACGGGGGCGCCGGTGCGGGTCGGGACGACGGGTGGGGTCCGCACGACCCCATCGGCACGCAGGGCGGTCACCCAGGCGAGCTCGCCGTGGATCTCGGCGAGGCTGTGGTAGCCGGAGCGGTGCAGCCGCAGTGCCCAACGACGTCCGCCGGCGAGGTCGTCCACCCGGTAGGTGATGTTCTCCGAGACGTGCAGCAGGGTGGCCTGCGGCGCCGGGCTGAGATCGTAGGCGACAAGCACCTCGTCGACGGTCTCGTCCAGCCCGAGTAGCCCATCCACCGAGGTTGCGCTCATCGCACCGCCTCCCGGCCCGCCCCCCGGCCCGCCTCCGCCGCGCCGGCCGTGCCGGGCGCAGCGGCGCCCGCGTTCCCGTCCCAGTCCTCCGGCACGGGAGCACCGTAATACGGCTCAATCGTCCGTCCGGGCAAAGGTACGTACCGTTACCCGAGCGGAGTGCGCCGGCGAGCGGACAGCGCCGGGGACGGGAGGTGGTCGCGATGGCCTACCGGGCGACGCTGCGCAGCGAGCGGCACGTGTTCGCCGATCTGGCGACCCTGTTCGCGAAGGCGAACGAGGAGAAGTCTGGCGACCAGCTCGCCGGGATCGCCGCCACGTCGGCCCGGGAGCGGGTGGCGGCGAAGCTGGCGCTGGCCGAGGTGACGCTCGGCGAAATCGTCGCCGCGCCGCTGATCGACGACGCGGTCACCGACCTGATCCTGCGCGGTCAGGACACCGCGTTGTTCGCCCCCCTGGCGTCGCTGACCGTCGGGGAGTTCCGTGAGTTCGTGCTGGCACCGGCGTTCCCGGCGCAGTGGCGCGACGCCGGCCTCGCCCGCGCGATCACCCCGGAGATCGCCGCCGCCACCGCGAAGATCATGAGCGACAAGGACCTGATCTGCGCCGCGAAACCGCTGCGGACGGTCACCCGCTGCCGCAACACGATCGGCGAGGCGGGCGTCCTCGGCGTGCGGGTCCAGCCGAACCATCCCACCGACGACCTGGAGGGCATCCTGCTGTCGGTGCTCGACGGCCTGCTGCACGGCTGCGGCGACGCGGTACTCGGCGTGAACCCGGCGCGCGAATCCGTCGAGCAGGTCGGGACGATCCTGCGCGGCCTCGGTGCGCTGGTCGACACGCTGGCCCTGCCGACGCAGACGTGCGTGCTCGCGCACCTCACCACCCAGCTCGCCGCGCTCACCGCCGGAGCGCCGGTGGACCTGCTGTTCCAGTCGGTCGCCGGCACCGAGGCGGCGAACACCAGCTTCGGGATCACCCTGGACCTGCTCGCCGAGGGCCGCGAGGCCGTGCTCGCCCACCACCGCCGGGACCGGCCGGGCGACTTCGTCGGCGAGCAGGTCATGTACTTCGAGACCGGCCAGGGCAGCGCGCTGTCCGCCGACGCCCACCACGGCGTCGACCAGCTCACCTGCGAGGCGCGGGCGCACGGGGTGGCGCGGGCGTTCGACCCGTTCCTCGTGAACTCGGTGGTCGGTTTCATCGGCCCGGAGTACCTCGCCGACGCCCGCCAGATCACCCGCGCCGGCCTGGGGGATCATTTCGTCGGCAAGCTGCTGGACCTGCCGATGGGCTGCGACGTCTGCTACACCAACCATGTCGATGCCGACCAGAACACCAACGACGACCTGCTCGTCGCGGCCAGCTGCACGTTCGTGATGGGCGTCCCGAGCGCCGACGATGTCATGCTCGGCTACCAGTCGACCAGCTACCACGACGCCGCCGGCATGCGCGAGCTGTTCAACCTGCGCGCCGCCCCCGAGTTCACCGCCTGGCTCACCAACCGCGGCCTCCTCGTCGACGGCCACCTCGCTGACCCCACCGGCCCGGTGGCCGCCCTCCTCACCGCCGGCCTCGACGACGCCCTCGCCACCCCACCCGCTATCCCCTCGGGCCCGACCCGGTGACCCCGAGCCGCTCCTCCGAACCCGACGCCATCACGCCGGCCGACGCCATCCCACCTGCCGACCCGGCATCCCCCGACCGGACCAGGCCGGGCCGGGAACCCGAGCCGTTGGCGGTGGTGCTGGTGGATCTGGCGGCGCTGGCCGAGCGGGTCCGGGCGGTGACGCCGGCGCGGGTGTTCGTCGGCCGGACTGGGACGTCCTACCGGACGGCAAACCTGCTGGCGCTGCGGGCCCGACCACGCGGCGGCCCGCGACGCTGTCGACACCGAACTGGACCTCACCGGGGCCGCGCTGGCCGCGACGACCAAGCGATTCGGCCTGTTCGCCGTCCACTCGGCCGCCGCCGACCGGGCCGAGTACCTGCGCCGGCCGGACCTGGGCCGGCGGCTGTCCGACGAGGGCCGCGCCCAGGTCGCCGCCCGCTGCCCGCCCGGCGCGGACCTGCAGGTCGTGATCGGCGACGGCCTGTCCGCCGCGGCGGTGGCTACTCAAGTCCCGGCGCTGCTGCCCGCGCTGCTCACCTCAGCGGCCGAGGCCGGCTGGTCCATCGGCCAGCCGTTCGCGGTGCGTCAGTGCCGCGTCGGCGTCATGAACGACATCGGCGACCTGCTGCACCCCACGGTGATCGTGCTACTGATCGGCGAGCGCCCCGGCCTCGCCACCGCCGAGAGCCTCTCCACCTATCTGGCCCACCGCCCCCGCTCGGGCCATACCGACGCCGACCGCAACCTGCTCTCCAACATCCACCACCGCGGCATCACCCCTGCCCAGGCGGTCGAGCGCATCACCGGCCTGGCCCAGGCAATGCACACGTTGGGCATCAGCGGTGTCTCGATCAAGGAACCGACCACCGTGCGGGCCCTCCCCACCACCGCGCCCCCCGAGCCTGGTCCAACCTCCAGCACCTGAGGGCCTCCGCTCTGCGACTCACCCCATGCCGTCAAAATAGAACAAATCGGTCTTTCGAGCACGAAGCTGTCATCACGGGCACCCCGGAAGATCGGGTGATGTGATCGTTCCCTATCGTGAAGCCATCCGGAAAGACGCGAACGGGGGCGGTTCGATGGGCGAGCGGGTCCAGGTCTCAATGTTCCTGAGCTGGTGCCACGGTGACGCCAAGGCCAAGGGGACGCTGCTCGACGCCCTGCACCTCGACGGCCTGGCCGGGGTGCGGGTCGACTGGTGGGAGGACTCGCACGTGAAGATCAGTGAAGACTGGCGCGGTCAGATCCTCGGCCAGCTCGCCACCTGAGACTACGGGCTGCTGTTGCTGAGCCCCGGGTTCTTCGCCAGCCGCTTCATCCTGGACGTGGAGCTCCCCCGGCTGCTCGGCCCGGACGTCGACAAGGTCCTGCCGATGATGTTGAAGCGAGTCCCGGTCGACGGCTCGTGGAACCTGCACAGCGTCGACACGCGCCAGATCTTCACGTCCAGGGGGCGCTGCTTCACCGAGACCCGCGGGCCCAGCCGGGGGAGGTTCGCGCTGGAACTCACGACCGAGATCCGGCGCCGGGTGCTGAGCGACGCGGCCTGATGCAGCGGCTGCCCCACCGGGCGGTGCTGCGGCACCTGGAGCAGCTCGCCGACGATCTCACGCCCCGGCAACGGGCTCGGCTGACAGCGCTGGCCGACCTCATCGGCGAAGACGGCCGGATCCCGATGCCGCAGGCGTTGGACGTCGCCACACCCGGCGGCGGTGACGTAAAGGCGCAGGGCACCTTCCGCAAGTTCCGCGCCGCCCTCGACGAGGCGGCGACCGTGGCCGAGATCGACCTGCGGCTGGTGAGCGACCGGCGCAAGGCGCCGCCGGCGGACCGCTTCTGCTGGTTCGAGGGCGCCGACGTCACCAGCGAGGAGGTGGCCGAGCGTTCCCAGCGGGAGGCCAGGCGGCGCACCGCCGACGAGCCCGTGCCGGCGTCGGTGTCGGTGTCCGAGGTGCTCCAGCCCGTCGTGCATGTGGAGACCGCACCCCAGGCGTCCGAGGCGCTCCGCCGGCTGGAGCGGCAGTTCGTGACGCTACTGACCGAGCAGGTCGCCGCGATCCCCGGCTACCGGGTCACCAGCCCGATCGACCTGGTGCTCGGCGCCGATGTCGACGCGGAGCGGCAACGGCTGCGGGAAACGGCCGACGTGGTCGTCGAGCTAGACAGCGCCGCCGCCCGCCAGCACACCCCGGCAGGCACGACCACCCGCCGTCCGCTCAGGTTCGCCCTGGAGGGCGTGGCCCCCAGCGCGCCTGCCCCGGCAGCGTCCCGCTCGGCGCCGATCGGCCGTTCAGCCAGTGCCGGGACCGCCCTGCCCGGCTCCAGTTCGTCACGACGGTCCTCGCGTGGGTCGACGACCGACTCCGAGAACCGCTGCGAGCCGGGCAGGAGTCGTGGACCAGCCTGGAGACGTCGGCGCGGGCTCGGCACGAGTCGGCGGCGGCAACGGACCAGGCCGATCGACCCACGTGGGACGACTCCGACCGGGAGTCCTGGGCCCGGACGAGATTAAGTAAGCGGCCCATCGACGTGATCCCGGTACCTCCGGTGGCCGGTGAGACATCGCTCGCCGCAGGACTCCCCGGCGACCAGGCCCCGCGGCATCTCGGAGAACCCACGCGGGCGGTGGTCCGCCTGCTGACCTGGGCGCTCGACGAGTCGCCGGGCGCCCGCCACCTGTGTGCGCTGCTCGGCGACGTCGGGATGGGCAAGACCACCACCGTCAAGCTGTTCACTGAGGCGCTGCTGGACCACCGCCGCCAAAACGGTCCCGCAGTGCCGCTGCCGATCCTGTTCGACTTGCGTGACCTGCCGCCGTCGGTGGCTCGGGAGGGAGCCGGCCTTACCAGGATCGTGCAGGCATTACTGGACGCCGGCACTGTCGGCGCTGGCCCGTCGGCCGCGCAGGTGCTGGACATGGTGGCCGAGGGCGGCTGCGTACTGATCTTCGACGGACTGGACGAGGTGCTGGTGCACCTGGAGCCGCACGCCGGCCAGACATTCACCCGGATGCTGTGGCGCGCTACCGAGGACGCCTGGCAGTCCAGGACCGCCGAGCGACGCGGGGCTCGACCGAGCCGGCTGCTTCTCACCTGCCGGACTCACTACTTTCGTTCCATCCGGCACGAGACCACCCACTTCACCGGCCAGCACCGGGACGGTCCAGCCGGCGCCGACTACCTGGCTCTGCTGATGCTGCCGTTCAGCGAGGAGCAGGTGCGGGCGTACCTGTCGGCGAACGTTCCCGGCGCCGACGCGGACCGGCTGATGGATCTACTCGACAGCGTGCACAACCTGCGGGAGATCGCCGAACGGCCACTGACCCTGCGGATGATTGCCGAGCAACTGGAGACGGTGGAACAGGCGAAGCTCGACGGCCGCACCGTGCGCGCGGTGGACCTGTACACGTCCTTCGTCGCGCAATGGCTAGAACGCGACGATGGCAAGCACTCACTGCTGCCTGCGCACAAGGAACTGCTAATGGAGGACCTCGCCGCCCGGATCTGGAGCTGCACTACCCGACCCGCGCTCCCGCTCTGTGGAAGGAGGATCTGCGCACGGCGACGTTTCTGGTCCGCCGGGACGACGAGACGTTCGGCTTCGCGCACACGTCGCTGCGCGAGTACTTCCTCGCCCGCCACCTCGCTCGAGCCTTGAAGCTGCCCTCGCAACAGGCCAGGGCCGGTTGGCAACTACCGGTGCCGAGCCCCGAGACGCTCGACTTCTTGGGCCAGTGGCTGGCCGGCCGCGAGGAGTCGGAGCGCACACATTGCACGACGGCGCTGACGGCACCGGCCGCGGACGCCCCGGCCGGCCGTGCCGACGCGGCAGCGGTGCTGGCCTTCGCGTACTGCCTGGACGCAATCCACAGAGGCCGGCCGAGCCACGCCCCAGCCAGGTCTGTTCTGGCCGGGGCCGACCTGACCGGCGCCAACCTGTCCGGCGCCGAACTGCACGTCAGCTCGCTGAACGGGACCGATCTCCGCCGCGCCGAACTCACCGGGGCAGTGCTCCGCGGCTGCGACCTCACCGGCGCACGCTGGACCGGCTCCCACGCGTCTACCACCCAGGCTCTGCTGTGCCGACCAGCCGGCGATGCCCGCCGCAAAGGTTGGCTGGTAGCGCCAACCGCGACCAGGCGCCGAGCCGGCGTCCGGCTATCGTCCTTCACCGGCCACACCGGCTGGCTGACCGCCGGCGCGTGGAGTCCCGACAACACCCGCATCCTCACCACCAGCAGCGACGGCACCGCCCGCATCTGGGACGCCAACACCGGGCGGCCGGCCGGCTGGCGGCTCGAGCAGCTCCCAGCCGGCGAACTGGCAGTCTTTTCCGCCGGTGAGGACGAGCTATTCGGCGCCACACCGGAGGCATGGCGGTGGCTGGGATGGCTTGCGCCACGTGCCGGCCGGCTGGACCGGTTGCCGGCGGAGACCTGGGGCCCGATTCCGCCTCTATCCCCGTCGACCACCCCGACGCTCCGCCGCGATGAGGGCTCGGCGACGAGGATGGACTCATGGCGGAAACACGGCTTCTCCTGATTTCGGGCTCCACTCGTGAGGCGTCGACGAACACGGCTGCGCTGCGGACCGCCGTCACGCTGGCGCCCACCGGGACGGTGGCCGTCCTCTACGACGGGCTGGCTGATCTGCCCGCGTTCACCCCGGATGACGACGACGCGCCGCCGCCCGCGGTCGCCGCGCTGCGGGCCCAGCTCGCGGCGGCCGACACGGTGCTGTTCTGTACGCCGGAGTACGCGGGCGCCCTGCCCGGCAGTCTGAAGAACCTGCTCGGCTGGACGGTCGGCACCTGCGACCTCTACGACAAACCCGCCGCCTGGATCAACGTCGCCGCCCTCGGTCGCGGCCTGGGCGCGCTGGCGGAGCTCGCCACCGTGCTGGGCTACGTCACCGCCGAGGTGATCGAGGCGGCGTGCGTGGCGATTCCCGTGGCCCGTGACGCCGTCGCCGCCGATGGAACGGTGTCCGACGAGGCCGTCCGGGCCACGCTCGTCGCCGCACTGCAGGCGATCACCGACCATCTCGCGGCACGGGACTCCGCGCCCCCGGCCGCCACGCCGGCCTGACCGTCCAGCCCACCCCGCTTCGCCAGATCGTCACCTCGCGGTCGCACTACGTGCGATATCGTCCACTGTGGGTGCATTCGCCAGAGCGACGGCCGGGAGGAAGCGATCTGTCTCTCGCACCGCCGACCGCCAGACCGGGCCGGACGCGGACGGCGGGACTGACCGGTGGCCGAGTTCGACAACCCGCGCCCGGCCGACGAGCTCGGCGGGAGTTCCCGGGCGTCCCGACCCGACGCGGGTCAACCCGCCGCCGACGCTCCCCCGCCCCAGTCCGACCGGCCCACCGCCACCCCGCGCGAGGGAGTGGAACGCAAGGCAGCGCTCCTCGACCGCCGCGCTCCCGAGACCCCCACCCACGACCGGCCCGCACCCGCCGTCACCGCGGCCGAGCGGAAGGCGGCGTTACTCGAAGCCCGCGCCGCCGGCATGGAGGCCCGCGCCCGACGAATCTGCCAGGCCGTCCACCGACGCTCCCCGCGCCGCCACCGACCCCGAACGCAAGGCCGCCCTCCTCGACAGCCGCGCCACAAGCCGATTGCCGGACGGGCCACCCGCCCGCCCCGCGGACGCACCCGCCCGGCCCGAGATCAGCGAGAGGGTATTCCAGCACATCCTGCACGGCGGATGGAACCGGCGCGGCCGCCCAGTCGGCTTCCACAGCGCCCCCGACGGCCATCCCCCACCCGACCGCCGCATCACCTCAGTGGAAGACCGGAAAGCGGATGGCACCTACCACGCCGACGTCGAGTTTCGCCATCCCGCCACCGGAGAATGGAGGATGGAGGACGTTCCGGAGCACACGATGTTCCCGAACCAGTGGCCGGCGCAGAAGGTGCGCGACGCCGTACAGATAACCTACGAGAAGATCTACGATGACGTCATCGAGCCGCGACTGAGAAATAATGATGAATTTCCCAGGAAGGCGCTGCGAGAAAGGCACGATGGTGTGCCGATACAGCTCTATGTCGGCCCAGGCGGGGAGCTCAGGACCGCATTCTCGATCCAGAAGGACGAACCAGGGGAGCCTCGATGAGAAGATGGACATTCCAGCCCGACGAAGAACAGAATCTGGAGGTGTCCGCACCCTCGATAGACCGGAATACCGAGGCCGCCGTTCTTGACTTTTTGGAGAGCGATGTCGGCCCGTATCCGGCCGATATCGCGAGATATGTGCGACGATGGCAGAAAGTGCGCGCGGGCGAGTTGAACGCTGCGCTGGGGAACGGCACCGTGCAGGAGATCGAGGGGGGTCGGGTGCTGTTGGAGTCGTTGTATGAGCAGTGGGAGTCGGTGTACTTCACGATTGCGGAGTTCGAGGAGTTGCTGGCCGATTATGCGGCCTTCCTCGACTCCAGGAGCCGGCCCGGCGCCGAGGGGTGAGCGGTTCCGCGGAACCGTCAGCGGGGTAGGCCGACGAGCTCGTCGAAGCGGATGTGGCGGAGCTGCACGCCGAGCCGGCGGGCCCGGCGCCGGACCGGTCCGGCGGCATCGGGGGTGAACGCCAGGCCGGCGTGGGCAGCGATGTCCGCGGCGACGGCGCTGATCGGCAGGCCGTCGGTGGAGAGATGGCGGGCGAATTCCGGGGCCCGCAGCAGGGTCAGGGAACGGTCGGCCTGGGTCGCGGCGAAGCTGCGGGCGGTCTCCCCGCGCGAGCGGATGCGCCGCAGCAGGACGGCTCGGTCGGCGAGCAGCGTCACGTGCCGCACCTCGTGGCCGGCGGCGTGCAGCGGGTCGACGAACGCGGCCAGCAAGCTGGGGTCCAGCACCATCATCGGCACGACGACCGGCCCGCCGCCGGCATCAAGCACAGTACGGAGCATCTCGACGACACCGGCTCGCCACAGGGGCAGGTCGCGGAAGTCGCCGCGCAGCGACGCGGGCAGCATCCGGCGTAGCGCGAATCCGAGGTGCTCCGGGTCGCAGACAAAGGCGCCGGCCAAGCCGCGGTGCAGTTTGTAGGCGACCTGCGTCTTGCCCACGCCGTTGGGCCCGTTCAGCCAGATGAGCATGCCGCAAAAGCTATCAGTACAGGGCCGGCCCGGCCGAAGGCGGACCAACGCGGTGTCGGTGAACGCCACGCATCAAGTCTCCGCCTCAGCGGCAGCGCTCGCGAACGGCCCTACGCTTCCGGCCTGTGTTCCGGGAACCTTCACTGCCGCGGCGTCGCGGGTCGGCGTCGAACCCGGTGGTGGTCCACGGAC
>NZ_CADCWT010000153.1 GCF_902806485.1 Candidatus Frankia alpina | reverse complement strand
AGAGGCGCAGGTGGACCCAGCGACCGCCGGAGCGCAGGCATTCGCCGCAGCCCTCCGGCGTGACCGGCTCGACGTCGCGGATCGCGGACAGGTGTGGATCCTGGGTGGTGGTCATCGGCCGCTGGTGATCCTCTCCGAGTCGGCGCAGATGCGGGTGCGGGTGCGGGTGCGGGTGCGGGTGCGGGTGCGGGTGCGGGTGCGGGTGCGGGTGCGGGTGCGCCTGGTCAACCTGTCACTGGTAGCTGTGCCCCGTCCGGACCCCTCCCACGTCGGTGTCCGGGCGGCCTGTCTCGGCCCATCCGGGAGATGGGCCGAACCGGGGATGGGCGGGCGGCCCTGCCGGTGCTTCGTACAGCGCCGGCAGGGTCCGATCAGGCGGCGTCGCGGAAGATCAGTCCGAGACTGTGACGCTCGCCCGTTCGGACGGTGCTGACTCCGTGCCGCATGGGCGAGGCGGACCAGCCTCGCACCGAAGGGGTCGGTCGGTCCCGGGTGGTAAAGATCAGGGCATGCCCCCTCGGGAGGGTGTGGGCGCCGCCCCGGGACTGGGCTCGCATCCGCTGCTCGACGAGCAGGAGCTCGCCGCCGGTGTAGTCCACGCCGGGGGCGTCAAGGCCGATCACGACCTGGAGTGGGAAAACCAGCTCGCCGTAAAGGTCGCGGTGCAGCGCGTTCCAGTCGCCCGCCCGGTATCGCAGGGACCGGAAGCGCCTGTCGTCGCCGTAGAGCTCGGCGATCTCCTGGCACTGCGCCGCGGTGAGTAGCGGGCCGGTCGGGGCGCAGCCGACCGCGTCCAGCTCCGCGGCGAGCGCGGACCAGTCCATTGCTCGCACGCACTCCCCGACGTCAGCACCCGCCGCACCCGCCAGTTCGGCCGAGGCCGTCACCCTGCCCACTCCATCCGGCCCATCCAGCCTGTCCTGGACCGCCCCCGATCGGACTGAGCCGGCCGTCACCCGCGGCTCCCGCCCGTGGCTGTCGGCGCGGTGGCGAGATCCAGCGTCAGCGCCAGCGCGCCTTCATCGCGCAGCAGGAACTCCTTGCGGAGCAGGCCCGCGGCGAACCCGCGCAATGCCCCGTCGGCCCCGATGACCCGGTGGCACGGGCGCACCAGCAGCAGGGGATTGGCGCCGACGGCCGTACCGACGGCGCGGACGTCACGGCGGTCGGCCCCGATCCGGCCGGCGAGCTGGCCGTAGCTGACGGTGGTGCCGTAGGGGATGGACTCCAGCGCCTCCCATACCCCTCCTGGAACTCGGTCCCCCGGGTGCGCAGGGTCAGGGTGAAGGCGCGCCGCTCGCCGGCGAAGTACTCGGCGATCTGCCGGGCGGCCTCGGTGAACGGCTGCTCGGCTCGCCGCCACTGCGGCGCGATCGTCGGGGCGCCGCGCTGCTGCGGCATGGACAGCGAGGCCAGAGCGAGCCCGCCGAGCGCCTGGTCCGACTCGGCGCCCACCAGCAGCAGGTCCCCCACCGGGCTGGCCAGTGTCGTGTAGACCGTCATCGGTTCCATGTCCGCACTCCTCACGCCCATCCGGGCTGCTCGCATGTGCATGGTCAGGCCGGGCGGCGCGCCGCGTGCAGCGGGGCGACCTCGGCTCGGGCCGTCTCGGCGGGAGCGGCCGTCTCGGCCCGCGGCGCTGCCGTGATCCACAGGTGGTGCGCCGCGTAGGACCGCCACGGCGCCCAGGCCGCCTCTGCGGTCGTGGCGACGCTCGGGGCGAGATCGTGGCGGCGCAGTGCGGCCCGCAGGGCGGCGTCGCTCGCGGGAAGCACGTCCGGGTCGCCGAGCCCGCGAAGCCGGATGTAGCCGGCGGTCCAGCGGCCGATGCCCCGCACGGTCAGCAGCGACCGTTCGGCCTCGGCGCGGTCGACGCCCGCGTCGAGCTCGACGTCGTCGGCGGCGATGGCGGTGGCGAGCGCGCGCACCGTCTCCCGGCGGGCCGCGGGCATGCCCAGCTCGTGCAGGGACGCGTCGGCGAGCGTGTCGGCGCAGGGTGAACAGCAGGGTGAGCCCTCCACTCGGGGTGGGCAGCGGTTCGCCGTACGCGGCGAGCAGGGTCTCGCCCAGGCGCCGCCCGGCGGGCACCGAGACCTGCTGGCCGAGCACCGCCCGCACGGCCAGCTCGTGCGCGTCGGTGGCGCCTGGGGCGCGCAGGCCCGGGTGGCGGGCCACGAGGGGCGCCAGGACCGGATCGGCCCCGAGCCGCTCGGCGACCGCCCGCGGGTCGGCGTCCAGGTCGAACAGCCGCCGCACCCGGCTGACCGCGGCGGTCAGGTCGCGCAGGTCGCTCAGGGACAGGCGGCACTCCAGCCAGCCGGCGTCGTCGTCGGCGCCCGGGCGCTCGGCCACCGCCGCGATGCCGGGCCCGTGGGTCAGCCGCAGCGTCCGCCGGTAGGTCCGCCGGCCGCGGTCGCCGATGACCTCCTCGGCGCCGCGCAGCGCCCGGCGGGCCAGATAGTCGAACATCTCGCCCACCGCGTACGGCCGGCGGTAGCCCAGCCGGACCACCAGCCCGCCCGGGCCGGCGGGGCCGTCCTCTCCCCGGCCGGGGGATGCGGATCGCACCGCTCGTGGTCCACGAAGGTCACTCGGCGTCGCCGCGTAGACCGTTCGGATGGTGTCGTTGAACTGGCGGACGCTCGCGAAGCCGGCGGCGAAGGCCACCTCGGTGGCGGGCAGGGCGGTCGCCTGCAGCAGCAGCCGCGCGGTGTGCGCACGCTGCGCCCGGGCCAGGGCGAGCGGGCCCGCCCCCACCTCGGCGGTCAGGTGCCGGTGGAGCTGGCGGGCGCTGTAGCCCAGCCGGGCGGCGAGGCCGGCCACGCCTTCCCGGTCGACGACACCGTCGCCGATCAGGCGCATCGCCCGGCCGACCACGTCGGCGCGGACGTTCCACTCGGCGGAGCCGGGCACCGCGTCCGGCCGGCACCGCCGGCAGGCCCGGAAGCCGGCGCCGTGCGCCGCCGCGGCCGTCGGGAAGAACCGGACGTTCGCCCGCTTCGGGGTCACCGCCGGGCAGCTCGGCCGGCAGTAGATGCCCGTGGAGGTGACGGCGACGTAGAAGGCGCCGTCGAATCGGGCGTCCCGGCTGGCCACCGCCTCATATCGGCCCTCGTCCGTCCGCATGCTCCAACTCTCGGTGCGATCGTCCCCGGATGCTGGCGGGAATCGGACGTCGGGTCAGCGGGCCGGATCGGCGCGACCTCAGACGAGCGGCTTGCGCAGGACGACGAAGTACAGGTCGGGCCGCAGCGGGCGGCCGAACCGCTCGTCGGCGTAGGGAAACGGTCGCGTCGCCGTGGTCGGGAGATATCCCTTGCGGCGGTACCAGTCGATGAGTTCGGTCCGCTGGGCGATGACCTGCATCTCCATCCACGCCGCCGACCAGGCGGTGACGGCGTGCCGTTCGGCGAGTCGCAGCAACGCCCCGCCCAGACCGGCCCCCTGCCGGGTGGGGCTGACGGCGAACATGCCGAAGTAGGCCCCCACCGCGGCGGTGATCCCCGCGCCGGTCAATCCCTCGACCCCGCCCGCCTGGGCCACCAGCTCACCCGTCCGGACCATGCCGGCTTCGCCGTGCGCCGACGGCTCGATCCGACGTTCCACGTGGCAGCAGCCCACGAGGAGATCCGGAGGATCCTCCGCGAGCAGGACCCTCCCGTGAGGGCCCGTCAGGGTGGCGCGAACCTCTTCGACATCCGTGCGATGGCCGCCGAGCAGGTCCGCCTCAGTGGTCCACCCCGCCCGGCTGGACTCCCCTCGGTACGCGGATTCGACCAGCGCGACGATCGCCGCCGCCTCGGCGGCGCTGTCGGTGGCAGGGCGGAACGCCACGTTCGCGGGCTGGGGGCGGGAGACCGATCGCATTCCCCCATCCTCACAGCCCGGCGGGCGAATCCCCCGTCAGGGCGAGGGACGGCACGGTCCGTGACGGTGCGAGCGTTCGCTCGCCGCTGGTGACAGCGGCGGCCAGCCGGGGCAGCAGCGTTCCGAGGGGGGCATCGACACGCACCGTCGCCCGGCTGTCTCCACGGGTGGGCCCCTGGTTGACGATCGCGACCGGAATACCGAGTTCCGCCGCTCGCAGAACGAATCGGTATCCCGACATCACGGTCAGCGACGATCCGAGGATCATCAACGCGCGGGCGCTCTCGACCAGGTCGAACGCCTGCGCCACCCGGGGGCGCGGCACGGTGGCCCCGAAGAACACCACGTCCGGTTCCAGGTGATCACTGCCGCAGTCGCGGCAGTCGACCATGACGAAGCGGGCAACCGCCTCCTCCGAAAGGGTGACGTCACCGTCCGGGTTGGTGGGAGCCCCGGAGATGCGGAAGCCCGGGTTCGCCGCGCTCAGCCGCTCGTCGAGGTCGCGGCGTGGGCTCACCTCCCCGCAGTCGACGCACACCACGCGGGACAGGCTTCCATGCAGATCGATCACCTGGCGGGAACCGGCGCGCTGGTGCAACTCGTCGACGTTCTGAGTGACGATGCCGGTGACCAGCCCCGCCTGTTCCAGCCGGGCCGCCGCGCGGTGGCCCGCGTTCGGCTCGGCCCGGGCGACCTGCCGCCAGCCGGCGTGACTGCGGGCCCAGTAGCGGTGGCGGGCGCCCGGCTCCTTGGTGAACTGCTGGTAGGTCATCGGGGTGTGGCGGCGCAGCGCCCCGTTCGGGCCCCGGTAGTCCGGGATGCCGGAGTCGGTCGAGATGCCCGCCCCGCTCACGACGGCGACGCCGCCGGCCGTGACGAGGGCGCGCAGCCGGTCGAACGCCTCGCCGCCGTTGGTCGCGTTTACTCCCACCGCTCCCATGCTGCCCGATCGCGCGGCCGCGGACCCCTCCAGACTCTGAAGTGGCCCGTTCGGCCGAGCAGACCCGGGCGTCGACTCCGACCCCGATCACCACGATCCGCGTCGACTGGTGACCTCCGAACGCGGGTCGTACCGTTGCGCCGGGTAGACCTGTATCGAGGTGATGGCCCATGAACGAGCAGGTCAGAAGCATCAGCACGCCGCCGCGCCGAGCGCGGGACACCCGCAGCCCCGCCCCGGCCTCCCCTGGACGGCGCAGGCCGCGCATCCCCGAAGTGGGCGACGATGCCACCCGTTCGGGACCCGAACGGCTCTCGGCGTGGGAGGCCGCGCGGGCCGCCGCCCATCCGGGCCCCGAGGCGCCCGTCTGTGGTGCGGCCGGGCAGGTCGCCGGGCCGGGAGGGACGATCGAGGCCGAGATCGTCCGGTGCCTGCCGGGCTCGGTCGCACTTGTCCGGACACCCGCCGGCACCGAGGAGATCGGTCTCGCCCTCGTCCAGGCGCACATGGGCGACACGGTGCTGGTCCATGCCGGGGAGGCGATCACCGTTCTTTGACGTTCTCCCCGCCTGAGCGGGGAATTCCAACTTCTACCCGCCCACGCGGGAAGGGGCTACCGATGAGGACGGTTCAGGCACCGCTCGACCGGGCGGTGGCAATCGCCGACGCGGCGATCTACCGGTGCGATCCGGATCAGCGCGCGCGGTCCGGCGGGGGCCGGCCGGGCGGGCTCGTCGGGGTGCTGACCCCGGCGGCGTACGCCGCGCGCCATCCGGATGAGCGGGCGCACGTCCACGCGGAATGCCTGTTGGCGGCCGACCCCGACGCCGTGCTGACCACGCGGGTGCGCTGGCTGCAGATCACCACGAGGGAACAGCAGGTCCTCCGGTCGGGTGGTACCGGCGGCGGGGCAGCGTTCGACGCCGACGACCAGGCCGAGTTTCTGCCGCACGAGGTCGACGAGGCCGTGGCGGTCGCGGACCTGCTGGCGGTGCGCCCCCAGCCGATGGCGCCTCCCCCGAGCGGAGGATGGCCGCGCGGCTGGCTGCCTCATCTGAGTGCCCCCCGACCGGATCCCTGGGAGCCGGCCGGCGCGGCGGCGGGCGGGCCGGGCTCCGCCCGGTCGGGGGCCCACACGATCCAGCTCAGTGCGCCGTCCGGACGCCGGGTGCGGATAGTGGATCACGGTGGCGGCGCGGCGCCGACCAGGATCACCTGGGACAGCTGGTCCGCCCGGGCGGAGCTGCGGCTCAGCGCCGGGCTGTATCCCGGTCCGCGCCCGCTGCTGCGGCTGCGCGCGGAGTTGGTCAACACCTCCGGTTGGCCCTCTCAGGCCGACGAGGCCGGGGAGTGGATCCCGGCGGGCTGGACCGCCCGAACCCCCCACCGGCGGGCGCTGCACCACGCGTTGATCGCGGTCCACGTGGTCCTTGGGACGGATCGGGGTCGGTTTGTCTCCTTGACCGCGCCGCCCGGCTGGGCCAGGGATGTGGCGCGGGACTGCGTCAACGACGGCTTGTGGCCGGCGGTGGTCGGCGGTCCCGCCGACCCCACCGCCGTGCTGATCGCGCCGGTCCGGATCCCGGACGGGCAACCTCCGCCGTCCCGTTCCGGAGCGTGAGGGGACCGTCCGGCCCCGTACGCACATCCGTCCGGAGCCTGCGCCGCGATCCGGCATCGAGCCCGCAGCCCTGAACCGTTACGGCCGCGAACCCGGATCCGCCACGGTGGCGGGGTCACAACCCTCGGCGGGGGGTGTCGAGGGTGACGGGTCGCTCGTCGGCGACTGCTGGTCGGGCAGATCGGTGAAGGTGACGTCCACCTGCTGGAAGCTTTTGAACTGCTCCGCCTTGGCGTAGGAGGTGTAGGCCCGCCGGTCGGATTCGGTGAGCTCGACGTCGTCGGTGAACGGGGTCAGCAGCGCCCGCGGGAAGAGCCGGCCCGCCCGCACCGCGTTGATCTCCATGGCGAGGACCACGACGACGGCGAGGAAGTACAGCCAGGTCATCAGGCCGAGAACGAGCCCGAACAGTCCGTAGACCTGGGTGGAACCCTTGAGCTGATGGGCGATGTAGTAGCCGCCCAGCGTCTGCACGAGCTGCCAGCCCAACGCCGCGAACACCGCCCCGGGCAGGTTCTCCCGCACCCGGACGGACCGGGCGGTCAGGACCTTGAAGGCGACGAGGATCAGGCCGGCGTTGCCTGCCGTGGAGATCACGACCGCGAGCACCTGGAACCCGGCGGCCAGCCGGCCGAACGCCGACGCCCCGGTCGTGACGCTGGAGAGCACCGTCGTCATCAGCACACCGAGGCCGAGCAGACCGATGAGGCTGAGGCTGCGCAACCGGGCGAAGAACGGGTTCGGTCGGGACCGACGCGGCACCGCCCAGACGGTGTCCAGGGCGTTGCCGATGGCCCGGGCGACGCCGAGGCTGCCGGAGAGGGCGCCGAGGACACCGACGGCGACGGCGATCCCGCTGCCCTTGAGGGCCTGCACGTCGTCGCGGAGCTGGTCGCCGATGATCGGAAACTGGCTGAGTGTGGAGGTCACAACCTGCTCCTGCAGGTCGTGATGGCCGTGCAGGACGAAGCCCAACCCGGTTGTGAGCAGCAGCAACAGCGGGAACAGCGACAGGAAGGCATAGAAGGTGATCAAGGCGGCGAGGTAGCCGCCCTGATCGTCGGCGAACTTGTAGATGACGGCGATGACGAAGCCGACCCCACGGTTACGTTGCTGGGCCCGGTCGATGCGGCCACCGAGCGCCATCCCGCGCCTCCCAAGGCCGTCAGCTGTCATGAAGGTCTCCCCCGTCGGGTGGGTCGCATACCTGCCGGCCTGCCGGTAATGCGCCTCGACCTGCTGGCAAGACACCTCCCACCGCACCGCATCCCATCGCATCAGAAGCGCCCACATGGATGGCCCGCTCGGGTGACGTACCGGGCCGCGCGGCCGATCACCGCCCGCATCCCCGGTTCAGGCGGCGCCACAGGCGGTCCCGTCCGCCAACTCATCATTGTGTTGACGGACGGGCTCCCCTTGATCGATCACGGATTCGCGACGGTCCGCCGTCCGAAGGAAGCCCGCGGATGCGACGAGGTCTCAGGGAGGACGAGGTCTCAGGGGGATCGTCCCGGGGATAGGCGGGGGCCTGCTTCACCTCGTCATCGTCCCGCTCCGGGCCGGGTTGGGGCCGGCCCGGTCGGGGCAACGCTATCGCAGGGCGGTCACCTGCCTGTGCCGCCGGCCTCCGCGAACTCCGTGCCGCCCGAACGGGGGGCCACCTGTGGCAACGCGAACCGACGCACGGCGGGGTTGCGGCCGGCGGCGGCGGAACCGCCTCGTCTGGGCGGCCGGCCCGGCTCACCGCCCCCCGTCGCCGCCCGGCAGCTGCGGCGCGGAGCCCGGGTAGATACCGGTCTGCTCGGTGGCGTCGATCGTGGGTTGCCGCCCGTTGTCGAAGCCGAGCTGCACGATCTGGCGCGGGATGACCAGGTCCAGCGCCCAGTCCGTGAGCACCCTGGCCCGATTGGACCCGTTGTTCAACGCATACGCGTGGTACGCCCGGGTGACCACGACCGCCGGCAGGCCATGCAGGGTCAGCCCGAGCGGGTTGGCCACGGCATCCCGCCCACCCAGGTCGACGACGAACCCGAGGTCCCGGTGCCGGTACGGCCGGGCGGTGCCGTGACCGAGGGACGCCACCACATTGCGGGCGGCGGCCACCGCCTGGCGCACCGCATGCTGGGCGGTCTGGCCGGCGGGGGCGCCTGCGCGGGTCACATCGGGCACGGCCGCGGCGTCCCCCAGCGCGAACAGGCCCTCCACCTCGGGGACGCGGAAGCAGTCGTCGACGACGAGGCGCCCGTGCGTGGTGGGCAGGCCAAGGTTCGTCATGAGCGGACTGGGCGACACCCCCGCGCACCAGACCACCGTGTGGGTGTCGATCGTCTCGTGCCGGTCGGCGTGCTCCGCCTGGCCCAACCGGACGGTGCGCTCGGTGACCTCCTTCACCGACGTCCGCAGCCGCAGCTCGACGCCGCGGGCGGTGAGCACCTCGGCGGCCCGGTGGCCCAGCGACGGCGCGAGTTCGTGCAGCAGGCTCGGCGCGTGGTCGACGAGCACCCAGCGGATCTCCTCGGCACGCACCCGCGGGTAGTTCGCCACGGCGCGCCGGCTGAAGCGGATCATCTGCGCGGCGAGCTCCGTCCCCGTGTAGCCGCCACCGACGATCACGAAGGTGCACAGGGCGCGCCGGGCGCCGGCGTCCGTGGTGGCGTCCGCCCGCTCGAACTGCCGCAGCACGTGGTCACGCAGGTGGACGGCCTCGGCGAGGTTCTTCAGGCCGATCGCGTGCTCGCGCACGCCCGGGATGTCGAAGGTCCGCGTGATGGAGCCGGGGGCCAGCACCAGCCGATCCCAGCCCAGCTCGTCGACTGTGCCGTCGTTGCCACGGATGGTCACCGTACGGGCCTGGGTGTCAACCGCCACCGCATGACCGAGGCGCAGCACGACCACGCGGGACGCACCCCCCGCCGCGACGGACCCGACGGACCCGGAGGCCGGAGTCGGAGTCGGACGATCAGCCGCCCTGCCGGCGCGCAGGAATCGACGCAGGGGCGCCGGCAACGGCGTTGATCCGGGCACTCCACCTCCGGAGGGCCGCACACGGCGACAGCGCGTAGGGCGGCGGCAGGCGCGGCTCCGCAACCGTATGGGGTGTGCGGATCGCGCCGGCCGCCTTCCCCTGCGTGCCCGGGTATGCGGCCGGGCAACCGCTCGGCGCAGCGGTCTCGCTTTACGCTCGACCGATTTTTATGATCGTTACGGTGAGATGTGGTCAACAACGTTGATTATCTTGGGTTGCCGGACTTCTCCGACTCCGACGATCCGTGCTCAATCCCCGGGATTGTGTCGACCTCGCGTCAGACCCTGATCACCAGGGCACCGTTCCTGCGTCGTCGGAGAATCCGCCGGTCGGGCCGTCGTCGGGCAGGGTCGCGTCGTCGGTCACGTCGAGCGGCACGCCGAACGCCTCGGTTCCGGCGGCCCGCAGCTTCGCCACGGCCTCCTCGCGGCGCTGCTCGTCCCGGGCGCCGACCCCGACCCGCCAGCCCAGGGCGCCCAGGCCGGCCGCGATCTCGTACCCGATGCCCTTGTTCGCGCCGGTCACCAGCGCAATCGTCTGTTCACTCATAGGGTCGATCCTGTCCCGGGCCGCAGCGGCCTTCCAGCACCGATTGGGTGGGCAGCGATACCGCGCGGGTATCGATCCCGGGTGGGACTTGAGTATCGTGGCGGCGTGGAGACGAGGGAGCTGCGGTACTTCGTCGCCGTCGCCGAGGAGCTGCACTTCGGGCGGGCCGCGCAGCGGCTCGGGATCGCGCAGCCCCCGCTGCCACGGGCGATCCGCCAGCTCGAACGGCGCCTCGGGGCGGCGCTGCTGGAACGCACCAGCCGCACGGTCACCCTGACCGAGGCCGGGTCGGTGCTCCTACGGGAGGGCCGGGCGGCGCTGGAGGCGGTCGAAGCCGCCGAGCGTCGCACCCGCCGCGCCGCCCTCGCCGCGACCGGCCACCCCGGCGTGGTCCTCGCCACGAAGGCCGGCGCGTCCAGCGAACTGCTGGCGAAACTGCTCGACGCCTACGCCGCCGAGCCCGATGCGGTCACCGTCGATGTGCTCCTGTGCGGGATCGGCGAGCAGGAACGACTGCTGCGCGACGGGCGGGCCGACGTGGCTCTGCTGCACCAGCCGTTCGATGCGACGGCCGCGTTCGACGTCGAGGAGCTCCGCACCGACGGACAGGTCGTGGTTCTGCCGGCCGGCCATCCCCTCACCGGCCGGACCCACGTGCAGACGGCCGAGGTCACCGCGCTGCCCGGCCTGCCGATGCCGCGCTGGCCTGGCCCCGACGGTACGTACCCGGACGGCCCCGGCCCTCAGGTTCGGGAACATGCACAGTTGTTGCAGCTGATCGCGCTCGGCCGCGCTTGCGCGATCCTGCCGGACTCGCACCGAGCCCAACTGGGCGGCGACCTCGCCGCCGTGCCGGTGCTGGACGCGCCGACCGTCACGACGGTGATCGCGTGGCCACCGCACAGCCGCTCCAGAGCTGTCGCCGGCCTCGTCCAGACCGCGACGCGTCTCTAGCCAAACCTGGTTCCTGCCGTTCGCGGCGCGTTTTCAACCAGCTGGACCGTCGCCGCGTCACCGCGGGGAACGCCCAGGTCACCGGCCTGGGGGCGCCAGGCGTCGAAGAACTCGGGCGGCGGCGGGCTGGTCGGCAGCGCCGGCCGGCGCGGCACCGAGATCCGGTAGGAGATCCGCCAGCCTTCCGGGGTGCGCCGCAGGATGTCGAAGAAGTCCCCGGCGTGCACGCTGCCGTCGCCGAGCGGGGCGAGGTAACGGCTGCGCGCCCGTACCACGCCCTGGGCGTCGACGAAGACGATCGTCCCGACCGTGTTGTGGTCGGGGGTGTCGGGCCGCCGCCGGGTGAACTCCTTGGCGGCCTGCAGGCCGGGGATCGTGTAGCCCGCGCCGATGACGCCCTCGACCACGCCGTCCTCCGTGAGCACCTCGCCCATCCCGTCGGCGTCACCGTTGTCGAAGACGTGACCGAAACGGGCCAGCAGCTCGCGGATCTCGACCAGGTCCTGCGCGCCGAGCCTGGGCATCATGACCGCCCCGCGGACGTGCCCCGCCATGGCTCCAGCACCTGCGAGACCGGGGCTCCGGCACCCGCTGGCCGAGGGGTGCGGGGCACGCTGCGGCGGTAGGAGATCCGCCAGCCCTGCGGGGTACGCACCAGGACGTCCAGGAACTCGCCGCTGGTCAGCCGGCCCTCCAGGTTGATCCCGAGGTAACGACTTCGGGCCCGTACGCTCCCGTCCTCCTGAGGAAGCAGGGAAGTGTTGACGGTGTGATGGTCAGGCGCCGCCGCGCTCTTGGAACGAACGTAGTCGGCGAACTCCGCGAGACCGTGGTAGGTCCGGCTCGGATCGAGCCCGATGTCGACCCGGACGTCGGACGTGAACACCAGCCCCAGCCCCGCAACGTCGTTGTTGTCGAAGAGGTGTGCGAACAGCGCCAGGATCTCCTGGATCGCCAGCGCGTCGTCTCGGGGAAGTACAACCGTCATCTCGTTTCTCCCTCCGCCCCCAGGGCCGCGCGAAGGTCACTTTCCGTGCCGACTGGTTACTCTAGGTTGTGAGGAATGT
>NZ_CADCWT010000152.1 GCF_902806485.1 Candidatus Frankia alpina | reverse complement strand
CTCACACCCCGCAACAATTACCCAACCTCACAAATCGACGCCGGGAATGGCTCAATAGTACGCCTTCGACTGGTGGTTCTTGACGGTCTGCGCCTCATCGAGAACCAGACCGGCCCAGGAGGCCGCGCAATACGCCTCGGTGTCGAGCCGGAACAGCGTGTAGGACGTCACGACCACGTCGGCGGCGTCGATGATCTCGGCGAGGGTTTGGCCGCGGCGCCGCAGGGTGTCGGTGACGACGGCGACCCGCAGCGACGGCGCGAACCGGGCGGCCTCCGCGGCCCAGTTCGACACGACGCTGGTTGGTGCGACGATGAGAAACGGCGGCAGCGCCGGGTTGGCCTCCCGGGCGTGGCAGATGAGCGCGAGCGACTGCAATGTCTTGCCCAGGCCCATGTCGTCCGCGAGGATCCCGCCGAGCTGGCACTCCCACAGGAAGCTCAGCCACCGGAACCCGTCCGCCTGATACGGCCGCAGGCTGGCCTGGAGGGTCCGCGGCGGCTCCTTCGCGCCAGCGGAGTCGATGGCCAGCAGGCCGGCCACCTGCCGGCGCCAGGCCTCCGCCTGGCGGACGATCACGCCGATGCTGGTGAGCTCCTCCCACAGCCCGGCCTGGAAGCGGCTGATGCGCAGGGCCCCGCCGGGGGCGTCCTGCAGCGCCTTCGCCTCCTCGATCAGCCCGCGCAGCGTCCGCAGATCCGGGCGGTCCAGGCTGAAATAGGTGCCGTCGTCGAGCAGCAGGTGCGATTCCTGCCTGCTCAGGGCCACCAGGAGCGGCGCGAACGGGATCTCGTGCCCGTCCCAGGGTGACGGCGACACCGAGATCGAACCAGTCCCGCTCGCTCGGCACCTCGTCGGTCGAGACCTCGATCCGTAGCTGGTCTCCGACCTCGCGGTAGTCCGCGGGACGTCCACCGATCTCGACGGCGATCCCGTCGTGGGCCGTGAGGAGCGGGAGCAGCTCCGTCGCGAACCGCATCGTCTCGACACCGCTGAGCCGGACGGGCGCCGCCTGGATGCCGGCCGGCACATCCAGATCGGCCAGAATATCGGCTTCGCTGCGTCTGTCGCGATACCCGGCGTCGCTATCGTGGCCATTGCTGTCGCCGCTGCCGTGATCGTGCAATGCTGCACGCAGCCGCGTGCCCCCGACCGCGTAGTCTCACTCCCAGGTGATCTCGACGGTGTGGGCCGGCCCGAAGTCCGCCCGCGCGACCAGCGTCGGCGGCTCGATCACCGGTGGCTCGAAGGACTCGTCGCTGGAGACGATCCGGGCAACCCGCCGCAGCCCCGGGTAGAACTCGCTGACGAAGCGCGGCCGCTCGGCGGCCGGAATCCGCAGGCTCTTGTTCGCCACGGCCATCTGGATCAGTTCCGGTGGCGCGGGAGCGCTTAACCGGGCCAGCCGGATGTGCCAGTCCTCGTGACGATCCGTGGCCTGAATCTCCGCCCGGTCGATACCGACGACACCGTGATCGCCGATGAACGCGAACGGCGCCACGGCCTCGTTCGGGTCGGCCATGCGCAGCATGGGACTCACGTTGAGCGCCGTTGACGTTTCATGACGAGTCACATCAAGGCACAGCTCCGCCGAACCGTACCGCTCAATGTCGCCAAGCCGTTTGCGCCCATGCACCAACCGCACACCGGCTGCGGCGGCCTCGTCGAGCAGCGGCCACAACCGAGGGCTCGCGAAGGCGCCGAGATCGAGGTACTTGTCGTCGCCGTGGGAATAGGCGCCGTACGCTGTGTCCTCCTGTCCGGAAAGGTAGACGGCGTACATTTCCCGCAGAATCTGCACGTGCGTCGCGAGGTAGTCGTCGCGCTGGTAGTGCCCGTAGGGCGAACTCAGCTTCGACCAGGAGAGCGCGTTGACCCAGGTGGTCTTCCCGGGTTTCACCAGCCGGGCGCGCACGCTCAACGACGGCCCGCCGGGCCCGCGTTTCGACCGGCCCGCTGAGATCTCGGCGGACAGCGTCAGCTCGATGGCGAGCGGCGTCGCACTCCGCGGCTCGTCCTCGACCGACTGGTCGCCGAGTAGCGCCGACAGGGACGAGGTCCAGCCTTTCGGTGCGACGGCACTCCGGCGAGCCGGGCCGTCACCGGCGGCCCGTGTTGCCGCCGCCAGCACAAGCGCGACGGCGTGCTTGCAGTCAGCGCCCACCGGGCAGGTGCACTGGGCGTCATCGAACCACCACGGCTCCGCGGCGCCCAGGCCGGTGAAATACACGGTAGTCACATAACGCTCGCCGTGGCTTCCCGCCACCGTGCCGTAAAGCGCGTTTTTGGCCGGCCTCCACGACATCTCGGCCACGGCGCCCTGCCGGGCGTACTGCGCCCCTCGCTGAAAGGTGGTGTCACCCACGGCAGCGCGCAGCTGACTCCGGTCGACTCTCTGCAGCTCCGCGGGCAGCATGGGCAAAACGCTAGCAGGGACCCGCCTAGCAGGGACCCGCCAAGGCTATCGCCCCGCGCTGTCAGAGACCACGCTGGTCCACACCCGGCAGTGGACCGCCACCGTGTGGCACGCACCGCAACAACATGGTCGGGCTGATCGACGAGAGGGAGGCGGAGATCGCCCGCGACCTGGTCCCGGACGACCGGCAGGCGCTCGTAGATCTGCTGATCCGAGTGGCCGAGACGCCGCACCTGGATTCAGGGATCCACCCGCACCCGCGGGCACGTTCCCGCTCCACCTGCGCGGTGCCCGAGCAGTGAAGGGGCACGTCGCTCAGGGACTCGAGTAGACCTGGGCCGTGGGCGCGCACCGAGACGGTGCCCTCGCCTGGGCGGGCCCGCGTCGCCGGCCGGCGACGGGGCCGACCGGCGACGACGGATCGAGGAGGTAGACGGCAAGGTCGCCATCGTCACCGGCGCTGGCCGGGGTATCGGCCGGGCGATCGCGGAGGAGTTCGCGCTGGAGGGAGCTCGCGTCGTCGTCGTATCCCGGACCGCCAGCACCGTCAGCGAGGTGGTCAACGGCATCCACTCCCGAGGCGGTGACGCGCTGGGTCTCACCTGCGATGTCGGCGTGGCGCAGAACATCCGAGAGCTGGTCGACCGCACCGTGGCCGAGTACGGCGGCGTGGACATCCTCGTCAACAACGCCCAGAGCTTCGGCACCCGAGACCAGCCGCGTGCCTCCAGCGAGCCGACGAACCTGGAGGACGTCGACGAGGCCGAGTGGGACTGGAACTTCGAGACGGGCGTCAAGGCGACGCTCAGGGCCATGCAGGTGGTCTTCCCGTACATGAAGGCCGCGGGCGGTGGTCGGATCCTGAACTTCGGGTCCCGCCGCGGCATCATGTGCAATGCCGAGTCGGCCTCATACAATTCCAACAAGGAGGCGATCCGCGCGCTGAGCCGGACGGCGTCCAACGGCTGGGGGCAGCACGGGATCACGGTGAACGTCCTCAACCCGGTCATCCTCACCGACGCCGCCGAGGGCGTCTTCGCCGATCACCCTGGTGCGCGAGAGGCAGCCGAGGCGCAGATCCCGCTGCGACGCTGGGGCGTTCCCAGAGACTGCGCGCGGGTGGCGGTCTTCCTCGCCGGGCCCGACGGGAGCTATCTCACCGGAATGACGTTCATGGTCGAGGGCGGCCTGACGACGCTGCCCTAGCGCCCTGAGCCGGTGGCGTCCGGAACCTCCCATGCGATCCATTCGGCCTGTGTGCATGCCGTCCCGTCGAGGAAAGCGCCACGATTCTGATCGCCACCCGGTCGCCACGTGACGACCGGTCAGGCTGGTGGGACGGGGTCTGGGGAGGTGGAATCGGCGGAGACGGCCCAGGATCGCAGCAAAAGCGCGACCACCCCGAGCGCGACCAGAAACACCACCTGCGCGCCGAGGTCGCCGCCGCCCTCGGGAACGGTACCGACCAGACTGTAACTCGCCCAGGTCATGACGCCCAATACGGCGAAGAAACCGACCCGGATGGCCTTCGCGAGCCTTTTCTGGAAACGGTAAAGCAGCAGGAGCCTGCCGCGCTGGACGGCCGGAAGTTCGTCTGCGGCGTCTACCCGTGCGGATGCCTCGTTAAGCCAGCCCTGCGCGACCGCAGCCGCTTCCTGTAAGGATTCGGGTGTGGACGGCAGGAGCTGCCGTGTGGTCCACCATTCGGTTACGAAGGCCACCTGACGGGTAGCGTCTTCGAGGGCCAGCCGGCGGCGGTCCGCCCGTGACTTGCGCTGACGCCAGTCCTGGACGATCAAGGTGAGCACGCCGGCGAAGGCGGTCGCGAGGGGAACCAGGAGCGCGACGGCGACTGCCACAAAATCTTGCCCATTCATCGACGGCCCCCGTTTTCTGTCGATCCCCGGGTCAGTATCGCATTCCGACTTCGCACAGCCGACCCATCCCGCAACGGCAGCAGCGGGCGGCGAGAGCTGCCCACGTTGAGGGGCGGTATCGGAGCGCGTGACAGTACCGTGAGGCACGGCGATTGCTACTGTGGCTCCGCGTCCCCGCGGCGCTGTAGATCGTTGACCGAGGCGAAAGCCCGCACGAAGTTGGTGGTGGATGTTTTTGACAATCGCTAGGCCGACCGCCCGGACCACGCGGTACGCGGCTGCTGTAATTGTAGTGCTGCTCTCGGTCACCCTGCTCGGCGCGTGCGGCGGCTCGTCGTCGGGCGGCGTTCGCACGTCGAGCTCGGCGGGCTCCGACACCGACTCCGAGTACTCCGGTGCCTGCCCGACCTCGGGGAACACCAAGGCCTTCGCGAAGACGCGGTTCGCGCTGCATTCTGGCCTCGCCCTCGGCGCCTTCCACCGCTACGTCTACAAGCCGACGAAGAACGGCGCCTTCGCCAAGGGCGCGCCGAAGCGGACGCGGAGCTTCGCCAAGGCCGCGGTGGCCGGGGTGTTCACGGTCCACGAGCTCAAGGTGGCCAAGCGGTTCGCGCTGGCCAATCCGACGCTGTGCAACTCGGTGCAGTCGATCAGCGACAAGTTCAACAGCCTGACCGGCAAGCTGAAGAGCGGCACCGCGACGCAGGCGGACATCGACGCCGACGAGAACGCCTTCACCGCCTTCCAGCAGGACGCGTCCAGTGCAGGCTTCGGCTTCAAGGAGAAGAAAGCCACCGTTCCCGGCGCGGCCTGATCCCTCCCCGGATCATCCGCCGGGCCCGCCGTCCGGAGCTGGACGGCGACCGGCACCCACGGCCGGGTCGGCCGCGAAGTCACCCTCGCGACCGGCCCGGCCGTCGCCGTCCAGGCATCGGCACCGGCATGGCGGGTGATCAGCCCGCCCGGCCGCCGCCGAGACCGCCCGTCCGGCCGCCGCCCAGGCCGCCTGCGCCGAGGCCGCCGCCTCCGAGGCCGCCGCCCCCGAACGCACCCCCGAGGCCGCCGCCGCGACTGTTCGTGGTGCTGCCGGAGCTGGGTAGCGGGGACGACAGGTCGGCGAGCACCACCCGGTCGCCGACCTTCAGACCCGACGTGATCTGCGTCAGGGTGCTTCCGGCCGCTCCGACGCCGACAACCGTGGTCGTCGCCTTGCCGCCGCGCACCACCGCCACGGTGTGTAGCTGGCCCAGCGAACGCAGCGCCGAGCTCGGCACGGCGACAGCGTCGGCTGCCTGGGCGATCACGATGGAGACATCGGCGTCCGAACCGGAGAAGATCTGCTGGTTCGCCCGGCTGAGGGAGATCGTCACCGGATAGTTCACCGAGCTCGACGACCCCGAACCGCTGCCGCTCGAACCGCTCGACAGCGACGACGTCGGCAGCAGCCCGATGCCGACGACCTTGCCGGCCAGGGCCGTGGTCGAGCCGTCGACGACCGTCGACGCGGCCTGACCGACCCGCACCCTCGCCAGGTCGGTGCCGGTCACGGACGTCTCGACCTCATAGGAGGTCCCGGTGCCGATCACCGTGATGCCGGAGCCCGCCGACGGCGCCGAGGCGGCCTGCACCGACTCGCCGACGGTCAGGCCGACCGCCCCGACCGTGCCGGCCAGCGGGCTGACCAGAGTGGCCTGGACCAGTTCGTCCTTGGCCTGGGTCAGGGCGGCCTGTGTCGCGTCCACCATGGCCTGGTCGGCGGCGATCTGCGCGGGGGAGGCCGGCACGCTCTGGGCGCCGCCGCGCGTCGAGGACGCGGCCCCGCCGGACCGCGCCGAGCCGGACGCGCCGCCAGCGCCACCGGACCGACCCGACCGAGAGCCACCCGTGCCACACCCGTGCCACCCATGCCGTTTGTGCCACCCGCGGTTGCCGTTCCCGCGGCCTGCCGGCCGGGGGTCGTGCCCGCCGCGGTCGGTCCGCCTGCGGGCGGGGCCGTCCCGGAGTCGCCAGAGGTCGGCGAGAGGGCGATGAGGGCCTCGATCGCGTTACCGAGGGTCGCCTCGTCCTGGGTCACCACCCCCTGGTCGGTCGACACGAGCTGCTGGTCGGTGAGCACGGTGGTCAGCAGCGCTGAGCAGGCGGCCACGCTCGACGTCCCGGGCCGCGTGTCTGACCGCCGGGCGGCCTCGATCACCCGCAGTCCCGACGTGGACGAGGCCGGCGCAGCACCCACCGTGGCGGACGTGCCCGCGCTGGGAGCCTGGCCCGCGCTCGGCACGGAAGATGCCGGCGCCGAGGCGGCCGTTGCCGATGGTGCCGGCGTGGAGAATGCCGGCGCGGGGGAGCTCGGCGTCGGCGGGGCGGCTTGGGCCGGCGGTGCGCTGGAGGCCGGCGGCGCGGTGTGGGCCGGTGGGGCGGTGTGGGCCGCGTCCGCCGGAGGGGATCCGGCCGAGCCGAGGGCCGTTGCGGGCGATCCGTCCGCCGCGGAAGGCGTGGCCGTGTCGGCCGTCGACGCGCCGCTGATGTATGCCGCGCAGGTCGTCCGCTCCTGGCCGAGGTCTGTCGTGGCGACGGCGAGGTCGGTGTCGGCGGTGTGCTGCGCGGTGATCAGGGCCTTCTGTGCCTTGGTGACGGCGGCGCGCGCGGCGGCGACGCCCCCGCCGTTCCCGGACGCGGTCGAGCCCGATGCCGTCGAGCTGGACGCGGTCGAGGTGGATGGCGTCGAGCGGGTCGATGTCCGGCTGGCGGGCCGGGCGCCGCTGGTCGCGAGTGAGATCGGTTCGATTGCCGCCGGGCCGTCCGAGTAGGAGACCGTGGAGCCTGATGCCGTGCCGGATCCGACGCCGCTTTCGCTGGCCTCGTTGGAGCTCAGTTTCGCCTGGGCGGTGGCCAGCGTGGCCGCGGCCGAGTCGACGGCGGCCGACAGCGCGGCGGGGTCGAGAGCCGCCAGAGTCTGCCCGGCGTCGACATGCTCACCCGGGGTGACGGCCACACTCGCAACCGTCCCCGGGACGGGAAAGGTCACGCTCGCCTGGCTCGTGGGCGAGACGACGCCGGTCGAGTCGAGTGTCTGCGCGACGGTGGCCCGCACCGCCGTGGCGGTGCGGTAGTCCGGACCGGATGACCCGGTCGCCGCGAGTGTCGCCGAGCCGGCAGCGATGACGACCACCGCGACGACGCCGATCACGATCCAGGCGCGGGCGCCCCGCCGACCGGTCCGGGCCAGCGCCCGGCTGAATCGGTCACCCATTTGCCGTGCCGCCACCCGAGCCCTGGCCACCCGAGCCCCGGCGGCCCGAACCCTGGCCGCCGAAGCCCCGGCCGCCGAACCCGCCGGCGCATCCCTCCTTGGCGGCCGGGCGGACGCTGATGGAGGTGGCGGCCACCGCGCCGGTGTCATCGGCCTTCCCGACGGCGGTCAGGCATTCACCGACGGTCAGGGCTGCCGAGGTGGCGCTGCTCGTTTTCTCGACGATGGTCGAAGAGCCGAGGGTCACCGTCGAGGTGACGGTTGCGCCGGGCGCCGCAGAGGCCGACGCGCCGACGCCGGGTCGCTGCGGGCCCTGGACGGTGATGGTCGTGCCCGCCACCTTCGTCACCGCCCCGGTGACCGCTGCGAACCGACCGCCGTTCGGTAGGCCCTGCGCGTTCGGTCGGGCGGTCGAACGGGCAGTCGAACGGGCAGTCGAACGGGCAGTCGAACGGGCGGTCGGGCGGTCGGACGGCCGGGCACCGCCCGGGAACCCGCCGGCCCCACCGAAGCCGCGGCCGAAGCCCGCCGTGCAACTGCCGGACACCGGCTGGCTGACGGTCACGGACTGAGCGGTGAACGTGGTGCCCGGGCTGCCGCCGATCACGGTCACGCAGTCGCCGACCGCGATGGCGGAGGCGGAGGTGGTCTTGACGAACGTGGTGTTCGGCGTCCAGGTGACGGTGACCTGACCGCTGGCGGGATTCTGGACCTCGACGTTCGTCGCGGTGACCGCGGCGATGGTGCCGGTGGTGCCCGGCCGAGCTGCCTGCCCCCGCCCCTGGCCGGAGCCGGCGGCCTGGCTCGGCGCACTCGCGGCCGCGGCTGTGGCGGTGGAACCTCCCGAGCCGCCGCCGCCGCACGCGCTGACGGCGGCGCTCATCGCGAGCGCGACGCCGAGGATCGGCCCCGCGGCCAGGGCGCGGCGGCGTCGGCGAGGCTCGCCTGGTCGAACCGGGTCGACCGGATTGGCAGTGGTCAACTGATCGTCTCCTGATCGACGGGCCGGGTTTTCACACCCGGGCTGGGACGAGGCACTCGGAAGCGGCCGGCGTCAATCACTGCGCAGGGCCTCGATCGGCGCGAGCCGGGCCGCCCGGGTCGCGGGATACACGCCGAACACCACCCCGATCGCGACTGCGATGACGATGGAACCGACGGTGGCGGTCGGGGAGATCGAGATCGGATCGGAGATCAGGCTCGGCAGGATGGCGGCCCCGGCGAGGCCGAGGGCGGTGCCGAGCAGGCCACCGGCGAGACCCAGCACGGACGCCTCGACGAGGAACTGCCGCCGGATCACCCGCGGTGATGCGCCGAGCGCCTTGCGCAGGCCGATCTCGCGGATCCGTTCGGTCACCGAGACGAGCATGATGTTCATGACGCCGATGCCCCCGACCAGCAGGGAGATCCCGGCGACGCCGGCGAGCAGCACCGTCAGGGTCCGGTCGACCGACGTCGCGGTGGACAGGATCGACTGCTGGCTGGTGATGGAGAAGTCGGCCGCGGTCGGCGTCGTGATCCGGTGCCGGGCCAGCAGCTCGTAGTCGGCCTCCCGGTAGGCGGCGGACAGGGTGTGGCCGGAGGTCGCCTCCAGGTAGATGTTCTGGACGGAGTCCCGGCTCGCGCCGCCGGTGATCCGGTCGGCGGCGGTGGTGATCGGCACGATGGCCTGGCCGTCCTCGTTGGTGCTGGCGGACGAGCCGGCGGCGGTCAGCGTGCCGATGACCGTCATCGGCACCCCCGAGACGGTGACGGACTGCCCGACCGGGTCGCGCGCGCCGAAAAGTTCCTCGGCGGTGGTCGCGGCCAGCACCGTGACGGCCGCGTGGTCGGCGACGTCCTCGCCGCTGATGAACCTTCCGGTGCCGATCGCGCGGGCGCGTACCGACAGCCAGCCGGGCATGGTGCCGACGACGGAGGCCGTCCACGAGGAGCTGCCCGCGGTCAGCGCCGCGGACCGGGACGTCGTCGGGGCGACCGCCCGGATGTCGGGGGCGACGACGTGCGAGGTCAGGGCGTCGGCGTCGGCGCGGGTCAGGGTCGACGCGCTGCCGAAGCCGCCGCGTACCCCGTTCGTCGTCGTGCTGCCCGGCGCGACGATCAGCAGGTTGCTGCCGAGCGCGTTGATCTGGCCCCGCACCTTGTCCTGAGCCCCCTCGCCGAGCCAGACGGTGAGGATGACCGCGGCGACGCCGATGAGGATGCCGAGCATCGTGAGCCCGGACCGCAGGCGGTGCGAGCGGACTGCTTCGAGCCCGGTCCGAATGATCTCCGCCCAGCTCACGTGCGCACCGTTCGCAGCGCCGCGGCCGGACCCGAATCCGCCGTGACCACGCCGTCACGAACCTGCAGGACGCGGTCTGCCGCGGCGGCGACCTCGGCCTCGTGGGTGATCAGGACGATCGTGCGGCCGACGTCGTGCAGGCGGCGGAACAGGCCCAGAACATCCGCGGTGGACGCCGAGTCGAGGTTGCCCGTCGGCCCGTCGGTGAGGATCAACGACGGGTTGGTGACCAGCGCCCGGGCCACCGCTACCCGCTGCTGCTGGCCGTCGGACAGTTCCGCCGGGCGGTGCTCGACCCGGTCGGCGAGCCCCACGTCGGCCAGGGCGTCGATGGCCCGCTGCCGGCGTTGTGCCCGCGGACCCCCGGCGTAGCAGAGGGGAAGCTCCACGTTGCGCCAGGCCGTCATCGAGGGGAGCAGGTTGAACTGCTGGAACACGAACCCGATCCGCCGGTTGCGCACCTCGGCGAGCTGGTCCTCCGACATGCCGCCGACATCCTCGCCGGCCAGCCGGTACAGGCCAGACGTCGGGACGTCGAGGCAGCCGAGAATGTGCATCAGTGTCGACTTCCCGGACCCGGATGGGCCCGTGATCGCCACATATTCACCTTCCTCGATGGACAGACCGACCCCGCGCAGGGCTGCCACCTTGAACAGCCCCGACCGATAGGTCTTGCGGACGTCCGTCAGCTCGATGACCGTGGCACTCGCCCCAGCCCCGGCCTCGTTCGGCGTGGAGTCGTTCGGCGTGGGTTCGGTGGATGTGGAGTCGGTCGGTGTCATCCCGCAGGCCGTCCGCCGAAGCCGGTGCCCCCGCCGAACCCACCGCCGCGGAACCCGCTGCCACCTCCGCCGCCCCCTGCGCCGAACCCGCCGCCGGCGCCGCCCGTCCGGGCTCGGGTGGTCGAGCCGCCGGCGACCGCCACGACGACCTGGTCACCGGCCACGAGACCGGAGGTGATCTGGGTCTGCGCCCCCGAGGTGACGCCGGTGGTGACGGTCGTGGAAACCTGATGGCCACCGTGCATCTGGTAGACGACGGTCCGCGACCCCGAGGTGTGCAACGCCTGGCTGGGGACGGTGAGGACGTCGGAAAGCTGCCGGACGATGATCGAGATGTCGGCGCCGGCACCGGGATGCAACCCGCTCGGGGCGCCGGTGATGTTGATCGTCACCGGGTAGCTGGCAACGCCGGAGGTGCTGGTCGCGATGAGGCCGATCGTGGCCACGGTGCCGTAGATCGTCGCCGAGCCGCCTGCGCCCGACAGACCCGTGCCGGCGCCGCTCGAGGCGCCCGTGCGCGCGGCGACGGTCGTCGAACCGGCCGTGCCGGTCGGGGTGATGACGGCCTGGTCGCCAGTCTTGAGCTGGCCGACCGCCGTGTCATCGACCGTCGCGTTGACGAGGTAGGAGTCCGTGCCGACCATGACGAGCTGGGCGCCGGACGCCGAGGACGCCGAGGACGACGCGCCCGAGCCGGTCCCACCGCCGTTCCCACCCAGGCCGCCGGAGCCGGAGCCGCCGGTCGTGCTGGCGGACCCGCCGGCGAGCCGCTGGCCGACGGTGAGGTTGACCGCGGCGACGGTCCCGGCGATCGGCGACGTCATTGCGCTTGCAGCGAGCTCACGCTGCGCGGTGGCCGCCGCGTCCTGCGCCGAGGTAAGCGTGGTTTCGTCGGCCGTCAACTGCGTGCCCGTCACCCCCGCCGTCTGGTCGGAGGTGACCTTCGCCTGGGCGTTCGCCACCGTCGCCTTCGCCTGGGCGGCGGCGGTGGCGAGAGCCGCCGAGTCGATGGTGGCCAGGGTCTGCCCGGCCTGGACCTTGTCGCCGACGGCGACCTTGACCGCGGTGACCTCGCCGTACACGGCGAAGGAGAGGTTGGCCTGCTGGGTCGGTTCGACGGTGCCGGTCGCGCTCACGGTCTGGCGGATCTGCCCGACGCCCGCCGCGACGAGCCTGGCCGAGACCGACGTGTCCGAATCACCGCTCAGGGCCCAACCGAGCAGCCCGCCACCGACGGCGGCGACGACCACGACGGCAATCAGGACGACCCGCGTGCGGCCCCTGGGAACCCGTGTGTGGTGTCCGGCGGATGGCGGCCGGCGGGAAGCCCGACGGGTTTTGCGAAGCAGCAGTTCCGGCTGCTCGGCGATCTGCTGCGCCGCCGTTTCGTCTGCCGACAAGGAGCGTCTCCTCCAGGATGACCCGCGATCCGGGGGAAGTCGCCGGAAGGCATGCAGAGGTCCAATTTTCGTTGTCTTGTTGGGTTGCCAGCGGGTTGCGGCCGCGAGTCTCGCTGGGGCCGGTCCGTACTCTGACGGAAGATCCTAAAGGTTCGCTGGTGGGATCCTGTGGAAACTCTTAGCGAATCATTGGTTTTTGGGTCGTGGCTGCACTGAACGGCGGAGCTGTGAATAACCTGTGAGTTTTGGCGTCGGCTGCGCAGATTCCTGACTATCGGCGTCTCCGGTCCGCTTCCCGAGCCCCGTCTCCCGGCCGTGTCGGCCGTGTCCGATCAGCCCACGATCGCGGCGTCCGCCGGCGGCGTCCGATGGACCGAAGCCCGCGCCGCCAGGCCGCCGGGCGGCCAGCGGCTAGCCCGAGTTTCCATCGATCTTGGTCTCTTCCAAGCCTTTTCGTAGGTGAGAGAAAA
>NZ_CADCWT010000151.1 GCF_902806485.1 Candidatus Frankia alpina | reverse complement strand
AGCCCGGCAGCGGCTCGACCACGCCCACAAGACCGCGTTCGGGCTGGTCCGCGACCATGATCTGATCGCCGTCGAGAAGCTCAACGTCAAGGGCATGGTCCGCCGGGCCAGGGCCAGGCCGGACCCGGACACCCCGGGGGTGTTCCTGCCGAACGGGCAGGCGGCGAAGTCCGGGTTGAACAGGTCGATCCAGGATGCGGGGTGGGGGGTGGGGGGTGTTCCTCGGGGTGCTGCGCGCCAAGGCTGAAAGCGCCGGACGGGTCGTCGTCGAGGTCAACGCCCGCCACACCTCCCAGCGTTGCGCGGCCTGCGGCCGCGTCGCCAAGGAGAACCGGCCCACGCGGGCCGAGTTCTGCTGTGTGCGGTGCGGGCATACCGCGGACGCGGACGAGAACGCGGCTGTCAACATCCTTCGCCGTCAGGCTGACGCTCAGGCGGCCTGAGAATCTGACGGCTTCAACCGTCAGCGGAGTCACGAGACGTGACGCACCGCGGCGCGTCGTAAGGCCGTCTCGTCGACCCGGCCGGAGGCGAAGAAGCGCCGCAGACCGAGATCCTCCGGCCGGTAGAACAGACAGGCCACCGCGGGCTCCCCGTCCCGCCCCGAGCGTCCGATCTCCTGGTAGCAGGAGTCGTGGGAGTCCGCATCTCCCGGCGCACCGGTGGGGCCGCGGTGGCCGTCAGGGCCACGACCGCCGGATGCCCGAGGTCCTCGACGACCTGCCCGAGCTGGGCGTAGTCGGGCCGGAAGTCGTGCCCCAGGACGCGATGCCATGGTGCCGCTGGGCGTACCCACTCACCACCGGCCCCCACCCTCAAACGACCACGAAGGGGACAACCTTCACTGGCCGGTACCCACCAGTCCGACACCAACCAGCAAAGCCTGCCGCCCGCGGAATCGCTGCTCGCGCGAGCGGATCTGCCGCTCCGGCCGAATCGCGCGGCACGCTCGACGCCGAAAAGTATTCGATCAACTACAGTTTTACTCTTACTGGATGGTCGCCGCAGGAGGAATGTATCGATGCGTAACCGGATGTTCCGACATTTGCCGGTTCCCCTCATTGCTCTGCTCGCTGCGGCCGCCGTCGCGGTCACGCTCGTCGGGCACGGCGAAGGCCACGCCACCGCCGACGGGGACGGCGTCGCCGCGCCGCCGCGCCGGGCGCTGGCCGCCGGGACCCGGCCCGTCCCGGCCACCCCGGCGGGCAAGCTGCGCTTCGGGCTGGGCCCCGGACTCGACAGCGCCCACAACTCCCCGTTGGCGCCCGACCTGGACTTCCTCAGCACCTGGCACAACGGGCCGAACGATCTGAGCTTCCTGCGCAAGTGGAAGGCCGATCTGATCCCCGAGGTCTACCGCTCGGGGCATGGCATCCACCTCATCGTCTGGCTCGACGGCACCGGCGAGGTCGGCACCGTCCAGACGGCGCACGGCCCGGCGTGCGGACGCGAGTACCCGCTGTCGAGCGGCTTCCTCGACGACGCGCGCGAGCTCGCCTCGATCTTCTCCGGTCCCGCGCTCTACGTCACGCTGTTCACCGAGTTCCAGACGTACCCGTGCCACCCAAACGCGTGGGCCACCACGCCGGACACCACCAACTACTACCTCACGCTGCAGGACCAGTACCTGGCGGCGTTGGACATCTTCCATTCCGGTGCGTCGAACGCGCGGGTGTCGCTCGGCTGGGGCGGTTGGCAGAGCCGCTGGGACGATCCGGTCGCCGGCGGCGGCCGATCGCTGATCACCCATTTCGCGGACGTGCTGCGCGCCTCGGACTTCGAGAGCTTCCAGGCGATGGGCACCGACTCGAACGCCGCGGACGTGCGGGACATGACGAAGGCGCTCGGCCAGTACGGCCCGGTCATGCTGGCCCACTACAAGTCCAAGTCGCAGACGACGTGAGAGTCGGACATCCATGCGCTGCTGTCCGGGGACGCGCCGAGCCAGCTCAGCCGGGACGGCCTGTTCGCGTTCAGTTTCATGGACGCGGCCAACATCGCCTCGCCGGCGGCGCTAAGCCTGGCCCGGGGCGCGGTCCAGAGCCACGGCGTTCACTCGACACTCTGAGCGCGCTGAGGCCCGTCGGCAGGCATGCCCCCGGCAGGCTTGGTGCGCCGGGACGGAGAGGAGGCGGCGGTCAGCGACCGCAGAGCCCGGCGGTCGGTCTTGAGCACGCTGGTGAGCGGCAGTGACTCGACGATGTGCACCTCACGGGGGTAGCGCAGAGGTCCGAGCCGGGCCCGGCCCCAGCGCACCAGTTCCGCCGGGGAGACCGTGCCGCCGGCGACGAGCTGCACGTAGGCGATCACCTCCTCGCCGTGGCGGTGGTCGGCCCGGCCGACGACCCCGCACGCGGCGACCTCGGGATGGCCGAGCAGGCCGTCCTCGACGTCGCGCGGGTAGACGTTGACCCCACCGCGGATGATCAGATCCTTGATCCGGTCGACGACATACAGGTAGCCGTCGACGTCGCAGCGCCCCACGTCACCGGTGTGCAGCCAGCCGCCACGCAGTGCCTCGGCGGTGGCCTGCGGCGCCTGCCAGTACCCCGTCATCAACATCGGGCCCCGCAGGCAGATCTCCCCGTCCTGCCCGGGGCCGGCCGGCGAGCCGTCGGGCAGCTCGACGCGCACCTCGACCCCGAGCGCGGGAAGGCCGACGCTGCCCAGCCGCGCCGCGCCCGGCGGCGTGGCGGTGACTCCGCCCGCGCTCTCCGTGCAGCCGTACCCCTCGGCCAGCTCGACGCCGGGCAGGCGCCGCTGCCACTCGAGCGCGATCTCCCTCGGCAGCGGCGCGCCGCCACTGGTGACGCGGCGCAGCGACGACGTGTCGGCCAGGTGCAACGGCACCGCGAGCAACCGACCGATCATGGACGGCACCAGTGCACTGACCGCGACCCGGTGTTCGGCCACCAGGTCCAGCCACCCGCGGGGGTCGAACCAGCGCATCAGGACCGCGGGGCCCGGCTTGCGCGCATGCAGCGTCATCACGCTGATCGTCAGGCCGTAGATGTGCGACAGCGGCAGCGGCAGCAGGCCGACGAGCTCCTCGTCCGCGTTCCCCGACGCGGACGCGAAGCCGCCGGCGGACAGCGCGTCGTGGGAGAGCACGACCCCCCGCGCCTGCCCGGTGGTGCCGCCGGTGTACAGCAGCGCGGCCATGGCGTCCGGATCGGTCGGCTCGAGGGGACCTTCGTCGCCCGCTGTGAGGTCGGCGAAGCTCAGTACCGGCGACGACCCGACCGGGCGGCCGGGCCGGACCGTCGGGTCGGAACCGAGTGGGTCGGCCACGACGATCAGTGCCCGCACCTGCGGGCAGTCTCTCGCCACCGCGCGGACCTTGACCAGGAAGTCCGGGGTCGTGAGGACGAACCGGGCGCCGCTGTCGACGAGCGCGTGACGCAGCTCGGCCTCGTCGAGCAGGAACAGCGTCGGCGTCACCACCCCGCCGGCCCGCCAGACCCCGTGGTAGGCGATGCCGGCCTCCGGGCAGTTCGCCATGTGGACGACCACCCGGTCGCCGGCGACGAGCCCCGCGCCACGCAGGCCGGCGCTGAATCGGCAGGACCGGGCGAACCGGGCCGCAGCGGACTCGACCCGCCCCTCGAAGATCAACTCCTCGGTACCGCCCGTGCGTTCCACGGCGAGCTCCGCGAGCCCGCCCAGGCTGATCCCGGTCGGCCGCTGGCCGGCTGCGCTCGCCATCCGCATGTCGCCTTCCGCCTGCGCGTCGGCGAGCCGGCGGATCCGACCTGCTTGCACATGCGAAGCATCTCACCTCACCACGTAATCAGAGGTCCGCTCGCCACACCCGCGAGTCACCCCATGGAATACGTAAAGGAACGGATGGTGGGGCTGGCGACAGATCGCACACCTCAGGTAACCGGGGCGGCGCGTGGTCCCTCACGGTCCGTCGGACCGACCCGCCGGGCAGAACGCCGGCCAGGCGGTCCACGATGGGGACCGGCTCGGCCGGTGGATCGCTCACCCGTGCCGGAGCCGTCGGTCCCCCCGGATGGAGGTGCAGATGGGCTCGCCCCTCGAAGAACCCACGGCGTGGCGGAACTGGGCGGGCAACGAGACCGCGCAGGCGGTCCGCCTCGCTCGGCCCCGCACCGCCGAGGAGGCGTCGGCGGTGGTGATCGCCGCCGTGCGGGACGGCCGGCGGGTCCGGGCCGTCGGCGCCGGCCACGCGATGAACGCGATCGGCCGGCCGGACGACGGCGGCGTGCAGGTCGCGTTGGACCGCTGCGCCGATCTGGTCGCGCTCGACGGTGGCAGCGGGCTGGTGACGGTGCGCGGCGGGATGACCCTGCGCCGGCTGAACCGGCTGCTCGCCGAGGCCGGGCTCGCCCTGACCAACCAGGGTCACGGCGAGCAGGCCACGATCGCCGGGGCGATCGCCACCGGAACCCACGGCACGGGCGCCCGCTACGGCAGCCTGTCCACGCAGGTGCGGGCGCTGGAAGTGGTGCTCGCCGACGGCAAGGTGGTCACCTGCTCGCGGGGGAACGCCCCGAGTTGTTCGCCGCCGCCCGCCTCGGCCTCGGCGTCCTCGGCGTCGTGACCTCGGTGACGCTGCAGGCCGTGCCGCTGTTCGCCCTGCACGTGCGGGAGAGCCGGCTGCCGCTGGAAGAGGTGCTCGACGGCTACGACGCGCTCGTCGAGCAGGCCGACCACGTCCGTTTCACCTGGTTCCCGCACACCTCGACCACGCTGGTCCGCTGGGATGACCGTCGCCCGCTCGACGACGGGCTCGACCTCCCGTCCCGGCGGCGCCACCGGCCCGATGGCGGGCCGGTGGCCGGCGGCGTCTTCGGGGCGCTGATGGGGGCCGCCCGGCGCCTGCCGGCCGCGGACCGGCCCGCCGCCCAGCTCGCCGCCCACATCGGCGGCCGGGTGGGTGCTGCGCTGACAGGCGGTCAGCCGTCCGGCGATCTCTCCTACCGGGTGTTCGCCGCGGGCGCCCCGGCGATCCGGTACAAGGAGGTCGAGTACGCCGTCCCCCGGGCCGAGCGGGCCGCGGCCATGGGCGAGCTCGCCGCCGCCGTGACCCGATCCCGGGTGCGCACCGCTTTTCCCGTCGAGGTGCGCTGCGCGGCCGCCGACGAGATCCCGCTGCCCCCCGCCTTCGGCCGCGACACCGCCTACATCGCCGTGCGCACCGACCGGCGCGGCGTACACGGGGACTACTTCGGCCTCGCCGAGCAGATCATGCTGGCGGCCGGCGGGCGCCCCCACTGGGGCACCCTGCACACGCTGGCCGCGGCGCAGCTACGCGACCGCTACCCCCGCTTCGACGACTTCCTGGCCGTCCGCGACACTGTCGACCCGGCCGGCGTGTTCGCCAACTCCCACCTCGACCGCGTCCTCGGCCGCCCCACGTCCGCTCCGCCCCCCCGACGCAGCCGGCTGAACCTCACCCACGCCAAGGGCCGTCCGAGATCGCCCTGAACCGGCACTTGTTGCGGTGCGTTCTGGACGGTTCGAGCCCGCAGAACGTGCAGAATGCACCGCAGTTCGCCCAGCCGCGGGTGGGCCACGTGGGGACCAGCCTCCTCTCGGCCGATCACGGCGAGGTGGTGAGAGCGCCGTAGAGGTCGGGGGATCGGGCGGCGGCGACGATGGCGGCGAGGGTGGCGGACAGGTGCGGGGCCTGCTGGGAGCCGCGGCGAACGACGGCGAAGATCGGCCGGATCGGCGGAACGCCGGCGATCGGTCGCAGGGCGACCTGCGGGGTGCTGGACAGCTTCGCCAGGCGCGGGATGAGGCCGACCCCGCAGCCGGCGGCGATCAGGCCGAGGACCGCGGTGTAGTCCTCGCAGCGATGGCGCACCCGGGGAACGAATCCGGCCGCGGCGCACGCCGCGTGGGTGACCTCGTGGCAGGGGGTGCCTGGGCCGCTGGAGATGAAGTCTTCCCCCGCGAGCACCTCCAGCGGCACGGCCGCGGCGGTGGCGGTGGCGGTGGCGGTGGCGGTGGCGTAGGGATGGCCGGCGGGCAACGCCACGTCGAGCGGGTCGTCGAGCAGCGGGATCGGTAGGAGCCGTTCGTCGAGGGGCCGGGCACCCGGGTGGGTGATACAGACCGCGAGATCCAGGTCGCCGGCCAGCAGCAGGTCGAAGCACGCGGGTTCGGCGACGTCGGACACCGACATCCGCAGCCGCGGCCGGCTCTGGCGCAACGCCGTCAGCGCCGGCACGACGATGCCGGAGATCGCCGTGGTGAAGGCCGCCACGGCCACCGAACCGACCCGGCCCTCATCGAAGGCGGCGAGGTCCGCCTCGGCCCGCTCCAGCTGGGCGAACAGGACGTCGGCGTGCCCGAGCAGCACCCGGGCGGCCGGGGTGAGCCGGACCCGGCGGCCGGCCGGGTCGAGCAGCCGCACGCCGGTCTCCTTCGCCAGAGCGGCAAGCTGCTGGCTGACCGCCGACGGCGTCAGGTGCAGCGCCGCGGTCGTGGCCACGACCGTTCCCCGGCTGTCGAGCTCTCGCAGGATGCGCAGGCGGCGAACATCGATCATGTAGGAAATCTTAGCTATGGCATGCAGAAAAATTAGCTGGACTGCAAGAGCGCCTGCCGCGATCGTGGGGATCATGATGTACGCGATCGTGACGGCCGGGGCCGTCCTGCTGGGCCTCGCCGGCTGGCTGTGGGGACCCGACCACCCGCGACGGGCTGGGCTGGGCCCGCCGCAGCGCCGGGATCAGTCCGGGCAGCGGCTTCAGTCCGGGCAGCGGCTTCGGACCGGGCAGCGGCTTCGGACCGCGAGGAGGGAACGGCGGAGGGGGCGGCTCCGGCCCCGGTGGGCACCGCTGGTCGGGCCCGGGATGCCGGTCAGGTGCCGGACATGGGCCGGGTGCGGGCACGCTCAGCCCGGGTAGCGGGTTCCGGCTCTCCCTCTCCCTCGGCGACGTCCTCGCCGAGGTACGCCTGGCGAACCCGGTCGTCGGCGAGCAGGCTGGCGGCCGTGTCCGCGAGGACGACGCGGCCGGTCTCCAGCACGTACCCGCGCCCGGCGATCCGCAGCGCCGAGGCCGCGTTCTGCTCGACGAGCAGCACCGCGACCCCCTCCCGGTTGATCTCGGCGATCACCTGGAAGATGATCTGGACGATCATCGGGGCCAGCCCCATCGAGGGCTCGTCGAGCAGGATCAGCCGCGGCCGGCTCATCAGCGCCCGGCCGATCGCGAGCATCTGCTGCTCGCCACCTGACAGCGTGCCGCCCGCCTGGCCGATCCGCTCCGCCAGCCGCGGGAACAGCGCGACGACCCGCTCCAGGTCCGCCCGCACATGCCGACGATCATGATAGGCGCCCATCAGCAGGTTCTCGCGGACGCTCATGCTGGGGAAGACCCGCCGGCCCTCGGGCACGTGGCTGACGCCGGCGCCGACGAGGCCGTGCGCGGGGATGGACGACAGCGGCCGCCCGTCGAGGCGCACCTCGCCGGAACGGGGCCGCAGCAGGCCGGAGATCGTCCGCAGGGTCGTCGTCTTGCCGGCGCCGTTGGCGCCGAGCAGGGTGACGATCTCACCCTCGGCGACCTGGAGGCTGACCCCGCGCAGGGCGGTCACCGCGCCGTAGGCGACCTCGACGTCGCTCAGTGTCAGCAGCATCAGCGCACGTCCTTCCGCGTGGCGGCGCCGGGGCCGGCCGGGATGCCGGCGATGCCGGCATCGCCACCGGTGTCGTCGGTGACGCCGAGGTACGCCTCGATGACCGCCGGATCGCGCTGGACCTCCCCCGGCGTGCCGTGGGCGATCACCCGGCCGAAGTTGAGCACGACCACCGAGGTGGCCACGGACATCACCAACCGCATGTCGTGCTCGATGAGCAGCACGGACGCCCCGGTGCCGGCGATGCGGGTGATGAGCGCGGCGAGGTCGCGCTTCTCCGCCGGGTTGGTGCCGGCGGCGGGCTCGTCGAGCAGCAGCAGGCTGGGCCCGGTGCCCAGGGCTCGGGCGATCTCCAGCCGGCGCTGCTCGCCGTACGGCAGCGAGGCGGCCAGCTCGTGCGTGCGGTGGGACAGCCCGACCAGGTCGAGCAGGCTCAGCGCGCGCTGCACCCCGTCGCGCTCGGCACGCCGGGCGTGCGGCAGGCCCAGGATCGCGCCGACCGGCCCGTACCGCTGCCGCACCTCAGTGCCGATCTGCACGTTTTCCAGGGCCGACAGGGCGGGGAACAGCCGGATGTTCTGGAAGGTGCGGGCCACCCCGAGCCGGGTGATCGCGTGCGGGCGGCGGCCGACGAGCTCGGTCGGGCGGTCGGCTTGCGGCCAGAAGGTGACCGAGCCCTGCTGCGGCCGGTACGCGCCGGTCAGGCAGTTGAACAACGACGTCTTGCCGGCCCCGTTCGGGCCGATCACCGCGAGGATCTCCCCGCGGCGCTGGCGCAGCGAGACACCGTCGAGGCTGGTCACCCCGCCGAAGCGCAGCGCCAGGTCGCGGGCCTCGACGACCAGCTCGCCGGGCGCGGTCTCGTCGGCACGCGGGCGGCGGGCGCCGGGCACCCCTGACCGGTGGGCACCGGCCCGGCTCACTGCTGCCCTCCCGTCGGCGCGACGCCGAGGGAGTCGGCGGCGCCGATGCCCTCCTCCGCGAGCTGGATCTCGCGGCGGCGGCGGCGCGACGGCACGAGCCCCTGCGGGCGGAAGATCATCATGATCACGATGACGGCCCCGAAGTAGATGTAGCGGTCCGCGGGCGGCGCCTTGTCCCGCAGGTAGAAGGCAAGTCCCTGCAACACGACGGCGCCGACCAGGACGCCGAGCCGCGATCCCATCCCGCCGAAGATGACCACCGCGACGACGAAGAACGACGCCTGCAGGCTGAAGCTCTGCGGGTTGAAGAACTGCTTGGAGGCGAACAGCACGCCGGCGAAGCCCGACACCGACGCGCCGATCGCGAAGGCGAGCAGCTTCATCCGCAGCGTCGCCACCCCGGTCGCCTCGGCGGCGATCTCGTCCTCGCGGATGGCGGCCCAGGACCGGCCGATCCGGGACCGTTCCAGCCGACCGAAGGCGATCATCACCCCGACGATGATGACAACCAGCAGGTAGTAGTACGGCAGCGGGTCGATACCCCACTTGTAGTCGATGCCGAGCAGGTCGATCGACAGGTGCGGCACGCCGAAGGCGCCGCGGGCGCCGTTGGTGATGTTGTCGGCGTTGTTCGCCAGCAGGTGGATGATCTCACCGAAGCCGAGGGTGACGATCGCCAGGTAGTCCCCGCGCAGCCGCAGCGTCGGCGCGCCGAGGATGACCCCGGCGAGCGCGGCGAGGATCAGCGCGATCGGGAAGACGAAGAACGGGTTGAGCGTGAACGGCGCGTGCCACGGCATGGCGGTCTGTGAGGTGAAGTAGGCCGTCGTGTAGGCGCCGATGGCGAAGAACGCGATGTAGCCGAGGTCGAGCAGGCCGGCGTAGCCGACGACGACGTTGAGGCCGAGCGCGAGCAGCGCGTAGATGCCGATGTCGTTGACCATCGACTGCTGGGCGGCGGTCGAGACGACCAGAGGCGCGACGATCGCGATGGCAAGCAGCACCAGATTCAGCACGATCGGGCCGCCGCGGCGACCGTAGGCCGCGCCGATCGGCGCACGTACCGGGGCGCTCACTCGCTCGAGGGCGCCACGCAGCTCGGCGCCGAGTACCAGCACCACCCACAGTGCGACGGCGAGTCCCAGGTAGAGCACGATCCGGACGTCGACAATCGAATCCTTCGCGGCCTGCAGCGGCTTGTCGGAGTTACCCGTCGGGCCGGTGACGATCGCGGCGAGCACGCCGAGCAGCAGGAGCACCCCGAGCTGGCGCAGCCGGGCCGGCGTGAACAGCACCGCCGGATGCCACCCGGGCCGGGCCGGGCCACCGGCGGGACCGGACGAACCCGCGGGACCGGAAGCGTCGACGGAGCCGGAGCCGGAAGCGTCGGCGGGGCCGGATGGACTCCCGCCGGTTCGCAGCGGCACGGTGGCGGCACCGCCGGGGCCGAGCTGACCGCCGGGGCCGGGCTGACCAGCGGGAGGCGTGCTCATGCCGCCCGCCCCAGCCGCTCGCCGAGCAGGCCGGACGGTCTGACCATCAGGATCGCCACCAGGACGAGAAAGGCGATGACGTCCTTGTAGGACGCCTGGAACAGGTAGCCACCATAGCTCTCGACCAGGCCGAGCAGCAGGCCGCCGAGCATCGCGCCGCGCACGTTGCCGATGCCGCCGAGGACCGCGGCGGTGAACGCCTTCACCCCGGGGACGAATCCCATGCTGTACGAGGCGTTGAACGTCATCGCGTAGAGGAAGCCGCCGGCGCCGGCGAGCAGGCCACCGACGACGAACGTGACGATGATGATCCGCTCGACGTTCGCGCCCATCAGGACGGCGGTGTCGGCGTCCTGGGCGACGGCCCGGATGCCCTGGCCGAGGCGGGTGCCGGCGACGAGGCGGTCCAGGCCGATGAGCATCGCGACGGCGACGGCGACGATGACCAGCGACTGGGTGGAGACGTCGGCGCCGAAGAACGAGAAGACCGTGCCGTTGTGGAACATGTCGGGCAGGTCGACGTTCTGCCGGCCGAACTCCTTGCCGGCGAGGTTGACGGCGAACAGCGACGCCCCGATCGCGCTGATCAGGTAGGCCAGCCGGGGCGCGGAGCGCCGCCGCAGCGGACGGTAGGCCACGCGTTCGAGGATGAACGCGGCGAGCCCCCCGCAGATCGCGCCGACCCCGAGGCCGACGGCCACCAGCCCCACGGACGCGAGGCCCCCGGGCACCGACCCGTCGTCGGGCAGCAGGGCTCGGGCGGCGAACAGGCCGCCGAAGGATCCCAGCATGAACACCTCGCTGTGGGCGAAGTTGATGAGCTGGAGAACCCCGTACACGAGCGTGTACCCGAGTGCTATAACCGCGTACAGCGAGCCGACCATCAGGCCGTCGATGGTCAGCTGCCAGAACTGGTCAAGGAAACCCATACGTGTGCCTCGTTCGTCGCGTGGCTCGTTCGCCTGGCAGAAGTTCGTTCGGGAGTCAGATGGTCGTTCCGGCGCCGGATGGTCGTTCCGGTGGTGCAAAGAAGGTTTTCGGCGCAGATGTTCGCCCGACGCGGCGAGGCGGTGGCCGGATGTGCACTCACCCAGCCACCGCCCGCGCCCTGGTCAGGACTTGATCAGATCCGTTGTGTTCCCGAGAACGGCGATCGCGCCGTTCTTGACCTGGTACACGAACACGTTGGAACCCTTGACCTCGCCGTTGGACTCGAAGGCGACGGTCTTCGTGATGCCCTGGAAGTTCACGCCGTCGAAGACGCCCGCAACCGACTCTCGGCTCACGTCCGTGCCGAGCTTCTTGAACACGTCCGCGAGCGCGAGCGTGGCGTCGTACGCCTCACCGGAGTAGGTACCGGGCTTCGCGTCCTTGTTGACCTTCTTGAAGGAGGCGACGAACGGGGCGGCCTTCGGGTCGGTGTTCGCGTCACCACAGGGGCAGGTGAGGTAGGTGCCCTCGGCCGCTGCGGCGCCGGCCTGCGCGACGTACTGCGGGTCGAGCGAGCCGTCCCCACTGGCGATCTTGCCGGTGAAGCCCTTGTCCTTGAGCACCTTGGACAGCAGGGCGAGCTCGGGATAGTAGCCGGAGTAGTACAGGACGTCCGGCGCCGCGGCGATGATCTTCGTGGCCTCGGAGGTGTAGTCCTTGGTCGGGTTGATCCCGTCGTGGGTGACGGCGACGCCCTTGGTCTTGAGCTCGGTCTCCAGGACGCCGGACAGGCCGGTGCCGTACTCGGTCTTGTCGTCCAGCGAGTAGACCTTCTTCGCCTGCAGGACGGCGGCCACGTAGTCGGCGGCGGCCTTGCCCTGCACGGTGTCCGGCGCGATGACCCGGTAGAAGGTCTTGAAGCCCAGGGTGGTCAGCGCGGGAGCCGTCGCAGACGGGCTCACGGACAGCAGGCCGGCCTGGGTGTAGGCGGGCTCGCTGGCCTTGGTGGCGCCGGAGAACATCGGGCCGACGACCGCGACGACCTTGGAGTCGTCGATCAGCTTCTGCGCGGCCGTGGGGCCCTGGTCCGCGGAGCCGCCGTCGTCGGACGCGACGAGCTTGAGCTGGAACGGCGAGCTCGCGTCCGCGTTCACCTCCGCGATCGCGGTCCGTACGCCGTAAAGGGCGTTCAGTCCGAGCTGTTGGCTGTCGCCCGAGAGAACACCCTGGAATCCGATGGTGATCGTTTTCTTTCCATCTGCGGAAGAACCACCGTCACTGTCGCTCCCACAAGCCGCGGCGGTCAACGTCACGGCCGCGGCGAGGGCTATCGCTCCCAGGAGCGGGCGCCTACGCATGCATTTCCTCCTCCGGTCCGCCGATCGCGAGCCCCATGCCACGACCGACCCAGCTACGAGCTACCCCCGGCGCCACCGACGTCGGGCCGGCGCGCCACCGCATAGAGGATGACGCGCCCCTCCGCGCCAGCCCCGACCGCCCCCCGGAAAACACACCCGGACCGGCGGATGGTCGGCCGACCGCCACGCGCTCTCCGCCGAGATGGCGGAA
>NZ_CADCWT010000150.1 GCF_902806485.1 Candidatus Frankia alpina | reverse complement strand
GGACCGCCTGAAACCCAACACACCAACACCACATTGATATCACGCAAAGCGACGAAACGTTACCGGGAAAAGCTCAGTGATCGTCGCCGCGCCGGGCAGCTACTCTCAGCCGCGGTGCGGCATGAGCGCGCCGGCGGGGATGACGCCGAGCTTTCCGGCCTGGAAGTCCTCGACGGCCTGGATGAGTTCCGCACGGGTGTTCATGACGAACGGCCCGTACGCCTCGACGTGCTCGCGGATCGGGCGCCCGCCCAGGAACACGACCTCCAGCGCCGGCGTCACCGCGTCCTGCCGCGTGTCGGCGGCCACCGTCACCAGATCCCCGGCACCGAGGACGGCGAGCTGCCCGGCCTCGATCGGCCGGCCCGCGGGACCGACCGTACCGCGGCCGCCCAGGACGTAGACGAGGGCGTTGAACTCCGGGTTCCAGGGCAGGTGCACCCGCGCGCCGGGGCTGACCGTCGCGTAGACGACGGAGATCGGCGTGTGCGTCGAACCCGGGCCCCGGTACCCGCCCACCTCGCCCGCGATGACCCGCAGCAGCGCGCCACCGTCCGGCGAGGCGACCAGCTGCACCTGCCCGGCCTCGAGGTTCTGGTAACGCGGCGGGGTGAACTTGTCCCAAGCCGGGAGGTTCACCCAGAGCTGAATGCCGTGAAACAGGCCTCCGCGCACGACCAGCTCCTCCGGCGGGGTCTCGATGTGCAGGATGCCCGCCCCGGCGGTCATCCACTGCGTCGCGCCGTCGGTGATGAGGCTGCCACCGCCGTGCGAGCCTGGTGCTGGAACGTGCCGTCGATCATGTAGGTGACGGTTTCGAAGCCGCGGTGCGGGTGCCACAGTGTGCCCTTGGGCTCGCCGGGGCCGTAGTCGACCGCGCCCATCTCGTCCATGTGGATGAACGGGTCGAGATCGGGAAGCCGGACGCCGGCGAAGGCGCGACGGACCGGGAACCCCTCGCCCTCGAAGCCACTGGGTGCGGTCGTGATCGTGCGCACCGGACGGTCGGCGGCACCGAGCGCGGGCTCGGCCAGCCGGGGCAGCCGGACGGTGTCGGCGGGCATGTCGTCCTCCTGGCTTTGCTTACGGCCGCCTGGCGGGCCCGTCCCGGCGTCCTTGACAGTTGTACATGCAACTACCTGGCCCTCACAACCACACCCCCGCCGCAATCCTTCCCACCGCCGGCCCCTTCGCCCGATCCCACCCAACCTTGCCCGACCTCACCCCGACCCCAACACGCCCATTCTGCTTGTCCGGAGGGATATATCGGTCCCAAAACTCTCTGGATAAGCCGAAACCCGCTGGATAAGCAGGGAGACGCCCGCGGCCGGCAGTCGGGCGCGGGCGCACGGGCATCGGGATGTTCGCTCTGGGCGAGCAACCTCGGGAACAACCGTAGGCTTAGGGGACTTAAGTCCAGGTGACTCAACTTCCTCACGTGAGGGTGGACCACATGCCACAGATCCGGGTGTTGCCCGTCCTGCCGCTCGACGACGCCGTCGTCCTCCCCGGCATGGTCGTCTCCCTCGACATGTCCGACGAGCAGACCCGAGCAGCCGTGGACGCCGCCCGTGCCGGCGGGTCAGCCGGCTCCCCCGACGCCCGCGCGCCGGGGATCGCCAGCCGCGCCGCCGGCCGGCCGGCCGAGGTGCTGCTCGTTCCCCGCGTCGACGGCGAGCTCGCCGAGGTCGCCACGGTCGGGGTGATCGAGCAGGTCGGCCGGCTGCCGCGCGGCGGCTCGGCGGCGATCGTGCGTGGCACGGCGCGGGCCCACGTCGGCGGCGTGCGGCCTGCCCCGGCCGGCCGCGGCACCCGCGATGCCACTGCCGGCGATGGTGGGAGCGGTGCGGGCGTGCGGTGGGTGGACGCGGTCGTCGTCGACGATGACGCGGCCGCTCCGTTCGGCGCGCTCGATGACCCGGCCGGCACCCGCGCCGACTCCCCAGCCGACGAGGCCGCCCGGGTGGATAAGCTCGCCAAGGAGTACCGAGCGCTGGTCACGGACCTGCTGCGCCAACGCGGCGCCTGGCAGGTCGTCGACTCGGTGGCCGCGATCACCGACCCCGCCACGCTCGCCGACACGGCCGGCTACAGCTCCTACCTGACGACCGCGCAGAAGATCGAGCTGCTCGGCACGCCGGCGGTCGGCACCCGCCTGGAGCGGCTGCTGACCTGGACGAAGGAGCACCTGGCCGAGCTGGACGTCGCCGAGACGATCCGCCGCGACGTCCAGGAGGGCATGGACCGCCAGCAACGCGAGTTCCTCCTGCGCCGCCAGCTCGAGGCCATCCGCAAGGAGCTGTCCGAGCTGAACGGCTCGGGCGGCGGCGCCGATGGAGCGAACGGCTCTGAGCCGGCTGCCTACCGGGCCCGGGTCGAGGCCGCGGACCTGCCCGAGAAGGTGCGGGCTGCGGCGCTCAAGGAGGTCGACAAGCTGGAGCGCGCGGCCGAGTCCTCGCCCGAGGGCGGCTGGATCCGCACCTGGCTCGACACCGTCCTCGACCTGCCGTGGAACGTCCGCGCCGAGGATTCCTACGACATCACCGCGGCCCGCGCCGTGCTCGACGCCGACCATGCCGGGCTCGACGACGTCAAGGACCGGGTCATCGAGCATCTGGCGGTGCGCCGGCGGCGTGCGGACGCGGGCCTCGGGGTCGTCGGCGGCCGGCGTGGCGGCGCGGTGCTGGCGCTGGCCGGCCCGCCCGGCGTCGGCAAGACGTCGCTCGGCGAGTCGATCGCGAAGGCCATGGGCCGCTCGTTCGTCCGGGTGGCGCTCGGCGGCGTGCGCGACGAGGCCGAGATCCGCGGCCACCGGCGCACCTACGTCGGGGCGCTGCCGGGTCGCATCGTGCGGGCGATCCGCGAGGCCGGGTCGATGAACCCGGTGGTGTTGCTGGACGAGGTGGACAAGCTCGCCGCGGACTACCGCGGCGACCCGACGGCGGCGCTGCTGGAGGTGCTCGACCCCGAGCAGAACCACACCTTCCGCGACCACTACCTCGAGGTGGAGCTGGACCTTTCCGACGTGCTGTTCCTGGCCACGGCGAACATGCTGGAGGCCATCCCGGCGCCACTGCTGGACCGGATGGAACTCATCCGACTCGACGGCTACACCGAGGACGAGAAGGTCGTCATCGCCCGCGACCACCTGCTGCGCCGTCAGCTCGACCGGGCGGGGCTCACCGAGGGCGACGTCACCGTCGGCGACGACGCCCTGCACGCGCTGGCCGCGGAGTACACCCGCGAGGCCGGCGTGCGCGACCTGGAACGCTCGATCGCCCGGCTGCTGCGCAAGGTCGTCGCCCGGGTGGCGCTCGGCGAGGCCACGCTGCCGGCCGCGATCGACGCCGGGAATCTGACCGGTTACCTCGGCCGGCCCCGGCACACCCCGGAGTCGGCGGAGCGCACGGCCCTGCCCGGGGTCGCGACAGGCCTGGCGGTCACGGGTGCCGGCGGCGACGTGCTGTTCGTCGAGGCGTCCCTGGCCGACCCGGAGACGGGCGGTGCGGGCATCACGCTGACCGGCCAGCTCGGCGACGTGATGAAGGAGTCGGCGCAGATCGCCCTGTCCTACCTGCGCTCGCACGGGGTGGAGCTGGAGCTGCCCGTCGGCGACCTCGCCGACCGCGGCGTCCACGTGCACGTCCCCGCGGGGGCCGTGCCGAAGGATGGGCCCAGCGCCGGGGTGACGATGACGACGGCGCTCGCGTCGCTGCTGTCCGGCCGGCCGGTCCGGGCGGAGGTGGCGATGACCGGCGAGGTGTCGCTGACCGGGCGGGTGCTGCCGATCGGCGGGGTGAAGCAGAAGCTGCTCGCCGCGCACCGGGCCGGCCTCACCACCGTGCTGCTGCCCCAGCGCAACGGGCCGGACCTCGACGACGTGCCCGCCCCGGTGCGCGACGCGCTCACCGTTCACCTGGTGACCGACGTCCGGGAGGTGCTGAACCTGGCGCTTGAACCCGCCTTCGACGCCGACCGCCACGGCCGGCCGTCGGGGCGGGCCGGGCAGCCCCCCGCGGCCCTGGCCGCCTGATCCCGGCCTGGCCCTACCGTGGTCCGCCCGATGCCCCCGGGCGCCGGGCGGACCACGGGCGGATGCCCGCCGTGAGCTGGGCGGATGGTGCTGACGCGGGCCGGTGTGCCCGGACTGGTCCGCGTACGGCCCGCAAGCGACACGCCGTGGACAAGGTAAACACCATGTGACGCGGCAGGCGCGCGCCCTCGATCGCGGCTACGGTCGGGGCGTGGATAGTGGCCGCTGTCTTCGGCAGGAGCGCATCGCACAGCAGCGCATCCTGGGGTTCCAACGACAAGGGGTGCGGCAGCGACCGCGCGACAACCGTGGCCAGGCACGCCCGCCGAGCAGACCGCCCGGCCGGCGGCGCACCCGCTGACGGCTCCCACCCCGGCGCCCGCTCTCCGCCCATCGCCCGCCGCCCGCCAAGCCCACGATCGCCCGCCCGAGGTAAGGGCGCTGGTAAGCGCCGAAAACCGGCACATTAGAGTGATTGGATCCCCCCATGGGCCGGCGTGGCGGAGGGACCCGGACAACGTGGACGCCCTCAGACGAGGTTGGATCGGCTTGGCGCTGTTCTTCGCAGCGCTGATACTCATGCCGATTCTGGTCTTCGGGTACGACAAGAACCAGCCCGCGTCGCACCCGGTGGCCGCGGCCACCCGCACCGCCACCGATCGTCTCCTCGCCCCGGCCCCCCGCGGCCGCCCGACACGCTGCTCGTCTTCGCCGGCATCCAGCCGGGCGAACGAATCTCGGGTTTCCGCGTAATCCGGGTGGAATCGGCCAACTACGACGGCCCGCTGGAGTACGTGCTCAACGGGCCGATCGCCCCGTTCCGGCTGGACCTGGAGCGGACGCCCTACGTGTTCAACCCCCATGCCAGCGGATGGCAGACCACCGAGGTACCGAACGGGGACTACACCCTGACAGCCATCCCGACCGAAGTCGCGAGCGACCAGATCTCCATCAAGTTCACTGTGAGTAACGATATTGCTGCAACCGGCTGACCTCTGGCGCCATTTGCTCGACCTTGCGAGCAACTCTCGGGGGTACGCGTGACGTTGCGGGCCGCAGACCTTAGTGTCAGCGGGATGGATCGTCTGGTGTGGATCGACTGCGAGATGACGGGCCTGGATGCCGCGTCGGATCTGCTGCTGGAAGTGGCCTGCTTGGTTACGGACAGTGAGCTAAACATCCTCGACGAGGGCATCGACCTGGTCATCTCGGCGCCGGACGAGGCGCTGGAGGCGATGGTGCCCGTCGTGCGCGAGATGCACCAGACCTCCGGCCTGACCGCCGCCGTCCGCGCCTCCACGCTGCCCCTGGTGGACGCGGAGGCGCAGGTCCTCGACTACGTCCGCGCCCGCGTGCCGGAGGTGCGCAAGGCGCCGCTGTGCGGCAACTCGATCGCCACCGACCGCACCTTCCTCGCCCGCTACATGCCGTCGCTGGACGCCCACCTCCACTACCGCATGATCGACGTCTCGTCCATCAAGGAGCTCTCCCGGCGCTGGTACGTGCGGACGTACTACGCCGCGCCGGTCAAGCGCGGCGGCCACCGGGCGCTGGCCGACATCCAGGAAAGCATCGAGGAGCTGCGCTACTACCGGCGGGCGCTGTTCGTGCCGCCGCCCGGTCCCGGCACGGAGCAGGCCCGGACGATCGCGGCCGAGGTCCGCGCCCAGACCGACGCCATCCTCGCCGCGCTCCCCGCCGGCACCCCCGCCCCGACGACGCCCCCCGACGGCGCCGCGGTGGAGGGCACCCCGTCGACCGCCCCGGACCGCGCAAACGCAACGTGATGCCCACGTCACCGGCGACCCCCCTGCCCACGAGGCGACCTCGACCGGTACGATGGCTTCGCTCGGTGAGATGCCCCAGGCGGCACACTCGGGATCCATGCCGGTAAGGGATTGCCGGCGCGTCCCGATCGGTCGCCCCAGGCGTGGTCATTGGTCATGGTGGGTGTAGCTCAGCTGGTAGAGCACCGGGTTGTGGTCCCGGTGGTCGCGGGTTCAAGTCCCGTCACCCACCCCAGCACAGAGCACATGTTGATCTAAATGTGGATCAGCATGTGCCCTTCTTGCGTCAGGGCATCACTCGATGTCGAACAGGCCCTGGCGCACCGCGTACATGACGGCCTCCATCCGCGAGTGCAGCTGGAGCTTGTCCAGGATGTTGCGCACGTGGTTTTTGACCGTGTTCTCGCTGATGAACAGCTTGCGGGCGATCTCGCGGTTCGCCCGGCCCTCCGCGACGAGCTTGAGCACCTCGAGTTCGCGGGCGGTCAGGTGCGGGGCGTGCACGCGAGGGCGGTCCTCGGTTCCGCGGGCCATCGTGGCGAACTCGACCATCAGCTTCGACGCCATCGACGGGCTGATCAGACTCTGCCCGTTGTGCACGGCGCGGACGGCGTCGGCCACCTCGTGCGGCGGGATCGACTTGAGCAGGTACCCGACGGCACCCGCCTTGATCGCCTCGAACAGGTCGGACTCCTCGTCCGATACGGTGAGCATGACGATCCGGGTGCGCGGCATCGCCCGCTTGATCGCCCCGGCTGCGGCGATCCCGTCCCGGCCGGGCATGCGGACATCCATCAGCACGATGTCCGGCGAGGTGCCGGAGGCCAGGGTCAGTGCCTCCTGGCCGTCACCGGCGCGGCCGACGACGCTGATGTCCTCCTCGATCTCCAGGACCGTCTGCAGGCCCTGAAGAAAAAGCTCATGATCGTCTACAACGAGGACCCGGATCGGTACGGAGCCCTCGACAGGGTCGGCTTCAGCAGCCGACGGCGGCACGACACTGGCCGTCATCACACATCCGGGAATCAGGATCGGATCGTCCGGGCGACGACGCGGACGCGAACGAAAGATGGTTCGGACACCCTTCCACTCTACGTGATGAGGTACACACCAGAGGTCGTGACAGCGCCCGAGTGACGCCCGCGTCTCCCCCCATTAACGCATCCGACATGCCGGAAATAATACGCGGTGAACGGTCTCCGTCACCGCGTTTCGCCGGCTTCGGCACTGGAACGGCAGCAGTTTCGGCCGGTCAGGGGGTTGTTGTCCGACCAGGGTGCCACGGCCGGGCGCGGGCGCGGCAATCGGAGGGTCGGCGTCCGGGTCACGTAATGAGCGCTCGTCACGCCAATTTACTGGCCGTCAATCGGTGGGTACCGTTATCTGCGGTCGATCGAATTATCAGATGTACGGTATGCGTCACTCTTCTACTGGCGCGTGCGGCGGTTGACCCTCAATCTCATGTGTATGGCCGCGACCATCAGCACCCCTCAGCCGCGACTCCACATCAAGCCGGGTACGACCTGGTCCGAAGCGTTCGCCCGTTGCCACGAGATCGCCCCGGAGGCGTTCGACTCCGACCGCCTGCGCAACCTGTGGGGCGGCGAGTGGCGCCGCACCGGCAATTCCCTGCACAGCCTCTCCCCCGTCGACGGCTCGCCGATCGCCGGACCGCCCATGCTGGGCCAGGAGGAGGCGCACGAGGCGATCAGGGCTGCCCTCGACGACCACAAGGAATGGCGCGACGTGGCACTGGCCGAGCGCAAGGCCCGCGTCCGCGCCGCGGTCGACGCGATGGACACCCACCGCGAACTGCTGGCGCTGCTGCTCGTCTGGGAGATCGGCAAGCCCTGGCGCCTCGCCCTCACCGACGTCGACCGTGCCCTCGACGGCGTCCGCTGGTACCTCGACGAGATCGACGACATGATCGCCGGCCGCGGCCCCCTGCCCGGCCCGGTCAGCAACATCGCGAGCTGGAACTACCCGATGAGCGTGCTCATGCACGCCATGCTGGTCCAGATCCTCGCCGGCAACGGCACGATCGCGAAGACCCCCACCGACGGCGGCGCCGCCTGCCTGACCCTGGCCAGCGCCCTGGCCCGCCGGGAGGGCCTGCCGGTCTCGCTGGTGAGCGGGTCGGGCTCGCGGCTGTCCTCGGCGCTGGTGCGCGCCCCGGAGATCGGCTGCCTGGCGTTCGTCGGCGGCCGCTCCGCCGGCGGGCAGGTCGCCGCCGCCCTCGTCGACACCGGAAAGCGCCACTTCCTCGAGCAGGAGGGGCTCAACGCCTGGGGCATCTGGGACTTCTCCCAGTGGGACACCCTCGCCGCCCACCTGCGCAAGGGCTTCGAGTACGGCAAGCAGCGCTGCACCGCCTACCCCCGCTACGTCGTCCAGCGCCAGCTCTTCGACCGCTTCCTCGAGATGTACCTGCCGGTGGTCGCCGGGGTCCGGTTCGGCCATCCACTCGCCGTCGCCGACGACGCCGACCCGCTACCCGAGCTGGACTACGGTCCCGTCATCACCACCGACAAGGCCACGGAACTCGCTGCGAAGGTCGACGAGGCGATCGCCAAGGGCGGCGTGCCGCTCTACCGCGGCGACCTCGCCGACGGCCGGTTCATCCCCGGCCAGGACACCTCCGCCTACGTCCCGCCGGTGGCGATCCTGCACCCGCCCGCCGCCAGCGCGCTGCACCACGCCGAGCCGTTCGGGCCGATCGACACGATCGTCGTCGTCGACTCCGAGGCCGAGCTGCTGGCCGCCATGGACGCCTCCAACGGCGCGCTGGTCGCCTCCCTGGCCTGCGATGACGAGTCATACGCCCGCCGCCTCGCCGGCGAGCTGCAGGCGTTCAAGGTCGGCGTCAACAAGCCACGCTCCCGCGGCGACCGCGACGAACCGTTCGGCGGACGCGGCGCATCCTGGAAGGGCGCGTTCGTCGGCGGCGCCCACCTCGCCAGGGCCGTCACCGTCGGGCCCGACCCCAACGAACGCCTCGTCGGCAACTTCCCCAGCTACTCCCTCTACCCCGAGGTCTGAGGGACACCTCGAAGCCAGACGACTACTCCGGACCCGGTCGGGCATCGGCCGGGGGGCGCACAGTCTCCCGGCCACCTGGCCGTCCCGGAACGCGCGCCAGCGCCGCCCGCGACGGCGTCACCGACGATCGCTCGGCTGTGCATGCGACGCGACCGCGAGTGGAGGTCCTTCCGGGGGATAGAGAAGAACGTGCACGTCCTGATCGAGATCCCCGAAGGCGGCGCGGATCCGCGGCTCGACCTGCTGCCAGTCCAGCCCGCCGTGGCCACAGCCCAGCGGCGGCACTGCGAGCGACCGGACATTCAGCTCGCCGACGACCCGAACCAGGTCCCCCAGCCCGCGCTCGACATCGGTGAGACGGGACCGGGATCGCCAGTGCCCCTTGGTCGGGAAATTGATCACGTATCGCGGTCCGGTGAACGAGCCGGTCGGCCAGACGTGCATGCGGCCGAGCTCGAGCTGGCCGGCCTTGGCCGCGTCCTGGTAGGCGACGAACATCTCGGGGTAGGCACGCCGAAACTGCAGGGCGATGCCCTTGCCCATCACACCCGCGGTGTTCACAGTGTTGACCAGCGCATCGACATCGGCTTGAAGCAGGTTGCCGGCCGCCTCGGTGATCATGAACGTCGCCTCATGCCCTAGAAGTACCAGTCGGGTCTGACAACTACCCGCGCTTTCGCCCCTACGGTATCGAGCACCGCACGGGCGCGGCGCTCGTGGTCCGGCGTCCGTGCCACGACCTCGGTGAAGGCCACCCCCGGCACCCGCTCGTGGACCAGACACTCGGCCATCCTGCGCTGCTTGCGGTCAGGTTCCGCCTCGGTGTCCGCCCACATCTTCGCCTGCATGAGGTCCCAGTCGATGAGTGAGTCGAGCTCGCCGTCGTCGATGGTGAAACGGACCGGCCGCAGGACCGCGTTCCGATCGGTGTACACCCGCGCCAGTCCCAGCTCGGCGATTTGCCTGATCGTGGTGACCAGGTACACCAGGTCATCGCAGCCTCCGTCGTACGTGGGGACCCCGCCCTGGTGGATGACGTACATCATCGGGCTGCACGGCGCGAAGTAGAAGGGCACATAGTCGGCCACGACCCCACCTGGCGGCACTCGCACACACCGCTCCCGGCGCCTGCGCTTGATGCCCTGGTTGCCCACCTCGGTTCGCAGCAGGCCCCGCCGTCGGACCTCGGTGTCCGACAACAATCCCTCCCGCATGATCGTGGCCAGATGATCGAGGTGGGTGAAGTGCATGACTGGTGTCGGTTGGAATCGGGCCATGACAGGCGGCTGACCTCCTCGACGACCAGAGGGCCTCGGGAAGGTGAAGCCGGGCATCCACCATCCGACGTCGATCCGCAACTTTGGCATTATCCGTCACGTTCGCGTTGGATGTCGCCACAAATAGGGAGACCCGACCCGTCGCCATTCACGGGCAGGCATCGACTGGCCGCTATGTGTCCACTGACGTAGACATAGTCCGGTTACGGAACGCAGCCATGCTGGCGGACCTGCTCCGCTACGCTGAGCGGGTGAGGATCTGTGCCCGGCGGCTGTCCGTCGCGATCCAGCCCGATCGCGCCCGGATCGGAGCCCGAGGGGTGACGGCGCCGTGACAACCACGGCCGCGGCTGGGCGGGCCGAGCGGTTTCGGGAGTTGCACCGCCCCGGGGCGCCGCTGATCATGCCGAATGCCTGGGACGCGGGGGCGGCGCGGGTGCTCGTCGCGGTCGGCTGCCAGGCGGTGGGGACGACGAGCGCCGGGTTCGCCGGCACACTCGGCCGGCTCGACCAGTCGGTGACCCGCGAGGAGACGATCGGGCACGCCGCCGCGCACGCCGCCGCGGTGGACGTGCCGGTCTCCGCGGATCTGGAGAACGGTTTCGGCACCGAGCCGGCCGAGGTCGCGGCGACGGTGCGGGCCGCGGTGGACGCGGGGCTCGCCGGATGCTCGATCGAGGACTTCACCGGCGGCCGGCAGGGCTCGATCCACGAGCTCGGCCTGGCCACCGACCGGATCGCCGCCGCTGTCGAGGCAGCGGCCGGGCGAGTCGTCCTCACCGCCCGCGCCGAGAACCACCTGCACGGGCGGGACGACCTCGCCGACACGATCGGCCGGTTGCAGCGTTACCAGCAGGCCGGCGCCGACGTCCTCTACGCCCCGGGGCTGCGGCGCGCGCAGGACATCCGCAGCGTGCTTGCGGAGCTCGACCGCCCGGTCAACGTCCTGCTGATGCCGGGTGGGCCGGGCATCGCGGAGCTCACCGAGCTCGGCGTCGCCCGTATCTCGACCGGCGGCGCACTCGCCTTCGCCGCGTTGGGCGCGCTCGGCCGGGTCCGTGCGGGAGCTGCTCGACGGGGCGGACCCCTCGTTCTGGCCGGATGCCGGCGAGGGAAGGGCGATCGTCCACGCCTGGTAGCGGGCCCACGGCCGGGTGATACTCAGGCAGGCGGCGGCGGTTAGGGCCCGGGGGCGGGCAGGCCGTGCTCGGCGAGGGGGCCGAGGCGCAGGCCGGCGTCGTCGCAGCGGGCGGCGATCTCCGGCAGGGCGCCCAGCGCGCTGCGCCAGGCTCCGGGCGCCGAGGTGCAGTCGCAGTCGTGCAGCAGCACGGTGGCCCCACCGTGCAGGTCGGGGGCGAGGGTGGCCAGGACGCTGCGCGGGGTCGCCTCGGCGGTCCAGTCCCGGCCCCACGCCGACCACAGCACCGGCGTCAGCTCCAGGTCACGGGCGGCGACGAGCAGTCCGGCGGACAGGATGCCGTGCGGCGGCCGGACGAATCGGGGGGCGCGGCCGGTGACCTCGGCGACCAGGTCACGGGTGCGCTCGAGCTGGTAGCGGGTGGACCGCGGGCCGCGCAGCAGCATCGGGCGGTGGTCCCAGCCGTGCACGGCGAGCTCGTGACCGGCGGCGACCATCTCCCGGGCCAGGGCCGGTGAGTCCGCCAGCAGGCTGCCGAGGACGAAGAACGTCGCCTGGACGTCGAGCTCGGCGAGCACCTCGAGGAACTGGGGGGTCGAGACGGGGTCGGGCCCGTCGTCGAAGGTGAGCGCGACGTGGTCGGCGGCGCCGATCCCGGCGAGGTGCGGGGTGACCCGCAGCCGCAGCCGGCGCAGCGTGGCCAGCGAGGGCAGGCTGTAGGTGAGCCCCGCCGTGGCACCCAGCACCACCGCCGTGCGGGCGGCGCGGCGCCCCACAGTTGACCTGCGCGTCGTGACGGACCGCGTCATGAGGCGAAACTCTGCCACACGTGGCGCCGCGCCCCCAGCGCGACCCACCACCGGCCCGAAATGTCAGGACCGGCCGCCGTTCCGGGCCGATCGGCATACATTCTTCCACGCAGACATGTCGACCTTCCACGCAGGCATGTCGACGGCGGCCGGCGGACCAGCCGCCGCCCCGACCCGCGGAAGGCACCATGACCCTGGCCCCGACCCTGCAGAAAGGCGCCAACACCCCTGTCCCCACCGGGGTGTCGACATCGCCGCCAACCACCAGCCGCGGCTCGGGCAGCTACTGATCTTTAATTCACCGGGTCGGACTGGAGTGGATTCTGCCCAGTTCCGGTTCCGCGGAACACCTTGATCGTCGGGTGGAGGTGGGACGCGGCCGGGTCGGGGGCGGTCCCGCGGAATCTGCATGACCGTGTCACGTGGCCGCGGTCATGGTGGTGATCGCGGAGTGTGACGGCGGCGGTGG